>JAFGRA010000068.1 GCA_016935415.1 Anaerolineales bacterium
CACTGCGGGTTGACCTCATCGCTCTCGACCGGCTCACCTGCCCACTTGCGCGCCAGGTATACGAACACCACACGGTTCCATTCCGGTTTGCCCGGAAAATAGAACTCGATGCGGGCGGCCCGCTCTAAATCTTCCAATTCAATCGTAACGCTGAGTTCTTCCTGGATTTCGCGGGCAGCAGCCTGGACGACGGTTTCATCCGCTTCCACCGTGCCGCCTGCCGCCACAATCTTACCCTCGCCAAAGCCGCGCTTTTTACGCGCCAGCAACACACTTTCAATCGGATCACCTTTGACAAGCAAGCAAATCGTATTGACCAGCATCCTGGTTCCTGCCCCACTCACGCCGTGATCTCGGCGAAAAGTTGTTCGTATTCCTCGGCAATCGTCTGTGGCGAAAAGCGTTTGGTAATCGCCGGAATGTCGCCCTGGTATCCGTCTGGATTAGCCAGAATCTTGATAATCGCCGCCGCCAATTCGTCGACGGCAGCGACCGGGACGACTTCACCCATCTTGGTCATCAACACCGGCTGGCGCGCCCCGGGGATGTCGCTGGCAATCGCCGGGGTACCGCAGGTCATCGCTTCCACCTGCACCATGCCGAAAGATTCGGTGCTGTTGGTGCTGGGCGCGACCAATACGTCGCAGGCATGTAAGAAAGCGGATACCTCCCCGGACAGCAGGACACCCAGAAACTTCCAATGCGCGCCCAGGTCGGCGATCAGCGGGGCCAGTTTCTGAGCGTATTGTTCCTCACCCATCACGTTCTGGTACTGGCCGACATGAATGGCGCGCGCGTCGGGATATTGTTCGAGCACCTTGGGCATGGCTTCAACCAGATATTCGACGCCTTTTTCGGCCGCCAGACGGCCCAACATGCCAATCACGCACTCACCGGGCTGGATGCCGAATTTCTCCCGGAAAGCCTGCACCTCGGCGGCGCTGACCTCCGGCATGATTACCGGCGGGGGGATGGCGCGCACCTTGCGAGCATAGCGGCTGAGATAATCGGAATTATCGGCGTAGTCCTGGGTATTGGTAACAATCATGTTCGCCAATGTGGCGGTGATATGATTGGCGATATTGGAACCCAGGTTGGCAATTTTATGAATGAAGCCGTGCGGCAGCAGCAAGTCGCAGTGATAGGTCACTACGACCGGCTTGCCTAACAGGCGGGCGATCAATGAGATCGGGGCGGCGTCGAACTGCGGCAGGTGCAGGTGTACCACATCGGCCTGACGCGCCAACTTCCAGGCCCAGAAGGGGATGCCCGGCATAATTACACCCTTGCTCAAACGCGCCCGTACCGGCAGGCGGATCACGTCCACACCGTGCAGGTGCTCGTGGCGCGGTAACTCATCCTCATACTGCGAAGTCAACACGGTGACCTGGTGGCCGCGCGCTGCCAGGGCGCGCGCCAGACGCTCGGTATAGATCGTCAGTCCCGAATGATGGGGACGGTAGTAGGTCAGCGCAGTGAGGATGTGCATGGATGAGGTTACTGGGGTGGTTGGTCTTTCCGGTTGCGCAGGTTGATGTAGACCTGCCGCAAGGACTGGCCGTCGCGCGTCAGGCCAAAGATACCCAGGGTTACGGTTACCGCAATATAGATGGCATGCGAAAGGATCGCATACGCAAAAGCGGTAGATTCATCCACCGGGAAACGCGTCAGGCCGAAGACGATCGAACCTTCCAGCACGCCCAAAGACCCGGGGGAAGAAGGCACACTCACCCCCAACCCAGTCATGCCAACGGTGAAGGCCGCCCACAGGAAACGGGCTTTAGGGACGAATGCCAGCAGCAAAATAAAATACCAACTTACGTTGAGGCTCCAACTGATCAGCATCCACAGCAGCACGCGCAGGAACCGGGAAATATCGGTCAGGGCACTGAAGCCATCCAGGATCGATTCCAGTTTATCGCGGCCAAATTCCACCAGCTTGGGCCAGCGGCCGAACAGCTTCTCGAACAAACCCAGCGCCCATTCCCGATTACGTGTAACCAGGTACAGCACCACGAAACCGATCACTACCAGAACACCAACCGATAAGGCAGCTTGCAAGGCCCATTCTGCGCCGCTTACGAAGAGCACGGTCGTGATCAACAATGTAGCCATCAGCGCCAGATCGAAAATACGTTCGACCAGAATGGTTGCCAGGACTTCCCAGAAAGTCAGTCCCGCCTTGGAAGTGGTACTCAACAGCATCGCCCGGCCGAGTTCACCCAGCCGGAAGGGCAGCACGGTGTTGAGCAGGTAGCCTTCACTGATCGTGAAGAAGCTTTTCCCCACCGAGACCTTATCCTGCAAGATTGCCCGCCAGGCCACGGAGCGCGCCAGCATAGAAAGGATCAGCACCGCGGCCGCAACCGGCACCAGGCTGTAATTGGTTTTCTTCAGGGCCTCAACGACTTCACTGAGGTCGACAAAATATAGCAAGATCGCAATCGCCACCACGCTGACCAGCAGCCCGGGCAGCATGCGCCGGAAATCTTTCCAGAAATTGGTTTGTTCGTTTTCAGTCATCCCCTAACCTTAGCACGGCAAGAAATGCTTCTTGCGGAATTTCCACGCTCCCCACCATTTTCATGCGTTTCTTACCCTTCTTCTGCTTCTCCAACAGTTTGCGCTTGCGGCTGACATCGCCGCCGTAGCACTTCGCCAGCACATCCTTACGCAGCGCCTTGACGTTAGCGCGCGAGATCACACGCCCGGCGGCTGAAGCCTGGATCGGCACCACGAACAACTGGCGCGGGATCAATTCCTTGAGTTTGGAAACCAGCCTTTGGCCTTTGTGATAAGCGTCATCACGGTGCACGATCATAGTCAGCGCATCGACCGGTTCCGTGTTGACCAGAATATTGAGCTTGACCAGGTCTTCGGTGCGATATTCCTTGAACTGGTAATCCATCGAAGCATAACCGCGCGTGCGCGATTTGAGTTGGTCGAAGAAATCGACGATCAGTTCGGAGAGCGGGATTTCATAATTGAGCTGCACCCGGGTGGGCGCAGGATAATCTTCACCGGTGTAGATACCGCGTTTGCCGGTAACCAATTCCATCACCGGGCCGTAATAATCGGTCGGTGTGAAGATCTGGATGTCCATCCACGGCTCGCGGATTTCCTCGATCTCGCCTTCATCGGGCAGCTCGGCCGGAGAATCGATACAGTATTCTTCACCTTCTTTGGTGAGGACTTGATATTCTACCGACGGCGCGGTGACGATGATATCCAAGTCGTATTCGCGTTCGAGGCGCTCCTGGATGATTTCCATGTGGAACATGCCCAGGAAACCGCAGCGGAACCCAAAGTTGAGCGCCTGTGAGGTTTCCGGCTGGTAGACCAGCGAAGCATCGTTGAGCTGCAATTTTTCCAGAGCGTCTTTGAGATCATCGTAGTCTTCGCCCTCGACCGGATATATCCCGGCAAAGACCATTGGCTTGACCTGGCGATAGCCCGGCAGCGGCTGTAGGGCGGGGTTGTCTTTCTGGGTGACGGTGTCGCCGACGCGGCATTCCGAGACGGTTTTCAGGCCGGTGGCAATGTAGCCCACCTCCCCGGCCTGCAAACTCTTGACCGGCACCAGGTTAGGAGAAAAGACACCAATTTCGATTGGTTTGACGTTGATCTTGGTCGCCATCAGACGCAGTTCATCCTGCTGCTTGACAGCCCCCGCGATCAAACGCACATAAGCCACCACACCTTTATATGAATCGTAGTGTGAATCGAAGATCATGGCCTGAAGCGGCGCGTCGGGGTTGCCCTTGGGCGGCGGGATGCGCGCCACGATCGCCTCGAAGACAGCATCGATATTCTTCCCGGCCTTGGCGGAAATGCGGATGATTTCTTCCTGGTCGATGCCCAACAGATTTTCAATCTCTTCGGCGACTTCGTCCGGGCGGGCGGAAATCAAGTCGATCTTGTTGATCACCGGGATGATCTCCAGGTCGGATTCGAGCGCCAGGTACAGGTTTGCCAGCGTCTGGGCTTCCATACCCTGGCTGGCGTCCACCACCAATAAGGCGCCTTCGCAGGCAGCCAGCGCCCGGCTGACTTCGTAGCCGAAGTCGACGTGCCCGGGAGTATCGATCAGGTTGAGTTCATAGCTCTGGCCGTCCGGAGCGCGGTACTGCATGCGCACGGCGGAGGCTTTGATAGTCACACCCTTTTCGCGTTCCAGGTCCATGGTGTCCAGCACCTGGTCTTTCATCTCGCGGTCGGAGATCGTGCCGGTTGATTGCAGCATGCGGTCGGCCAGGGTGGACTTGCCATGGTCGATGTGGGCAATAATACAGAAGTTACGAATATTTTCGGACATATACGGGGGAAGTATACCTGATATTTAGTCGAGTAGGAAGTAGACAGTATGTAACCAATGGTGCTAGTTGACAAAAAGTCATGAGCAAGCCAAACTATAGGTTACGAGACCATAGGAGGCAAACTCATGACTA
>JAFGRA010000069.1 GCA_016935415.1 Anaerolineales bacterium
GCCGTGATCGTCGGGGTAGGGGTGGCGGTGGCGAAGACCGCCAGCGGCATGTTGCAGCCGGACAAGGCCAGCGAAAAAATAAAGAGCAGGAGTACCAATAAGCGTTTCATTTAACTCTCTTCCGGGAAATGGGGGTAAGTGTAGCCGGGGTGTTCGGGGGCGGCCTGGCGGCGCTTGCCGCTCCATTCCTCGATCTCGATCTTGTACACGGCGACGCGCTTCAGGTCGTGGGCGCTGACCGGTTCGTAATCTTCGCCGACCTTGAGATGCGGGGCGTATTTATCGACCAGCATTTGCAGGGCGCGTGATTTCTCCGCTTCTTCCTCGACCAACTCCACCCGGCCAAAGACGATTACGCTGCTGTATTCCACGCCAAAGTCCCCGGCCGATTCACCGATCAGCACGCGGCCCATCTCGCTGACCATGTAGCACACGCGGTTGTTGGCGGCCAGGTTCTCGCTGGTACGGCCCTTGCGGGCGCGGTGGAAGTAGATGGTGTTTTGGCTTTCATCGTAAACGTAGTTGCCGGCGTTGAGGAAAGGCTGGTCGTCCACGCTGGTTGCCAGCGTGCCATAAGCACTGCGCGTGAGGAAAGCCTTGATCCAGGCTTCATCGGTCACTTCACGGTCGCTGCGCCGGAGGGTGGTATAGGGTTTCTTTGTATAATTATTTGTTTTTTCTTTCATGATTGTAAAATTTATTGCTTTATGTGATTTACTAATGATTTATTGATGGAAATGATAACACCGAACTGGAATCAATGAGATACTGAAGCAGGATGATTACACTGAGGTTTTTTAGTAGGTTACTGACTTCGGTGTTTCAATGTTTCAAAAACGTGAGGGTCTGACTTTAATCTTCTTTTTTCCGCGGAAAATATCAAACACCGTAGAAATGATGTCGCTCAATTCGTCATTCAGTGTGTTCAGTATTATTCAGCGCTACAGTGATTAATTGGCGAAACGTTTGATCTCCAACTTCTTAGCACCGAAATTGAGCAACAGCCCGATCTTGTATTCAGAGGCTTTTAAGTAGGAGAGCGTTTGGATGAAATCCGCGTCATCAAAAGCGGATTTTGCCTTGATTTCCACCATCACGCCTTCGATGATGAAATCGACGCGTTTCTTGCCGACCAGCGCATCCCGGTAATACACCGGAATCTCGACTTCGCGCTCGAAATCCAACCCTTGCTGGTCGCATTCCAGTGCCAGGGCGCGCTGGTAGATCACCTCTTGGAACCCCGGCCCCAGGCCGTTGTGCACGTTGTGCGCTGCCCCAATGATACGCCCGGTGACCTCCGATAATGGATAACGTTCATCGACAAATTTTTCTGGTTCCAATGTGAATTTCCCTTCTTTTTCAAATCACGTTTAGCAAATAGCCATAGAATTTACTGTGTACTTTTCAGCATTTTCAATTTACTCAGTGCTTCAGTGATTACTCTTCCCCACCTTCATCACCCATGCGTTTTTTCCTGCGGCCGCCAAAAATGCGTTTGAGCAGGCGGAAGCGTTCGGGTTTTTCCGGCGGTTTGTAAGTCTGGTAGATGATGTAAATACCCAGGAGAAAACCGGGGAAACCAACGAGCAGCAGGCGGTAATCGGTGGCGTCGGTCACATCCGACATGAAGAAGAGGATCAGCATCACGGTGCTGACCAGGAAGAGGAAAACGCCGATACGTCTGATCATAGGGATACTCGCGGGCCGCCCTCAAACGAGGGCGGCCCTTCGGATGATTATTCGATGGTGGTGTGGATTTGCTCGTGCATGTAGAGCTGCAGGTAGTGGTGCCCACCGGCGTTCTTGCCGCTGGAACCGGAACCCTTCCAGCCGCCGAAAGGCTGGTAGCCCGGCCATGCCCCGGTGGTGGCGCCTTGCGGGCGGTTGGCATAGGTCACCCCGGCGCGGATGTTCTTGAAGAACCAATCGATCTCTTCGTCGCAGCCGAAGAACCCGGCCGTCAGGCCGTAGTCCACGTCGTTGGCAAGCTGCATGGCCTCATCCAGGTTGTCCACCGGGTGCAAGGTCACGATCGGAACGAACATTTCATGCTTCCATAGGCGGTGCTCGATCGGCAGGTCGCCAACGATGGTGGGTTCGCAGAAATAGCCTTGGCCCATGGCGTCATCCAGGCGCACCTTACCCCCGGCCAGGATGTTACCGGATTGGGAAAGTTCTTCAGCGTAGGATTTGAAATCGTTGTAGGCGCTCTGGTTGATGACTGGCCCCATGGTGATACCGCGCGTGGTGGGGTCGCCAACCTTGATCTCTTTGGTCGCCGCCACCAGCTTATCGGCCAGTTCAGCGTACACTTCCCTTTCAATGAAGACGCGCGAAGCGGCCGAGCATTTCTGGCCCTGGTTGCCGAAGGCCGAACGTACGATGCCCTGTGTGGCGCGTTCCAGGTCGGCGCTGTTGGAGACGATCACCGGGTTCTTGCCGCCCATTTCCAAGATGGTAGGGCGCGGGTACTTGAACTGTGAGAATGTGCGGTAGATGTTCATGCCCACGTCGTACGAGCCGGTAAAGGTGATCCCATCGACTTCAGGACTATCGATCAGCGCCTGGCCTAATGTGCGGCCCGGCCCGGTCACGAAGTTCATCACGCCGGGCGGGAAACCGGCTTCGCGATAGCATTCCGCCAGCAGGCGCGCCGTCCAGGGCGTGTCGGTGGCAGGTTTGAGCACCACCGTATTCCCGGCGACCAGCGCAGCACCCACCGGGCCACCGGCCAGCGCGGCCGGGAAGTTGAACGGGCTGATCACCAGCCACACGCCGTAAGGTTTGAGCACCGAATAATTGGTAGCGGTGTAGCCTACCAGCGGGTCTTGATTCATCTTGTAGGCGAAGCCGTTGTTCTCTTCCAGTTGGTCGCAGGCGTAGCGCATCAGGTCGCTGGTTTCGGCCGCGTCGGCCAGCGCCTCGAAGCGGTTCTTGCCCGCTTCCAGCGAGATCACTGCGCCCAACTCGAAAATGCGTTGATCCATGATCTCGGCCGCTTTGCGCACCAGGGCGATGCGCGCTTCCCAGGGTGTGTTGCCCCAACCCTCGGCGGCCTGGCGGGCGGCATCCAGGGCAGCGGTGGCATGTTCGGCCCCGCCCTTCTGGAAGATGCCCAGCACCACATCGGTGTCGATCGGTGAGGGGTCCTCAAATTTTTCAGCAGCGAAGATATCTTCGCCATTGATGATCATGCCGTACTCGGCTCCCAGGTTGGCCCTTTTTTCGGCCACGGCAGCTTCGTAACGGGTATGGAGCTCTTCGGGGGGATCGAACATGGTTGCATAGGTCAATTTGAACTTGGTTTCTTCAGCCATATGAAACACGCTCCTTAGATAGTAGGCGGGTAAATGTTCGGTAGGGGGAATTATAACGCCAGTTTGCGGTGCTCGGAGGGGCAAGGCGTCCAAAAAACGGGTATACTTAAACCATGTCGAAAATTGAAATCCTCCCTGCATCCAAACGTGATGTGCGCTGGGCCATCGACCGTGATTTTGTGTTCTTCGAAAAAGTCGATCCAGCCTTCGACCCAAAATCCTTGGGGAAAATCCGCAAATACTTGCTCAAGAAAATCTTCCTGCCGAGTCGCTATGACAAGGCGTTTGATGGCTTTGTGCTCAAATCCGATGGTGAACACGCCGGATATGTGTTTGTGAATACTCACATCGAGTCGACCCATATCGAGACCCTGGCCGTGGAACCGGAATTCCGCCGCCAGAAATTTGCTACCCAACTGGTAGAGCGGGTCAGTGAATTGGCGCGTAACTACGAGCACCAATATCTCAGCGCGGCAGTCACCGACCAGAACGAAGCCGGGCAAGCTTTTTTGCAGGCGCTGGACTTCCAACCTTATCGGGCTGAAGGGTGGCGCCGGGCCGAGGATGAACAGTTCGATACCAATGTGTTCGTTGGCGCACACGAATTGGAAGATACGCCTGCGCATTTGCGCGCCTTGGGGCCTAATCCTAAAGAGGGGATGCCATTCTACGCGCAATGGCTGAAGCATGAACTGGAACACGGCGATGCCTGGGTGAAAGATGTGATCTGGGAAGATTACAAAGACCTGGCCTTACGTACCCCGGCGCAAGATTGGGTTTGTATGCAGGGCGAAGAAGAGTTGGGCTATATCCGCTTGGCGGGAATGCGGGGTACGCTTTGGGCATATCTGGCCTGCCACCAGGATTATTGGGACAACGATGTGCAGATCCAGTGGCTGGCGCAGGCGCTGCGTCAATATCCTTCCCGTCCCACGGAATTTACTTTAAAGGTAGGCTCTGGCGGGCATCATGAGGCCAGCCGGGCCGTATGGGAAAAAGCCGGGTTCGAGGCGTTCACCTGGCCGCGTTATATTTTGTTCAAAGCTTTAGAAAAAAAGTGATCAGTACTCAGTGATGAGGTGCCCAGGATAAGGGCCTGATTACACAGGATACAAACAGTGAAATTCGATAGCTCCGGGAATGTCCCCGGAGTTATTTTGTAGAAGTGGAAATAAGTACTCCCTTCCAGTTGCGCTCCATTCGTTTTTACTCTACATTTAATAAACTACGATGACAGAATTCGATCAGACCTACCCGTTACGTGATTTGTTGGAAAGATGATGCTTTTTACGCGTGCCGTCTACATCGGCGTTGACCTCTCCGGCGGTAAATATAATGTGGCCTATGCGGCTATTGATGCAGACCGCCAACTATTGGCTCTGGGACAGGGCCATGTGGAGGAAACCCTGGCCTTTATTGGAGGGCAGCACCAGGCCGTGGTGGCGCTCAATGCCCCGCCGCGCCCCAATCAGGGCTGCCTGGTGGAACCGTCTGTGCAGGAAGAACTGGGGGATGCACTGGCTGGGGAACAAGGGGAGGACCTGCGCCTGGCCGAGTATCTGCTGAGGGAACGCAACTTACGGGTATACAAAACACCTGCCCGAGAAAAAGACTGCCGCGCCTGGGTACGCCTGGGTTTCGATCTGTACAAATGCATGGAGGCGCTCGGGTATCAGCCTTATCCCACCGCTGAAGCCGACCTGCAAATCCTGGAAGCTGTTCCCCAGGTATGTTATGCCGTCTGGCTGGAGCGCTTGCCTTTTCCCAAGCCGGGCCTGGAAGGACGTTTGCAGCGTCAACTGGTGTTGTACGATCACGGCCTGGACATCCCCGACCCGATGGCTTTCTTTGAAGAGGTCACGCGCTACCGCATTTTGCAAGGCATTCTGCCTGAAGAAGTGCCCTACAATCCCGATGAACTGAATGCGTTAGCCAATGCCTACGCGGCCTGGCTGGCAAGCAAACGCCCGGCTGAAACCTGCCTGGTGGGCGATCCGGTTGAGGGCCGGATCCTCGTGCCAGTGAAGCAAATGCTGGCATCGTATGCGCCGCCGGGTAGTTAAAAACGCTTTGGCAACCGTAACGGATCTTAGCGGTTTCCGTTTTCTTGGGTAAGGGCGTATGTGTTGATCGGATAACGTTTTTAAAATTATCAATTACCTTGCTTTTTTTGAAATAATGCAAAATATATTGCAAATTTCAGTTAATTGGCGTTACTGAAGGGCAAAATTTTGCCCAATACTTTTAAATGCGTGGTTTTATTACCTATGGTACTATCTAGCTGTATGCGCCTTGCATTTTTGTAATTAATATTTAAATGTATAAAGGCTATTATGGTAATAGACTCATTAGATAAAAAGAGCAACGATTCTATTGAATTGGTTTGTAAATCGCTCGAAATACAAATCATGCTGGATGGATCATTTAAGAAGGTCTAAAATGAACGATTTTTCGAACCTCAATCACGAACATCAGAAGCGCAAGCTGTTTTCGAAGACCGTGGGCAAGTATTTCCTGGTCACGGTGCTGGCGCTGGCTTTGGTCTTGGGGCTGCAACCGGCAGAAAGTGCGGTCGGTCTGACCTTTGACGTCAACGACCTGGGGGATGCCCCGGATTTGAATCCGGGCAACGGCATCTGTGCCACCGCGGGTGGAGTCTGCACCCTGCGCGCGGCTGTCGAGGAGGCCAATGCTTTCGATGCCCAGGATATTATTACCTTCCAGAACCTACCTTCGCCTTACTTGATTACACTTGGCTCACCGCTGGATCAGATTAACGATCAGGTGATTATCGACGGTACCACATTGACCAACTTCAACCGCGGCACGATCATGGTTGAAATCGACGGCGGTGGTGTGGCTGGCGATGGCATAAACGTTGCCAGTACAGGCACAACTGAAATTTATGGTCTGGTGATCGGTAACTTTGATGGCGACGGCATTGAGGTCACCGGTGGTACCAGTAACACCATTATCCAGGGCAATTTTATTGGCGTAGAAACCGATGGCAGCACGTCCAATGGCGTAACCGGGGCAGGCATCCGCGTGGATGGTGCCACCAACACGGAAGTCGGCGGTACGGGTTCCAATGAAGGTAATGTGGTTTCCGGCAATGGGATCGGGATTGTCATCAATGGCGTCGGTTCAACCGGCAATGAAATTCAGGGCAATATCGTTGGCCTGGACATCTCCGGTAACACCTCCGTACCGAATGGAATTGGTGTTCAAATTATTAATTCTCCGGGTGTTGTTGTTGGGGGTACAAGCAGCGGGGCGCGCAATGTGATTTCCGGAAATGTTGGTGCCGGGTTGGCTTTCTCGAGCGCATCAACATCTGGCGCAGAAGTACAGGGTAACTACATTGGTGTGAACATCAGCGGTAATACGGATGTCGGCAATGGTGGCAACGGTATTGCCCTGGCTGCAGCATCTTCGATCACGATCGGTGGCGATTCGACCGCGGCGCGCAATATCATCTCCGCCAATGCAGGAGATGGGATTGCTTTGTCGGGTCCGGCCAGCAACAATATCATCCAGAATAACTATATCGGCACGGATATTACCGGTACAGCTGACCTGGGCAATGGTGGTGATGGTATTAACATCAATGGTTCTAATAACGCGATTGGCCGCGCTCCCGATCCTGGTGATCCCGCCGTATTCACCGGCGCAGGCAACTTGATCTCCGGCAATGGCGGTGACGGTGTCGAGGTTACGGCGGGAACCGGGAATACGATTTATGACAATTTGATTGGCACGGCCGCCGATGGCAGCACCTCACTTCCCAATGATGGACGCGGTGTGGCGATTGCCACCTCCAACAACTCCGTCGGTGATGGCACCCCGGGCAACGGCAATACGATTGCCTTCAATGGCGACGACGGCGTTGCTATTCCTACTGGCAGCGGTATTCCGGTAGTCAGGAATATCATCCATTCCAACGGTGGGATGGGGATCGATCTCGGTGCAAATGGTGTTGCCGCCAATGATGCTGGTGATGGTGATGCCGGCGCAAATACGCTCCAGAACTATCCCATTTTAACCACGACGACCTTCGACTCGGATACCAATGAATTGACGCTTGAAGGTACCTTGGACACGCAGAACGGTACTTACTTAATTGAATTCTACGTCAACAATACCCCGGATGGTTCCGGTTATGGCGAAGGTGAGATTTATCTGACCTCGATCACCGTAACCTCCTCCGGCGTGCCGGTCAATTTCAGCCATACGGTCGGCACCGGGGCGGTCTCGGTCGGGCAGTTCATTACGGCGACAACGACCCGTGACAGCGGCGGCCTGACCAATACTTCTGAATTCTCGCTGGCTTCGCTGATCGTCAACGCCGGTGGCCCGCCCACGGTGGGCACGTTCGTGGTCAATAATGCTGGTGATGCCGGGGATAATAATCTCGGCGATGGTATTTGTGAAACCGCGACGCCTGGTGAATGTACGCTGCGGGCTGCGATCGAAGAGATCAATGCTCTGGCCGATTCCAGCCCTTACACGGTCGCTTTCAATATTCCTGGAGCCGGACCGCACACGATTGCTCCGGCCACCTTCTTGCCGGTGATCAATTACCCGGTCGTGATCGATGGTACCACTGAACCGGATTACGCCGATGGCACGATGGCAGTTGTGTTAAGTGGTAACAATATTCCGAACGAGGTAGGCCTGAACATCACCGCCGGTGACAGTACGGTGCGCGGACTGGCGATCAACCGTTTCTCCAATGGTACGGCCGTCATGTTCACCAATAATGGTAACAATACTGTTCAGACCTGTTTCATCGGCACCAATTACATTGGAACCTCTTC
This sequence comes from Anaerolineales bacterium, assembly GCA_016935415.1. Lineage (GTDB taxonomy): Bacteria > Chloroflexota > Anaerolineae > Anaerolineales > UBA11579 > JAFGRA01. Next base: position 8,135 of record JAFGRA010000069.1, read on the forward strand.
TGCCGGTACCGGCAACCAGACTGGGATTATCCTGAGCAACGTCAATGTGAACACCATCGGTGGATCGGACCCCGAAGATGGTAACCTGGTTTCCGGCAATACCAATGGGATTTACATCAGTGGTTCCGGGGCGAACAACAACACGGTGCAGAATAACTACGTTGGTACTGACGTGACCGGTGCGAACGATGTCGGCAACTCGGCCGACGGTATCATTATCAACGGTGCGCCCAACAACCAGATTCTGGACAATTTAGTTTCGGGCAACAATGAAGATGGTATCGAGCTTTCGGGCGGTGCCAACGCTTTGAATAACACCATCCAGGGCAACCTGATTGGTGTGCAGGCGGATGGAACCAGCCCACGCCCCAATGGGGGTAACGGTATCCACATCAACAACGCCTATGGCAATACGGTCGGCGGCACCGCAGCAGGTGAGCCTAATACGATTGCCTACAATACCAACAACGGCGTGCGGGTCACGCTGGGGGATGGCAACGCCATCACCGGCAATGCGATCTTCGGCAACTTCGGCCTGGGCATCGACCTGGGCGGCAACGGTATCGACAGCAATGATAATGACGACCCGGATATCGGCCCCAACAACTACCAGAACTATCCGGTGATCAGCCAGGCCGGTGCTGGGTCCACCTACGTTGAAGGCAGCTTCAACTCTACACCCGATAGTGACTTCGTCTTGGAATTCTATTCCAATCCGACCTGCACCCGCCAGGGTGAGGTATACCTCGGCTCGCTCAACGTGACCACCGATAGCAACGGGAATGCCAGTTTTGCCGACTTCCTAGGTGTAACCACCACGGAAGGTGATTATGTAGTTGGTACCGCCCGCCTGGCTTCGGCTGGTGCCAACCCGCCCGATATCGGCGATACCTCGGAATTCTCCAATTGCCGCTTGCTTGGGCCGCAAGTTGCTACGCCGACGCCTACAGCTACGGCAACGGCAACGGTAACCCTCACCCCGACTCGCACGGTTACCCCGACCCGCACCAATACGCCAACCCGCACGCGCACCCCAACCCGCACACGCACCCCAACTCGGACGCGCACGCGCACACCAGTAGGTGCCGTTTCTACCTCAACCCGCACGCTCACGCCAACCCGCACGGTAACGGGCACGCCGCCAACGGCAACCCCAACCGGTGGTACAAGTTCGGTTACCGGTACACCGCCGACCGCAACCCGGACACCCTTCGGCTTCTCGGGTGCAACGTCGACGCCAACCTTTGGCCTCAATCTGAGTACGGCGACGACTTCTCCAACTGCGACTGGCTTGGTAGGCGCGATTACGGCCACACTGACGCCGTTTGGCGATGGGGATGGCAGCGGTGACGGCACACCCACACTGACGCCGTTTGGTCTGGCAACCGATACGCTGTCACCGGAAGAAGCGGAAACCGCAACCGTGGAAGCTGCTGAAGGTGAAGGTGGCGGCGGCCTGTTTGGTGGCGGCGGCGAGGGAGGTATCCCGCCGTTCGTGTGGGCCTGTGTAGCCATCGCAGTCTTGCTGCTGCTGATCGGTGCTGGGATCGAACTCTACCGCTGGCTGAACTCTCGCCAGGAAGAGACGATCTAGACCTTCAAATCAATATAGACTCAAAACGCCTCCCAACTCGGGAGGCGTTTTTTGATGGGCAGGGACAGGTTTCTAACAACCGCAGGTTGTCCCTGTCCCTACGTGTCTCTTGGTTGTCGAATCTCCAAGCGTAAAAAAGAGGATGTGAATGCTTGTTTGAATCACGTAAGGGAGGGTCTTCCAGAACTCGTTCTGCACCCTCCCCTAGAATTTAATATAAATTAAATTCAACCCGGATTACTTCAACCCCAAAATTTCGTACACCTCGACCGGTTGGCTCTTGCCCTTGGCAATGACTGGTTCGACTTCCTTGATCTCCACCTGGTCTTTTACCTGGGCGAAGGCTTCTTTGCTAATCAAAATCTGGCTCGGTTCGGAGTTCTCCTGGATGCGTTTGGCGGTGTTCACGCTGTCGCCGATGGCAGTGTAGTCCAGGCGTTTTTCCGTGCCTACCAACCCCAACACGGCGTTACCGTAGTGGATGCCGACTCCAAAGGAGAGGTGCGCATCGGGGGGGAGTTCCTGGTGCAGTTGGTTGATGGCATCGCGGATACCCAGGGCGGCGTGCACGGCGCGCAAGGTGTGGTCGGGCTGGGGGATGGGGGCATTGAACCAGGCCATGATGGCATCGCCCATGAATTTGTCGATCGTGCCCTCCTGGGCCAGTACGGCGTCGGCGGAGACGGCCAGGTATTGGTTCAATATCGAAACCAGTTCTTCCGGGGCGAGTTTTTCGCTGTAGCTGGTGAAGCCGCGGATGTCGGCGAAAAGGCAGGTGATGTCCATGCGTTTGCCGCCCAGGGCGACCTTGTCCGGGTCGAGTTGGTTGATGACTGCCGGAGAGACCATCTTCTCGAACAGACGGCGTTGGGCCTCCAGGCGCTTACGTTCGGTCAGGTCATCCAGCACGATGGCAACACCCTGGGTATGCTGGGCGGCATCTTTGAGCGGGGAGAGGTTGAAGCGCAAGTCGACGATGCCCTTATTGGGCAGCATTGGACTGACTTCCAACCCGATCACGGCCTCATCGGTCTGGCGCACGGTGTTGATATGCGGGAATAAGTCTTGGGCCAAGGGGTTCAGCATTTCATTCAGGCTGTTGCCGACCAAATCATTCGAGCGCTGCCCCAGGATAGATTCGGCTGCCCGGTTGCAGAGCGTGATCTTGTCTTCGATGTCGGCGGTGATCACACCGCTGGCGATAGAGGCGAACACGTTGTCCATCAAATTCTTCAATTCGGTCACTTCGGCCAGGGTGAGGCGCACAGATTCGAACAAGCGCGCGTTTTCAATGGCGACGGCGGCCTGATTGCCAAAGGCGGTCAGCAGGTCGCGCTCGGTCTCGGTGAATAGGCCAGTGCGCACACGGTTGTCGGCGTAGATCACGCCGGTGACTTGATCTTTCATCTTGAGCGGTACACATAGGATCGAGCGTAGATTGTAGGCTACGATGCTTTCCTGGCCGCCGAAGCGCGGGTCTTCCTGCGCATTGGTGGTTAGTAGCGCCTGGCCTTCCATTGCCACGCGGTTGACGATCGTGCGGCTGATGGCGAATTCCGAAGGGTCGAGCGTTTCCTGTTCCCAGTTGCGGGCCACGCGGAAAGAGAGTTCGCCGTCTTCGTCTTTGAGCATCAGGAAGCCGCGTTCCGCGCCGGTCAGGCGCACGATGGTGTCCATCACGATGCGCAGTACCTCGTTCGGTTCGAGCGAGGAGTTGATCACCTGGCCGATGTCCGCCAGGGCCAGCAGGTTGGTGCGTTCCTCTTCCTGCTGGGCGATCTGCCGGCTGAGCCGGGTAAGGCTGCCCGCCAGTTGTGACAAGCCTTCCATCGCGCCTTGCGGTAGGGCGAAGGTCGTCTGGCTGGTATTGAGTATCTCTTTGATGTTGTCGGCCAGGCGGCTGAGCCTGAGGATCTGGGTGTCGAGCGGGGGTGTTACGGTCGTGTTCGGTTCTTTATACATCAATTAGCCTGCCTCCCCATGCGGGTTGCGCGTCAGGAATTCATCGTTAGCTCTGATGGTATTTTACACGAAAAAAGCACTCGAATGGTTGCAGAAGACTTACAAAATCCTCCGTTGAATGCTAAACCGCCCTGCCCGCGTTTTGTGGACAGGGTGGCTTAGATGTAGTTTTGCTGTGGTTTGGCGCTTAGATTGCGCCGTTATTGGAGGGGTGCGGCGGTTCCTGGAAGCGGGCAAACCAACGCCGGAACTTCTCGATCCAGGAGACATTGCGGATCAACTTCCCGGCCTCGAGCACGTCTTCCATTTGGGAGAACTGCCGCCCGTAAGTCGTGTGCTGGTATTCGCTGCCCAGCAGGATGATCTGGTCTTTCAGGTTGGGCAGGATGTCGGCCAGGCGGTCGGCGCGTTCGGCCGGGGTATCATAAGGATTGGGGGGCGCGTCCAAGCGGGTGAGCGCCTGGTTGATCTGCAGGTAAGCGCGCTCTATCGGGGATAGGGCGGTGTAGAATGCCCAACGCCGCAGCGCCATCGGCGGGGTGATGTTAAAGCGGATGAGACCGTGTTCGATCATCAGCGGCAAGGGGCGGATTTCCCGGTCCTTGCGTTTGCGCAGATAGTAGCCGGTTGGGACGGCGATCAGGGCAAGGCCCAAAACGATCAGCCCGGCAACCAGCCAGATATTGGGCTGGTTGCCCGCCGCGGCGGGTGGTTCACTGGCAGGATCGAAATTCTCGGGTTGGGTTGGCCCTTGGGATTCATCATCGAAGGGTAAGTTGCCCACGAAGGGATTGCCGAATTGACTCACATCGACCGGGGTTTCGCTCTCGATACGCTGGATCGGGAACTGGTTGCCGGTTGGCTCGAACTCCACCCAGCCGATGCCGGGGAAGTAGACTTCCGGCCAGGCGTGCAGGTCGCTCTGACGCACATCGTACAGCTCGCCAATCGCACTGGTGCCTTCTTCTTCCCCGGGAATGGGGATGTTGGCGCTGCCTTCAGCGAAAATCGGTGTGCGGATTCCCTGCGCATAGCCGACGGCCATGCGGGTCGGGATGCCCAGCGAGCGCAGTAAGATGATTTCGGTGGTGGCGTAGTAATTACAGAAGGCTTTCTGGTAATCGAACAAGATCCAATCGACGGCTTCACGCTCTTCGGGGATCGGCGGCAGGGCGTCTTGATATTCGACGTTTTCGCGCAGGTATTGGGTTATGGCGTTGACGGCGTCGTATACATTGGTTTCGTCTGCCACAATTTCACGGGCCAGGTTGTGCACGCGGGGCGGGATACTATCTGGCACCTGGAGATAATTATTGATTACCCAATCCGGGTACTCGGTGCCGGCATTGCGCAATTCTTCCTCGGTCGCATTGGTAACCTGGGCGCGCACTTCGTACTTTTCACCGGGCAGCAAGTTGCGTTGCCCGTGCACGACCTGAATGTCCGCCAGGCTGGTTCCAAAAGGCTGGTAGGTCAGTTCGACCGGGCGGCTGACCCATTCCGGTTGGGAGACCACGTGCAGGTTGCCCATTGGGATATTCGAATCGAAGGCGAAGGAAGCTTCCCAACGTCCTTCGTACTCCGGCAGGGTGATATCGAATTCGTTAGGGGTTACTTCAGTTGTGGCCCAGTCCTTGCTGTGCCAGCCGTTATTGAGGTAGGTGTCGTAGACGCGCGCCCGCCAGTAGAAACGGATGGTGTCGTTTTCACGCACCGGCGTTTCCACAGTGAACACAATCTGGTCGCTCAGTGGGTTGCCCTGCCCCAAGGCCAGACTGTCGCCGAAAGAGTCACTGTAGACGCCGACCGTGGCCTTCAAAGACTTGAAAGCCCGGCCGAGGTCCTCACGCACTTCCAGCCAGGGTTCGGTCAGGCGCTGCCAGGTGGTCTCGACAGGGGCGATGGATGAGGCAATCGGGGCGACCCAGGCGATGATTACCAATACGATCACGGCGGCCAAGGGCGGCGGCATCATGTCGAC
>JAFGRA010000070.1 GCA_016935415.1 Anaerolineales bacterium
ACGGTCAGCACCCGCAGGCGGGTTTGCTTATCGCCGCGCACGAGCAGATATACTCCATGTAATCCAAAGGGCAGCGCCACACCAAAAGCCGTGAACGGGCGTGTGATCAGCAAACACCCCAACGCCAGCCCGGCCACGATGGTCGGCAGCCAATTTTTCTTTTGACGCGACAATAAAAAGTTGTCCACCCAGGCCAGCACAAAAGCCGTGCTAAGCACCAGTCCGAATGGATGCGAAAGCAAGGAACCTGAATTGATCAGAAAGAAAGGCGAGGTCAGCGTCAGCCCGGCCGCCAACAAGGCCACGATTTCACTGGTCAGGCGTTTAACCAGCCGGTAGGTCAGCCACACGCCCAATCCGGCCAACAACGGGTTGACCCAGGCCCGCAATCCCAGGCGCAGGCCAATTGAAAGCAGTGCCGGCCACCCCAACGGGTATTTACCGAAACGCCGCCCGTCCTTATCGATCACAAAACCAACTGTGAAACTATCTTCTTCCGGCGGAGAAGGCACGGTCAGGTCGCCGCGTGCCGAAACCTGCGCCTGCCACACGAAAGCAATCTCATCTTCCAGGTGCGGCATACGCTCGAATACCCGGTCGGCCACCAGATAGGCAGCAATAACAGCTATTAAACTTAGGACGAAAGCAATTTTATCAATGCGCGTCATAGAAAAGATGCAGGACAAAAAAATTAGAAATTACATATTGCAGATCGCAAATTAGAGCACATTAAACTTCGGCTATAAAATAACTAAAAACGAAGGGACATTTCTGCCCCCACTTTGCAGCTTGCATCCTGCAATCTCTAATTTGCAATTTGCACCCCTACGCTCCCACTGCCTTGAGAGTCTTCAACGCTGCGGCGTGTAAATGGCTGTTGGAAGCCAATATACCACGGTTGTTGAGCAGCATGCGCCCTTGCGTGAAGTCGAGCGGCTTGCCGTCCAGATCAGTCACCTTGCCGCCGGCCTCTTCAGCGATGATCGAACCCGCTGCCTGGTCCCAAATCTTTTCTTTATAATCCGGCATCTTGGAAGAGATCAGGCGGAAGATCAGGTCTCCGGCTCCAGCCGCCAGGATGGCGTACTTGGCCTGGCTGTCCAGACGCACCGGCTCCGCCGCCACGCCCATCTCATCGGCAATCAAGTCGAGCTGGCTGACGTTGGTATGTCCGGCTTCGAACGAGCGCAAGAAACGCGCCATCGCCGGATCACTGCGCTCGGAAACGTGGATTTGCTTGAAATCCTCTGCACCGGTCAATGGTGTCGTCCAGGCACCTTCACCACGTACAGCCACCAGCAGCGATCCCGGCCCGCCAATCTCCTGTTTGTAACCATCGGTCAGGTTCGGGCAACCCAATACACCAAGCTGCACCTGCCCATCGACCAGCATAGCAAACGCTACCGCGTACTGCTGACCGCGCAGGAAGCCCTTGGTGCCGTCGATTGGGTCGAGCGTCCAGAAACGCTGCGCCGGTTCGGCCGCACCGTAATCGATCCACTTACAGACCGTTTCCTGGTCAGCATCCGGGCATACCTCGCTGACGAAAGCGGTGATACGATCCAGAGTCTCGGCCTCTTCGGGTGTTTGCAGAGCGCCCGAGCTTTCTTCACCGACCATGGGGTCATTGGGGAAGGTTTCTGCCAAAGCGCGTGCAACTGCCGCTTGAGCGGCAAAGTCGGCCACCGTAACCGGTGAGCGGTCATCCTTGGTCAGTGCCGGAGAAACCATCTCGGCCTGGATATGTTTGACGAGCAAGGCAGCCTGGCGGACAGCCGCCAGCGCGAATTTCAATTCGGGATTATTGGGATTTAACATAGGTCCTTTATTTTTATTCGCCATAAGGAAAAGGCGAGGGTTGATTTTACCCCCAATTATACGCGCAAATTCAATCAAAAGCACTTACTCCGTGCCTTGGAAGATCTCATTCAGGTCGAGCACCAGATTTTCCAACTCGGCGTCCAGATCGAGGTCTGGCGTACTTTGATACAAATTCTGGAAGGCATCGATGCGCGCGGTCGCCGCAGTGTGATTGGACAGGCGCAATTCGTGGTTGGGGATGTCGGCATAAGCCAACCCATCGACGAAAACGCTAAAATCCACCCCCGGATACGCCGCACTCATCTGCTCCAGATAATCCGCCTGCAAGCTTTGCCGGGCAGGCACACCGCCATATGCCGCCAGTAGTTCAGCGGCATGTTCTCCTAAAAAGAGTTGCAGCACCTCCCAGGCGGCATCCGGGTTCGCGCTATCCTGCATGATCCCGAATGACAACACGTGCAACTTGGCAGTGGCCTCACCGCGATAAGCCGGGATGGCGGCCACGTTCCAATCGACCTCACCAACACAGCACGTATACCACAAATGCTGTGGGGACATAGCAATCTTTCCAGAACCAAATGTGTTACCCTGCAAAAACAAGTCACTGCTGCGGTATGCGTCTGTGGGCATGAAATGATCCGTCCACATCGCATCATAATACCAACGGAAGGCATCTGCCCAATCGGCAGGCAACGTGGCAGTACCATCCGCATCAACGAAAGAACCAGCCCCAAAATAAGTCGCCTGGCCACGCGCGTGGGTACTCTGGATGTCGAAACCGAACTGGACGATATCGGCCGGATCGAAGCCCGAACTACCCGCCGGCCTACCGTTAGCGTCTATGGTCAGCAGCATTGCCATTTCCCGCAGCTTATCCCAATCCCAGATATCACCGTCGGCGTAAGGTGCGCCCCATTGCTGCGGCGGATAGGCCAGGCCAGCTTCGTCAAAGAGCGCCTGGTTGTACCACAAACCCGAAGGAAACGCACTGAAAGGCAAACTCACCTGCCCATGCCCGGTCAATTCGTAAACTTCTATCTGCGCGGGATCGAAGTCCGACAGGTCATAGCCCGCCTCCCAGATGTAAGGGGTGAGGTCAAGCAGAGAATCTTTGAAAGCAGCCAGACCGGGAATCCCCACCGGCCCAATGATGTTGGGAACCTGGCCGTCATCGATCTCAGACTGCAACCGGGCGTAAGCTTCCGAAGAATCGACGACCTCCAATTCCAACTGGAAACGATCCCCATGCTGAGCATTGAATGCCGCCACAAAATCTTGCTCGAACGCGCCCCCATCCAGGCCGGAGAGCGAACTGAGGCCAACGTACCAACGGATGGTCACCGGTTCTACATCTTCTACCGCCGCCAATGGGCTAGGTTCCGGCGTTATATCATTCACCAGAGCAACCACTTCCTTCGTCGGGGTCGTTTCTTGTGTCCCGTTCCGATTCCCTAACTGCGCTACCCCCCAAATCGCGCTCCCAATAATGCCAACGCCAAGCAGCACGAACAGCGCACCGAACCCCAAACGGGCCCAGTTTACACCTTTTCGCTCCCGTTCCGGTCCGTAGAACTCGTTGGTCGGCTCATCTTCGCCACCAATCGGAAACGCCTCCGGCAATGGCGGCTCCACCGGCGCTTCTATCGCCGTGATTTTCTCGGTATCTTGCTTGGCCGTGATCTGGTCGAAAGCCGCCACCATCTCCAGGGTGGTTTGATAGCGTTCGTCGGGGTCTTTTGCCATCGAGTGCATTATGACATCAACTGCCTGGGGAGACAGGTCAGGTTTTACGTCGAGCGGGTCCGGGATCGGTTCGAGGATGTGCTGCATGATAATGCGCATCGGCGTATCCGATTCATAAGGCTGTCTACCGGTCGCCATATAAAAGAACAACACCCCCAAAGCGTAAATATCGCTGCGGCCATCGATCTTACCTTCGCCCTTAGCCTGTTCGGGACTCATATAGGCCGGTGTTCCGACCACGCCACTGCCGGTGTAGGTTGACGTGCCCTCCACCAGTTTGACGATCCCAAAATCGGCCAGATAAGCATTGCCATATTCATCAAAGAGGATATTGCCTGGCTTCAGGTCTCTATGCACTATCCCCTTCTGGTGGGCGATGTGCAAGGCTTCGGCGATCCGGCGGCAAATCTCAACCGTTTTTGATAAAGAGATTTCTTTTGCTGAGAGCAGGTCTTGCAGCGAGCCACCCGGCATATAACGCATGACCAGATAGGGTTGGCCTTCATGTTCCCCATAATCATAGACCGGAACGATGGCCGGGTGTTCGAGTTGGGCAATGGTACGCGCTTCACGCTCGAAGCGCCCACGGAAAGATGGGTCGTGCGTGAAGTTGCTGGGAAGGACTTTCAGGGCGACATTGCGCCCAAAACGCGGATCGTGGGCCAGATAGACCGTCGCCATTCCGCCGCGCCCCAATTCCCGCTTGATTTGATATCGCCCAATCTCTCCATTCACCATCGTTGACCGCCATACTGTGCTTTAAATTCAGACTTCCTCCAAGATTATAAGTGAAGAAAATCTTAGGGGCAAACTGAAATCAACTTGTGAATAGGAATAGCAGCTAACCAAACAATTTACGATGTTCACGATTCCATGCATCCATATTCCAGGATCGACCCGGCTCTTGATTGCTGCGCATGAAGGCTTCTCCAATCGGGTCTTCTTTATAAATGCCTTCCTGGGCGCATTTGGCCTGCACATCTGCGAACAAGGAACGCAACGCCGCCACACGTTGGTCATAGCCAGACTTATCAAAGCTCCGGGCCTGCACCGCGGATTGCACGCGCTCGGAGAAACCCTGCGGCAGCCACGGTAATTGCAGCAATGCCGACATCTGGCGGTTGCGCCAGGGCAGCCAACGGCGATTGAGGGCGAACAGAGCCTGCACCAGATATTGATAAGCCGCCTGCAAGCGATCGTGTGCAATCATCGGTCCAAGCGAATCCCAACGTTTATCCGGGCCGCCCTCATACAGGTGCTGGTCCAGCCAGGTGACTGCTTCATCCAGGCGCGTAATGCGTAAATCATCAGCATAATTGGTGTGTTGTGCGATCAATTCGGAGATCATGCCATCGCGATCATAGGCAATCCACCCATTCGCCAGTTCCGCCTTGCGACCTTCCGGCCACGAAAAACCGGGTGCAGTCCAGATCCGCAAATCCACGCGCAGAAAATCGAGTGGATACCCGCGTGCTTGGGTCGCTTCATCTTCTATAAAGATGCTGTGATAGCTTTTGTCCTCCGGCAGCCAGATGAACTCCGCTGGGAGGATGTAATCGTTGTATGGATCGAGGAAAGCAATACAGTCGATATCCGAATCCGGGCGTGCCAGACCAGTTGCCAAACTGCCAATCGCAACTATACCTTTGACGGCGGCGTGCAGCTTGAGTTCGCTCTCTATGTACGCCAGCAGTTGCCGGCGTTTCAATTCGGTGGCAGGGGTAACCATCAAACTCCTCCTCAAGAATTCTTCGGTCCAGTATGGCTTACTTGGTGCTGATCTCCAAATCGTCCATCGTGATCACGGTTTGGCCGGTCTCGACGACGCCGGTCAGATCGTAGGTCATCGCGCCATTGATGCGCACCGGCGCCAACTCACCTACCGGCGGCTGGCCTTCGACGATCACCAGGCCATCGATCTCCGGCGCATCACGGTAGGAACGTCCAATGGCGATCAACTCATCCGAATCTTCGATCTCGCCGTGTCCCTCGATCAGAACATCCAACGTTTTGCCGACCTGGGCCTGGTTGTTCTCCAAAGAGATACCCTGTTGAAGGGTCATCAAGCGCGCCTGGCGCTCCAGCTTGACCGCTTCCGGCACCGGGTCGCCCAACGGCTCGCTGCTCGTGCCCGGTTCGAAGGAGAAAGTAAATGCCCCCACACGGTCGAAGCGCATTTCCGCAACGAAATCCATTAACGTCTGAAATTCTTGCTCGGTCTCGCCAGGATAGCCCACAATGAAAGTCGTGCGCAAGGCCAGATCGGGCATCGTGGTGCGCATCTTCTCTAAGGTGCGATAGACCCAATCCATATTGGCCGGTCGGCGCATACGCTTGAGTGTGGCCGGATGGGCATGCTGCAATGGCATATCCAGATAGGGGATCAATTGATCGTGATTGGCGATGGTTTCGATCAATTCATCGGTCACATAGCCGGGATAGGAATACATCACCCGAATCCAATCCACGTCTGGCACTACACCGACCAGTTCCTTCAGTAAGTGCGCCAACCCGTTCTTGACACCCAAATCATGACCATAATCGGTGGTATCCTGTGCAACCAAAATCAGTTCACGCACACCGTTATCCCGCAAAATGCGCGCTTCATTCAGAATCAACTCGACCGGTCGGCTAACCGCAGTCCCCTTAATTAATGGAATGGCACAGAAAGCGCATGGGCGGCGACAGCCATCAGCCACCTTGATATAAGCGCTGGGACCCTGTACGGCTACACGCAGCGCACCGTTTTCATCCGCGCCGACAGTTGGCGCTTCCGGCAAATGATACAACGGTTCAGGATGCGGTTGGGCACGCAGGCGCTGCACCACACTGACGATATCCATCCAACGCCGCGTTCCCAGCACACCATCGATGCTCGGTACACGCTGCACGACTTCCGCACCATAGCGCTGCGTCAAGCAGCCTGCCGCAATCAGCAGTTGGCCGGGTTGTTTCGCTTCCGCCAGTTCGCCCAGCACGGTATAGGATTCTTCTTTGGCCGGGCCAATGAAGCCACAGGTGTTGACGATCAACACACCCGCATCGGTCGGATCGACCGTTGCCTTGAAACCCGAATTCCACAGCAATTGCGCCATCGATTCAGAATCGACCGTGTTCTTGGAACAACCGAGGGAAATTAGATGAAATGCTTTTTTATCCATATCAATACCTATAAAAAACGAAATCCGCTATCCGAGAATCGAGATACATGAAGCCAATCGAAAACACTTTCTGGTTCGATTTACGGTTTTCGCATCACGATTCAGCCTCACGGTTTTTAATTCACGAACGTCAAGTTTAACACATCCCCCACCAATCCGCCAATTCACAAATGAGCGTTCCGTAAGAACTCAACGCGCGAAACGATTCACGATCCGCGCCAGCCACATGCGCCTGCGCAGTTGCCACCAGGTCCGGATAGCTTCCTTCTGTTCAGCCTTGTCAGAACCCTTCTCACTGTAGATTGCACGCGTGTACATATCCGTCAACCAATCGATCTGTTCTTCAGCCTCACCCAAGCCCTTAATGCGCGGCATGCGTGCTTTCAATGCTTCCAGGCGGTCTTCAAGAGCATCTGCAAATTCCAGCGGTGTCGCGCCCATTTTAGGCAAAATCTTTAAATGGCGGGCATGCCGGTAAAGACGCTGGTAGATATTGACAACCGCCATTTCTGGGGTCAGCCGCCGCAAGCGCCAGCGGTCTGCAAACGACCACAATTGGTACAGCCAAAAGAATAGCAGGTACGCGACCACAATACTGATCCCGGTAATCGCCCAGTTCGTGCGCGTACGATGCAAAGTGATGTCTTCAAGTGGTTCATCTTCAAGCATGTAGGCTGTCGTAGTCAGCGAACCCGGCCGCGGGATTCCGCGCCGCCCAGCGGTGGGTTCGAACTCCACCCAGCCATAACCCGGGAAATAGACCTCCACCCAGGAATGCGCCAGAGATTGAGTCACCACGAAGCGATCATTTTGCACATCATAGCCGCCGGAAACAAAACCACTCACCATACGCGCCGGGACACCAGCGGCGCGTGCCAGCACAACCATCGAAGTGGCGTAATAATCACAATAACCTTCTTGCAGATCGAACAAGAAATAGTCGACTACATCCTGGTCACTGGGCGGCAGAGGAACCTCCAGCGTGTATGGATAGTTGGTCCGTAAATAGGCTTCAATGGCGGCAGCCCGGTCGAAAGGCGTTGCTGCGGTAGCCGTCAACTCATAAGCCAGATTGTATACCCGTTGCGGGATACCTTCCGGCAAGGCCAAATAGCGGGCGCTCACCCATTGAGGATACGCCTCCCCGGCTACTTGCAACGCCTGGACAGAATATACCGGCACCAGCGAGTCCACGCGGTAAGTATCACCCTGGATGGTTGCACCAAACGCGTCCACGGCATTGGGTAGTTCGGGATTGGAACGCCAGGCCACGCGGTAATCCAAATCGGCAGTCACCAATTCACCGGCGACATACAACAGGTTGGTCTCGTCATTCATGACGTGGACTTCCTGGCGCAGCAATTGATAATTCTCTTGTTCGGGCGAAACAATCTGCTCCCCAGCCTGATATTCCCGGCGCTGAGTCTGACCGGTCTGCCACCCGTGGCCGTTGTAAATATCGTAGGTCAGGCCACGCCAGTAATAACGCGGGATTTCTTCCTGGTCGAAGGGATTGAAACCAACCAGCCAATCGCGCGGTTCGCGCACGCTGACCACAAAGAAGACTTCTTCCGACAATTCCAGACTTCCACCCAATAAATGGGAGCTGGGCATCCCGCCCCGACGGCGGTCATCAAACACATCACGCTGTTCGGGAACGTAAGCCGGTTCCAGCCCCAATGATTCGGTGAATTCTTCCTCTTGAATGCGTTCATTGGCCATCTCACGGAACGCATCGACGATCTTTTTGATCGAAAGCGAAGGCGCCAGACTGGCTGCCAAAACCAAGATGGCAATCAAGACTACGCTGGTGAAGATCACATCGAAACGGATTGCCTGAGCGTAATCGATTTTGAACCGGTCCCACTGCCGTTGGCGCAGGTCGAAACGCACATAGGCGATCAGGAGGAAAATCAATGCCAGCGCATACGAAAGCTGCGAAAAATCCGCCCCGGCGTATGCAAACACCGCGGCCTGCAAACTCAACAAAGGCAAAACTGCCAGGAAGGGACGCTCATACCTGCGCAGCATCCAAGCCAACCAGAAGATCACTATCCAGAAGATCAGGCCCCAGAACAAGGCCGTTGAAACCGGGTCGAAGCTGGGATGTCCATTGACCAACCTTTGCACCCAGCCGACCAGCCGTCCGGCCATGACTTGAACGCCAGACACTAATCCATCCACTTCTGCTGCCAATCCTTCCGCATTGGGAAAATTTGATTGTGGTTTATCCAGGAACCAGGTCGCTCGATTCCACAACCAGTCCAGGAACTGTCCTCCCCAAACCAATACCTGCCAGCACGTCCGTAAAATCTCATCATACAGCTTGCCAATTTGCAGGAAGAGCAGCACTACACCGCCAAACAAGCCAGCCAAAATCGCCGGCCAATCCGGCCAGGAAGAACGCGCCAATAGCCAGGACAATATCAATGCGATCAACCCAAAAGGCAGCAAAAGGTTGGCCTGGATACCCTCGGTCACATTGGCAAGCCCGAAAATCAGATTGCCGATCAAGGCCGCAACCAGCAGCAGGGTAAAAACAGTCGAAAGGCCAATCCAGCGGACTCCCCAGGTGATGGCGCGCAAGATCGGGTGCTCCATGAGCGCCATCAGGCCAGCTCCTTCCAGGGCTGCTCGGCCCACTGCCGCTCTACGATGGCCCGCCCTAACGGCGTAACCCGCACCTCGAATTTACCTTTTCCGCCAGGGCGTATTTCCTGATTATCCAATAATTGTGGTGTAATGACATGGTAGCCCAATCCCAACGCCGCAATCGAAGCCAGCATGCCTTTTGGATTGCCATCACCGCCAAAGGCAACCGGATCGAGCAACAGTACGGTGGGCACGATCCCCTTACGGGTGAACAGCGCCGCCGTGTTCAGCCAATCCCCCTGGGTGGATGGCGTGATCAGGATCACACTGCTGCGGTGTCTGAGCGATGGGCGGGCACTTTCTAACAATTCCGCCAGCGAGTACGCTCCGGCCTCCACCAAAGCCAAGTTGCGTAGAATTTCCCAGCGATGATCGTCACCCAGACTGGGTGGCAGCCACACCAATTCCCGACCGTGCATCACTAAACCGACCGATTGTCCGCCTTGTAAGCCGCGGTTTGCCAGCGAGGCCGCCAGGATAATGGCATGTTCCATGGTTGAATCTTCCCCCTCACCTACCTGCACATGTTTATCCAGGTCGAGGAAAATCCACCAGTCACTGGAAGGTGTCGTTTCAAAAGTACGCACGAACAATTCGTTCTGACGCGCCGAGGTCGGCCAATGGATCAGGCGTAGGCTATCGCCGGGAAGATAATCACGCACTGTGGCGGCGCTGGTTGTTTCCTCCAACGCCTTGACACGCAAGCGGCCTTCGCCTGCGCGGCCGCCGGGAGCAATGTTGATCTCTGGTAGACTGACAATGGGTGGCGTGACCATCATGGTCGAGGAAGCAAAATAATCAATGCGCAGCGTGTAAAAACCCAGCGGATCGGCGGTTTCCAGGCTGGTCGGGCCTAGGATATACAACCCCCGCCGAGAACATGCCCCGGTCTTCAACCACGAGAGGCTGCCGCCTGCGCCAACCGCTTGGACGATACTGGCATCATAGCCGGGCATGGTCGAGTGATCGATGACGGCAACCCACAAGGTAGGCACACGGCCATCATTGATGATCGTAAAGCGCTCGTGCAGGGCATCGCCCACCTGCGCCCAGCCAAAACGCATCTCGCGCACTAATGTAAGACCTTTGGCTAATTCTCGAATCCACAGGTAACTGATCAGCCAGGCACCCCCCAACGCAATCATCAATACCACCCATCCCTTATAGGGCGTGAGCAACTGCAACGCCAATAGCAAACCCAGCAAGAAGGGCAATAAACGGAGCTTGAATTGAATCTGGACATCGCGCGTTTGGCTCATAGCATCATCATACTCGAATTGATCCCAATTACAAAATTATAGCGCAATCGAGCAAAACCTGAGCCTATTTTCACAAAGAGACTTTCCCCATTAAAAACTTAGTAAATTTGGCAGCTCAACGCTTCATTTGATCAGATTCAACGGGTTGACATTTTTCTCCAACTGCTTATCGTACACATTCAAATGCGTGTGGTAGCCACAATCGCGGCCAGCGCACGGACGTCCGGCCATATCGGTTGTGTATCCATTGTTACTCTCCGTTCCCACCACCTGCCCGATTTCCACCTGTTGGCCTTGGTTTACACTATAATTGCCATGCAGCATCAACACTTCATAATGCTCGTTCTCGATCACCAGCGTAGTATTGCCGTATTGGTCGATGAATTTCGCACTGACCACACCATTGATCGGGGCGCGGATTTTGGCACCTTTCCCGGCCGCGATGTCAATTGCCAGGTGTCCATACGATTGGCCGTGCAAACCCTGCGTGAGTGTGTATTTATTATAGGGAGACGCAAAGGCATTATTATCGATCACCGATACCTGCGCCTGCGCAACCTGTATTCCCCCAGTATTGACCGCTGATGCGCTAATCACGTCCGTCATCAGCCGGATGAACAGGAAACCCATAAAGATGATTGCCGCCAGTGTAATTCCATCTATTCGCTTGCCAAGCATCGTTTTACCTCTCAAAATTAAAGTTAACGAATAGAACAATTGTTCCAGTATTATATCACGCTGGTTTACTGTTGTACAGAAATTGGTTTGGATTGTCCTCCAGAAAAGTTTTTAAGCACAAAGGGCGCGTAGGAACGCAGAGCTTATCCAAAAAATTATTGGGCGGCCGTCTGGAAAAGCAAGCTTACAACCTAAGAATTCGATTGCGTGTATACCTGTCTACCTGCATTCTTGTCTACTTTCCCCCGCTCATTGACCCCTTCCTTACGGCAAAACTTCAAGCGGATCGATCTGTTCCCCATCGGCGCGCACCTCGAAGTGCATATGCAGCCCCATCGAGCTATTCACATTGCCACCCAGACCCAGCACCTGGCCTTGCTCCCCACTATTGCCGCAATGCACCAGTACCTCGCTCAAGTGGGCGTACACCGTCTGGATGCCATTACCGTGATCGACCATCACGGTCAGACCATAGCCGCCATTGGCCCACCCGGCAAATACTACCACCCCAGCGTCGGCAAATACGATCTCTTCGCCATCCACCACGGCCAGGTCAACGCCTTCATGCCCTTCCCAGAAAGTGTTGCCGCGCACCCCATGGCTCACCGTCGGCCAAATCAAGCTGCCACTGCCCTCCGGCCCATCATAGCCGCCAAAGCATGCCCCGCTGCCATATTCGTAGCGCTTATCCACACTTGGAGTGCGGTCAATACTCGGCAGCACGAAGCGCTCGAATGCACGTTCCCCACCCGGAATCATGATCCAGGTTCCCGGAGCTACATATAAAGTTTCTGCATCGATCTGGTTCTCAGGCCATTCTAAAATGGTTTCTTCAGTTCTGCCAAAGATGGCGGCCACGCCGGGAAGTGAGTCGGCGCTCTGCCATTGGTAATAAACGCCATCCACCGGCGGGATTTGCAACTGCATTCCGGTACGCAGAAAATCCGGATTATCGTTCAGTAAATCGTAATTGGCCCAAAGCACAGACCTCGGGTCCAGGTCATAACGTTCCGCAACCGCCTCCAACGCGTCACCTTCCTGAACCATATAGGTCACAAATTCGCTACGGCGCTGCGGCGGGTTGGTCGGTTCTGGCGTAAGTGAAACCGCCAGCGTAGGCGTGCGTTTCGGGCGGCTGGTTGCCGTCGCGTCTGAGGCAGGATTAGGAATGGGGGTATTAAAAACCGGGCGCTCTGGCGTAGATGCTGCTACCAAAGGAGCATCGAGCACACCAAAACGCCGCAATCCAAGATAGATCGCTAAAACAACCATCCCCAGGGCCAATATCCAGGCACCCAGGGATAGCCAGCGATTCAAACGATTATCGTTATCTTCAGGTGAAGCTAAATTATTGGGGTGGTTTTTATCGTCCACTGCAGAAGGGCTTTACGCCTAGGCAGTCAGCGCCTCGAGGAATTCGATATTGGAATCCGTCTTGGCTAACTGCTGCAAGATCGCTTCAGTGGCTGCGGTTGTGCCCATTCCGGCCCCCTGCGGTGGGTCAGAAACCATCTGGCCAAACATGCGGCGCAATAACCACACGCGCTGGGTGATATCCGGGCCGAGCAGTAATTCCTCTCGGCGGGTGGAAGAACGATCCACATCGATAGCCGGGAAGATGCGGCGCTCTTGCAGTTTACGGGACAGGTGCAGTTCCATGTTGCCGGTACCCTTGAATTCTTCATAGACCACGTCGTCCATGCGCGAACCGGTGTCAACCAGGCAGGTAGCGCAAATCGTCAGCGAGCCGCCTTCTTCGATATTACGGGCCGCACCAAAGAAACGCTTGGGTGGATACAATGCCGAAGGATCGATACCGCCGGAAAGTGTGCGCCCAGAGGGGGTCACCACTAAGTTATAGGCGCGTGCCAGGCGGGTGATCGAGTCCAGCAGAATGACCACATCGCGGCCCATTTCCACCAGGCGCTTGGCGCGTTCCAACACCATTTCAGCCACACGTACGTGTGAGGTCACCGGTTCGTCGAAGGTGGACGAAATCACTTCGGCATCCACCGAGCGATCCATGTCGGTCACCTCTTCCGGGCGCTCACCGATCAGAGCAACCATCAAATGTACGTCATTGTATTTGGTTGAGATCGAGTTAGCAATTTGCTTGAGGATCGTAGTCTTACCAGATTTGGGGGGAGAAACGATCAAGCCACGCTGGCCGCGGCCAATCGGGGCAATCAGGTTGATCATCCGTGGGGCTAGTTCGCGGCGGTCGGTTTCCAGGTCGAAGCGTTCTTCCGGGAAGATCGGCACCAGCGATTCAAAACGCGGGCGGCGTTTGGCATCTTCCGGCTGTACCATGTTCACGCTCTCGACTTTGAGCAAGCCGTAGTGTTTTTCGGATTCGCGCGGCGGGCGCACGTGCCCAATGATCAGATCGCCATTACGCAAACCATAACGCCGAATCTGGGTTTGGGAAACATAGACATCATCCGGTCCACCCTGGTAATGATTGGAACGCAGGAAACCAACACCTTCATTCATAATTTCAAGGATGCCACCGCGCACTTCCAGGCCATCCTTCTCGGCCTGAACCCGCCTGATGTTCATCATCAGGTCTTCTTTCTTCAGACGCGTAGAACGCGGGATATCCATGTCTTTCGCCATTTGGCGCAGTTCTGCCAAAGGTTTCATTTCAAGTTCTGCAACATTCATATTAAGTCTCTCTGTTAAATGGTATAGGGGATATAAGCTCTCATCTAGGCCGTCAGTTACTTCCCCAGAGCAAACGGCATACAGCAGATATTCCGTAGTGTGTAAAAAATCAAGGGCAAAATTAAGACACCAACAGGGGAATTAGTAAGCACATTATAGCGTAAATAAATCTAAAGAGCAAGCGATTTTACTTATTTGATACTTAACATGCCTGCAAAGTTGAAATCAGCCTGAATGGCCGTCAATCGTCCAGCACCAACGTCCGCGCCAGCGCCAACGCCGCGATTGTCTTGCCATCATAGATCTCACCGGTCGCTAGCATGGCGTAGACCTGCTCCACCGGGAATTTTACAACTTCAATATACTCATCCGCATCTTGCGGCAGCGGGTCGTGAGCCAGACCAGTCGCCAGGAATACGTACATGTATTCCGTCGAATAACCCGGGGAGGTATAGAAAGCACCAAGCTGTTCGATTTTGGCAGCGGAATAACCAATTTCTTCGCGCACTTCCCGATAGGCACAATCTACCGGCGCTTCATCCTTCCCCAACGTTCCCGCGGGCAGTTCCAGGATCATTCTCCCCGCCGAATGCCGGTATTGGTTTACGAAAAAGACATTCCCTTCCCCATCCACCGGCACGATCGTTACCGCCCCAGGATGAACCAACAAGTCAAATTTAGCCTGACGTCCATCAGGGTAGTCCACCGTATCCCGGCGGATCTGAAAAGCTGGCCCCTGAAAAACAATTTCCGAATCGGATACCGAAAATTTCACAGCTACTCCTAAAATAGTAAAGCGAGGGCAGTTGGTAGCGAACTACCATACCCACCCTCACCAGCAATCATACTTATGCGAAGTACAGCTTACGGAATCTGGATATTCTCACCGGCAGGCAATGTCCAATTGATACCTTTGCCGTTGGCCTGAGCGATCTGCTCGGGGGAGACATCCCCAAACTCACAGGCCACACTGTAAAGCGTATCACCGGCTTGCACCCGATACGTGGTCGGGTGATTCAACAAGGAGCGATCACCCGCAAAAGGCGGGGCGTCACTGGGAATTCGCAGCTCCAAACCAGCCGGGAAAACGCCGTTCAACCCCAACCCGTTATAATTCAGCAAGGTAACGGCATTGACATCGAAGCGCCGGGCAATGCAGAAGGGATGTTCACCCTTATGCAAAGTGTAGGAGCCGGGGACTTCAATTTCGTCAACCTCAACGGCTGTCGATTCAACTGTCGGCTCTGGCGTATTGGTGACGACCACTGCTGTCGGTTCCGGCGTTGTTTCTGCCTCCCCACCTCCGGCGCCATCCAACGCTGCTTCGGCGGTTTCGGTCAGGCCCATGTTGAAAATCTCGCTCATCTGATTGTCAATCGAAGTCGCGGTAGCCGCAGGAGCTTCGGATAATGGTCTGTTGCATGAAGCCGCCAACAAAGCCACCAGCATAAAGGTGACCAGTAGGATAATTCTTTTCTTTCCCATGTTTTTCTCCACTTTCATGGCACAGGCCTTCTATTTCCTAAAGCCGGATAACAAAGATTTCAGCACTGTTAGATATGAACTTTCGATTCGATACTAGCATAGGCCCGAATCCACGTCAAGCGAGAATGCAGACCAATTTCATGACGGTTCCTCACCCTAAGATCGTGCAAGATTTATGCCCGGGAATCCAACCCCATGCTGTTAAAAACATACCTCCCGGCAATAATACCGGGAGGTAATAAGGAAACGAAAAAAGCTGTTGTTTGCTCAGACAGCTGCTTTCAAAACAGGGCGGAACTTGTACCCATACACCAACATACCGCGTTCATCTGTTGCCGAGCGCAGGCGGCGGGTGACCATCTCTACCGGCATCCCGACTTCGACATCGCGGTTTTCCAGGTCGGTAAGCTGGGCTGTAACCAGCGGGCCTTCTTCCAATTTGACCATTGCAACCGTATAAGGCGCAACGTCTTCATAGCCTGCCGGGGGATTGTAAACGGTCGTGTACGAATATACTTCGCCGCGGCCGCTGAATGTGTACAAAGTTTTGGCTTCTTCGCCGCATTCCGGGCAAATGTCACGCGGTGGGAATACCTTCGCGTCACAGTGTTCGCAAACTTCACCAACCAATGCGTAACGTTGTTTCTTCAAGCGCCAGTGTCGTGGAATGTCCATGATAATTGCTCTCCTTACAGTAAAAACTGCAAAATCTTTTAGAACCTGTAATTTCAAGTATAGTTTAGGTTCTTTTCTCTATCAGAAACTATCAGACTGCAATTTATCGTGCCGATTGACACAAATCTAATCTTTTTCGATTAATTGCAAGATATGTGTTGCCACTGTAGCCGCCGGACCGCCCATCGATTGGACCAGAGCTGTCTTGGCCTCCGCGACCTGATTATCACCAGCCTGGCCGCGTAATTGCAGTGCCGCTTCGACTACTTGATAAACACCAGTTGCACCGCCGGGATTGCCACGCGCCTTCAGGCCGCCAAATGTGGTGATCGGCAGCTTGCCTTGCAAACTGATCGCGCCGTTCTCGGCCAGCTTCCAACCTTCGCCCTGTCCGGCAAAACCGGCTGCTTCCAGTGACAAGGCCGAATAGATCGAGAAAGCATCAAAAAGCTCGAAGAAATCCAGATCCTCAATGCTAAGATCGGCCTGCTTGAGAGCGCGTTCGACCGACAAGCGCGCCGCGCTGAACAGCAACGGGTTGGGGCGGTCGTGCAACGCCAACGTATCCGTCGCCACACTGGAAGCAGTGATTGCGATCAGCGGATGCGGGAATTTTTCCGGTAGTAATTCGCGACGGGTCAACAAGATTGCCGCCGCGCCATCGGCGTTGGGGGCAATGTCGAACATATTCATTGGGTCGCTTACCGGGCCAACCTTGGCGTAGGTTTCCGCTTTGATCGCTTGCCGGAACATGGCATTGGGATTAGCAACACCGTTAGCGTGCGAAGTGACCGGGAAACCGGCAAACGCGTCTCGGGAGACGCCGTATTCATGCATATAACGGCGCATCAACAGGGCTGCCTGAGATGTGGCCGTCATACCTTGTTCGGCTTCGTAATCCGCATCAGTAAGCGATCCCATCGCCGCTTCTACATTGGCATCCGTCTGATCGGTCAATTTTTCAGCACCGACGACCAGAGCCGTATCCACCATGCCCGAAGCCACCGCCAGGTATCCGAAACGCAAGGCCAAGCCCCCCGAGGCTCCGGCAGCTTCGACTGTCGAAGCTTCGATGCCCTGCAACCCGGAAAAGTCAGCCACCAGTGTCCCCAGATGCGATTGGTGCGAAAGTGCCGCGCCCAGCATATTGCCGACATATAATGCCTGCGGCCGCAGTCCGGCCGCGTCGGCACGCGCTTTTTCTACAGCAAAAAAGGCCAGCTCACGCAGCGAAATATCCCAGTGTTCGCCTACTTCAGTCTGGCCGATACCAGCAATTACAACATCATGCTTCATTGTATTTATTTCCTACTTCAATGTCAGTTTGCCGCGCATACGCACGTATTCGGCATAATCGATTTCCGTGCGCCGGGCAATGTAATCTTTAGTGGAAAGCGCGGCCGTGCGCCGCTCGAGCAAGGCATCCGTAGCCTGCAAGATCATGGCATCGGAGCCAGCCCCAGAGCCATAAGAAACCATCAGGATGCGGTCGCCGGGCTTGGCTTCGTCCAGGATGGCAGTCAAACCAATGATGGCTGCACCGGAGTACGTATTACCAATGATCGGGGCCAGCAGCCCGGTTTCGATCTGTTCGGGTGTAAAACCCAACGACTTCCCCACCCGCTGCGGGAACTTGGCATTCGGCTGGTGGAACACGGCATATTGGAAGTCGGAAGCCTGCATTTCTGTCGCTTCCATCATCTCCGTAGCTGCCGCGGAAACGTGCTTGAAATAGGCCGGTTCGCCAGTGAAGCGATGACCATGTTCAGGGTACTTCTGGTAAGCACGCCGCCAAAAATCAGGTGTATCGGTCACAAATGAATAAGTGGCTTCGATCACAGCCAGCGATTCTTCCGCCGGGCCAATGATATAAGCTGCGCCACCCGCCGCCGCCGTATATTCCAGCGGATCACCGGGACGGCCTTGGGCAGTATCCATCCCGATTGCCAAAGCATAATTCGCCATACCGGAACCCACAAAACCCATCGCTGCCACCATTGCTTCGGTGCCCGCTTTGCAGGCGAATTCCCAATCAGCAGCCTGCACATTGGGGACGGCCCCAATCGCCTCGGCCACAATCGTCGAAGTCGGCTTGACCGCATAAGGGTGCGACTCGGAACCAACCCACACGGCACGAATATCTGTCGGGCTGATCCCAGCGCGCTTCAGCGCATTGCGGGCAGCCTCAACGGACATGGTAACAACATCTTCATCTGAACCCGGCACCGACTTCTCTTGAATCGGTACCCCGCCCGTGCCTTCCGTCCAAATGCGCGAGATTTCTTTGGCAGGCAGGCGGTAACGCGGCACGTATGAGCCATAACCAACGACGCCCACCGGAATCTTTGGTTTCAATAGTTTTTCTGACATTTCCTCAATTCCTTCCAGGGTAAGCTGAAAGCAAAACCTTTACTGGTTTCGCCATTCTTTCAAAATTTCTTCGGCGCGGTCAATACGCACCTTTTTCTCTTTCACAAGCTGCTGTGCCAGGCGGGCGATGTCATCACCTTCCGCTCCGGCAGCCACAGCTACCTGCCGGGCATGCAATCCCATATGCCCGCGCTGGATACCTTCGGTCGCCAGGGCGCGCAGCGCGGCCAGGTTTTGGGCCAGCCCAACCGAAACGATGATCTCAGCAAGCTGCATGGCGCTCTCCACGCCCATCAATTTGAGGGCTGCACGTGCCGTAGGATGCACCTTGGTTGCACCGCCTACAGTGCCAACAGCCAGCGGCATTTCCAACGACCCCACCAAATTACCTTCTGCGTCTTTGCTCCATGTGCTCAAGGCGGTGTACTGTCCGCTGCGGGCAGCATAGGCATGCGCGCCGGCTTCCACCGCGCGCCAGTCATTACCGGTCACGATTACCACCGCATCGACGCCATTCATGATGCCTTTGTTGTGCGTAGCTGCCCGGTAAGGGTCGACTGCTGCAAAAGCCCAGGCTTCGATGATCCCGTCGCGTACTTCTTCAGCATTGAAATCGCCAAAAGCCAATTCAGACAGCGGGATCGTGCAACGGGCGCGGGCCACGCGCCGGTCAGCGAGATTCGAGAGGATGCGCAAATGTACGCGTCCACCGGTAATCTCTTCCACGATTGGAGCCAGACGTTCACAGGCCGTGTTCACCGCATTGGCGCCCATGGCGTCGCGCACATCATAGATCAAGTGCAGCACCAGGAAAGCGCCAATTGGAGAATCTTCGAATATACGCACTTCCAGATCGCGCGGTCCACCGCCCAACTTCTTCAAAATCGGGTCAATCTCGGCCGCTTCGGCCAACAATTGGCCTTTTTGCTCAAGGATCTTGAGCCGCGCAGTCGCCGGATCATCTACCTCCAGCAGTTGCATCTGGCCGATCATCTGCGGTTCGCTGGTGTGCGCCGTGAAGCCACCTCCAGCGCGCGCCAATTTCGCCATGAAGGATGCTCCCGCCACCACCGAAGGTTCTTCAACCGCCATCGGCACGAGCACATCCCGGCCATTGACCATAAAGTTTAATCCAATTCCCAAAGGCAGCGTATGCAATCCAACCACGTTCTCGATCATGTGATCGGCTTGCCCGACCGTTAGGCCGGGGGACGCGGTCAATGCATCCAATTCCTCGGCCGAAAGCAATCCATCGGGGTCAAGTTGCTGCTGGCGTTCTTCCAGGGACAGGTTATAAAATCCGGGTCTGCGTGAACTCATTATCCATCATCCTAATTATCTAGACACCATTACCAATTTAACTACTTATAAGTATTGTGCAAATATATGACAAATATGCTCGCAAAAACTATCAATCGAATTTTGAACGACAAATTTTAAGATTCGGACAGTTAGACTTTCCAACTACCAAAAATATTAACGCCGCGCCACAAAAAAGGATACGTCCCGTAATATTTCAATAAAACCACTAACCTCGAATCGGGGCAAGCACACAGCTGCAACCAGGCAAACACTCAAGGCGATTCTCCGCATATTCTTTTATACGCTCACCGGTTCCAGGCTAACCAGACTGCCAGCCATTTTATGTAGATATTTGTTACAATTGCGCCCAGATTTAGTGGTTATCCAAACTTATTGAGGTTAATGATGGTAGAGAACAATCCAGATCGAACATCCCGTCGAGCACTCCGCAACCGCAAAGCGATCAAAACCACTGCGCAAGCGCTGCTGCTTGAAAAAGGGTACGATGATCTCACCGTTCAGGATATTACTGAGGGCGCTGATCTCGGCTACGGCACATTTTACAACTACTATAAAGACAAAGACGAATTGATCTGGGACATTTTACAACCCGGCTGTCCGGCAGATATCAAATTGAATGGACATACGCCCGAAGAGACCGGCTTTGGCTGCTACCTCCAGGCCTTCGAACACGCCGCCGAAAGCTGGCAATTATTCCGCACGGTGCTGAGCAGCAACGGCGTCAAAGCGCTGACCACCAACATGGAAGAATTTTTCTCGCCGCAAATCGAACGCATCCTTGATATCACCGGTCTCTATCAAAAGATCAGCACTCCCAAGGAACTGCTGACCGAATGCGTCACCGGCGCGTTGGTGCGCATCATGACCTGGTGGCTGCAAACACCGAACGAATACAATACCGAGCAGATCGCCACCATGTTCTATGAATTGATCCACCGTGAAAGCCCGCCAGAACTCGTAAATTAGAAATTACAAATGACCGCTGCGATTAGCCGAAAGTGGCTCCATTCAGATTGTAAGAACCATGTTAGAATCAGGTAAAAATACCCCACATATGGGGATTTTTCGTACAATAGATGCGAACACCCGCATATACGCGGGATCATATTAGACGGACATTACAATCAATAAGGATTAATGAGATGACAACACTGGAAACCTTTTACCTGGTGTGTGCCATCGTGGGTGGCGTACTATTCATTTTGCGAGCCATCCTTTTCTTCTATGGCCTGGATTCTCACGGCGATGTAGATGTTTCCGGCCTGGACGGCGGGGATATCGACATGCACTTCGATGGGGACATCGCCCATGATATTCACACCGATATCGGGCACGGCGATACGGATGTATCCAGTACTCCCCACGATACCGACGTCAGCTTTCAATATATTTCCCTCCAGGGTCTGACCGCCTTCCTGATGATGTTTGGGCTGGTGGGCCTGGCTACGGCACGCGGTGGTTTCAGCATCATCTGGACGATCATCTGGGGCGCAATCGCCGGCGTATTTACCATGTGGGTGATCAGCCGCGTGTTCGCTTTCATGGGCAGCATGCAGTCCGAAGGCACCCTGCGCATGGAAAATGCCGTTGGCAAAGAGGGCAGCGTCTATCTGACCATCCCCAAAAATGGCACCGGTAAGGTCAACCTGGTCGTCCAGGGTTCGCTCCGAGAATTCGATGCTGTAGCCGAGGATAAAATCAAGATACCCACCGGGCAGCGCGTCAAAGTTATTCAAATCACAAACAACAGCACTTTAGTTGTTAAAAAATTAGAATAGAAAATAGAGGAGATTATCATGGCTAATGCTGCAACTGCTCAGGCGATTGGTTTAATTGCCTTAGTCGTCTTCGTGATTGTAGTTTTCTTCACCTTCGTCTATCTGGCGAGCCGCTTCAAACGCTGCCCGTCCGATAAAATCCTCGTGATCTACGGGCGTGTGGAACAAGGCCGTTCGAGCCGTACCCTGCACGGTGGCGGAACATTGGTCTGGCCGCTTGTACAGGATTACGCTTATCTCAGCCTGACCCCGATCACGATCAGCATCCCACTGCAAGGTGCGCTTTCACAGCAAAACATTCGCATTAACGTCCCCAGCACCTTCACGGTCGGGATTAGCACCCAACCGGAGATCATGTCCAACGCTGCCGAACGTCTGCTGCACCTCTCCCCCGTACAAATCGAGGACATGGCAAAAGAAATCATCTTCGGCCAACTGCGTCTGACCGTCGCCTCCCTAACCATTGAGCAGATCAACCAGGACCGCGAGAGTTTTCTCGAATCGGTGCGCAAGAACGTTGAGCCGGAACTCAATAAGATCGGCTTGTACTTGATCAACGTGAATATCACCGACATCACCGATACCTCCGACTACATCGAGAGCATCGGCAAGAAGGCCGCATCTGAGGCGATCAACGTAGCCATCGTTGACGTAGCCGAAAACGAGAAAATGGGCGCCATCGGTTCCGCCAACGCCAACCGAGAGAAAGACATTCGCGTGGCCGAGAACGCCGCCGAAGCTGAAAAAGGCAAGAAAAGTGCCGAAGCCGGACAGCGTATCTTCGTCCAAGAACGCGAAGCCGAAGCCGTGGACGGCGAAAACAAAGCCAAGGCCAATATCGCCCAATCCAACGCCGAACTGGCCGTAAAAGAAGCTGAAGCTCAGCAACAGGCCGAGATCGCCCGCCGCGAGGCCGTCGCCCAAATCCAGAAAGCACAATACCTGGCCGAGCAGGAACGCCTCAAGGCCGAGGACATCGTCCGTCAGGAGATCGAGAAACAGAAGATTGAGATTGCCGCCGAGGCCCAGGCAGAACGTATTCGCCGCGAGGCGAGAGGTGAAGCGGACAGTATCCTGATGCGCTTTGAAGCGCAGGCCGAAGGCACCAAAAAACTGCTTGAAGCCAAGGCCGATGGTTACCTCAAGCTGGTTGACAGCACCAATGGCGACGCCACCGCCGCCGCCACGCTGCTGATGATCGAGAAGATGGAAGAACTCGTCAAACTGCAAGTCGAAGCGATCAGCAACCTCAAGATCGACAAGGTCACCGTGTGGGACTCGGGCGGCGGCAATGGGCAGGGTTCGGCTACCGCTAATTTTGCCTCCAACCTACTCAAGAGCATCCCCCCACTGCACGATGTTTCCGCCATGGTCGGCATCGAACTGCCCGAATATCTGGGACGCATGGTTGACGAGCGCGTCAAGGATGCCATCCAGGGCGAGAGCAAGGACGCGGGTCTCTCCACCGAAGACATGGCCTACCTGGATGATATCGTCGAAGACGACGCGGCCGACGAAGACACCTCCGAACCAGAAGCCTAAGCTTACCTGATCCAAACACAAACACCTCACGCTGCACAATTTGGCGTGAGGTGTTATTATTTACACAGATTGATTGGGTCGATAATTATCAAATAAGATGAACGCTCAAAAGAAGTTATTTCCTATCCTGGTTTGCATACTATCATTGTCCTTGCTGACAGGCTGTAGCTTCGCTGTGAACCAAAGCCGGGTTGCAAGCGAGATTGATGAAACGCATACGCCCACATCATTGAGCACAAGCACTGCAACACGCCCTATAAAAACCGAAACTCCGCTGATACCTACTTTGCCACCCTCACCATTACCAACTCCAACCTTATTGCCAAAAGAACCGATAAGAACGTTCCCCATTGAGGGAGAAGAACTTGCTTATTCCTCTGATGGCACAATGCTCGCGCTGTCACAAGCAAGAATCGAAACGATCCTCCTTATCGATCCTCTCACTGGAGATACCCTGAGATCAGTAGATTTGCATCCCTTAAAAGGTCTCTACCACACAATTTTCGATATGACCTTTTCACACGATGACAAATGGTTGGCTGCCGGCGGGAATGGGCATGCAGTCTACTTCTACGACGTGATTACGGGTGAAGAAATCAATGGTACAGGAGCTGCTGGCGATATTATTGACGTGGATTTTTCATACAATGACGAGTTTTTCTCATTTGTACATACCTTTGGCCCTGCATACGCTCAGATCCTTTATTCAAAAGGTCAAATCGATCCTGATTATTTCAAAATTGAACTACCTGCAAGTTTGACGGCCTATAGTATTGCCTTTTCTCCACTTGAACCGCTGCTTGTAACCGGAAGTTATAACAATACTGCAAGTTCCTTTAATTCGTTTGTTCAAATCTGGGACCTTGCTCCCTGCATAAACGGTGAGGCTTGTGAACCAGATCTGGTCGCTGAGACTAAGCTAATAAATCCAAATGGTTTTGTAAAAACAACCTGCTTCACTCAACCAGGAGAATTGACCCTTCATATTGGAAACGAATTATGGAAATGGAATTACATAACCAATGAAAAAAAGACTCTGCTATACGAGGCCAAACCGGTCGAAAAGTTGATTTGTAACCAAAGTACAATCGGCCTCGTTTATGAGAACGGCGACTTCCTGCTAATTGAACCTACCAACAATACAACATCGAATGCCTTTAAAATAGATAGTGCAATCTTTGACAGCCCATATGATATCGAGCTCTCACCAGATGGGACTGAATTAGCAGTGGCAGCTTTTGATCACCCTCTTAGAATCTGGGAGTTGCGCTGAGGCAAATATGTTCGATATCACCAGCCACCAAAATGCCAAGATCAAGCAAGTGCGCGCTCTGGGACGCAAGAAGGAACGCGCCAGCCAGGGCATGTTCGTGGTCGAAGGCATCCGCCACGTCGGCGAAGCCGCCGAAGCCGGAGCAAATTTCGAGTTCGTGCTCTATGCTCCCGACTTATTGACCAGCGAATTCGCTAACGAACTGATCTCCGACCTCAAAAGCAAAGACGTGCCCTGTTACAGCACGGATGGTGAAGCATTGGCATCGGTAACCGACAAAGAAAATCCCCAAGGCTTGCTGGCCGTGATCCGCTGGCAGCCTGCCAGCCTGACCACTCTCAGCCCGGATAACTTCAACTGGGGTGTAGCGCTGGTCGCTTCGCAAGATCCCGGCAACGTGGGCACGATCCTGCGCACGCTGGACGCGGCCGGGGCGGACGGTTTGCTGCTGCTGGATAACAGTGTCGACCCCACCCACTCGACGGCCGTACGCGCCAGCATGGGCACACTTTTCTGGAAACCCGTTGTGCAGACCACTTTCGAGGACTTCGCCACCTGGACAAAGGCACACGGGTATCATGTGTACGGCACCTCCGCCCACGGCAGCCTGGATTACCGCGCAGTTAAGGAATACAAACGCCCCTCCATCCTGCTGTTGGGCAGCGAGCGGGAGGGGCTGAATGCCGAGCGGATTGCAGTTTGCGAACAACTTATCAAGTTACCGATGGGCGGCCGGGCAACATCCCTGAACTTAGCCGTTGCCGCAGGAATATTGATCTATCAAATGATCGAAGATTGATCTTCGGGGGTTAACTTTTTCCGGCAAGTTCGTCCATTTTTTCGAGGATGAAATTGTAGACTTCTTCTACTCGTTCCATGTCGGCTTCGCTCAAATGGGCGGACAGCGTTTTTTCTCCCGATTCTCGGAATACATCGTAAGCCAACAACTTCGCTCTCAATTCAGCTAATTCCACTTCGGATATGCTCGTAAATCGGTCGAAATGCCCAAAATAGAATTGGAAAGTGTCCTCGGGATAGCCATAGATAAAGCTGATCTTGTGTTCAACATCGGGCAACTTCGCACGCACCGAAAAACCCTTCGTCCCCCAATAAATCTCATACCCATTAGCACTGGCATCGTCCAACACCTTCTCAAAAAATTGACGCGCTTCTGGTAGTGCATTCGCTAAGAATTGCACTCGGTCAGTTCTCGCTTGGTTCTGTCCCTTTTTAGATCGAGCAGCTTCGGTCAGGCCGATCACGCGCGGCACGAGCGCTTTTTGTCCACCCGTACTGATGTATTGCTTGATCTCAACAATTAACACTTCCACGTCTTCCATTTTCTCGTTCAGGAATTCGACCAAGCGACGTAGTTCACGGGGCGTATGGTCGGCAACAAAGATCAAACGCACGCGGCCATGCTGCAAGTTTTCTTCGACCTTCACCCAGAAATCATCAATTTCCTCCACATCATCCAGCAACTCAGCCAGGGCATTGTCCAATGCATCCCCATGCGTTTTAGCCGCTGCCTCCCGGATGCGTCCCTCCGGCCAATATTCGATCCCGTTGGCAGCGTAGTCCAGCATCTGGGCAACAACTTCGCGGCGGATACGGGTATCCGCCGAACGCTTGCATTCAACAAAAGTTGGCATACCATCCTGATCCAAAAAGAGATGATCCAGGCTCCAACGCCCGGTTTCGTGCATATCACCGGGCACCCCCATCTCACGCGCCACTAACAACCAACGCCGTGGATTCTCAGGCGAAATCTGGTCGCCTGGCAGCAAATCCATGTATTGCGCCAGGAATTCCTGCAAGACGGTTTCTCTCTCATAAGGAGCCTCCTGCATCGCGGAGAGGCCGCTTCCATCTTCATTGATAAGGTAAATCTTTGCTCTGTCCATTTATCCCTCGCTTAGCTCAAGTTCAATCATTTTGATTTTGATTTAAATTCTACGTCAATGCCATTATATAAAAAAACCGCTCCTCAGACAAATTTGTCTGAGGAGCGGTAAATTGGCAACACCTACCGGTCATTGCGCCAATCTCAAATGCTGTGGGGTTTTCTTCGGTACCCGCTCGATCAAGCCGCGCGCTTCCAGGTCGAGCTTGACAGTGGTTGTGTACAAACCATAAGAACCGTCAAAATCGGGAACATACCGTTCCACCTCAGCCGAAAGATCGCTAAAGGGTAATTCCCCGACCGCATCGACTGCATCGAGAATGGCTTGTTTGACAGCTTCGTATTTCTCCTTATCAATATTCACCCCTTCTTTCCCCGCTGGGTGTAAAGTCATTACTCGCAAACTCATCACTACCTCCTACCAATAATCCAATCGGACAAACGAGAGAATATTTGTTCTATTATAACACGATTTCTCAAGAAGTGATGTCTTGCTGCTGGAAGATAATGGCACTCAAAACAGCTAGCCCCAACACCCAAATCGTCAGCACAATGAAGGAAAATAACATGGATGGTTCAACAGTGAAATTGCCTGGGATATCGGTAAATGGTGTTTGCGTGAACAGCCAGGCATACAAATTGTTCAAATTGTAGGTTGGCGTGAAGCGGAACAGATTGATCAGTCCATCAATACCAAACAAGAACTCAAGCAAAGTGAGCGCCAGGGCCGTAGCCGGTTCGAATACGGCCAGCAACCCTCCGACCAGGATCGCGCCCACCAGCGAGCGCGTCACCACTGCCGCCAAAGCAGCATAACCCACAATCACCAGGATAGAGTACAACGCGATCATGGCAAACTTCCAAAGCAAATCCAAATATTCCCAAAGCACGTCAGTGCTCAAATATGGGCCGTAGGCTTCTCCACTCGCCAGATGTCCTCCGGCTTGCCCCACCCCAATCACAACGGAGATGACCACAAAGACCAACAGGAACAGTAAGCTAACCGCCAGCATCTTGCTCAAGAGGATCGGGATACGGCGGCCGCGTGGGATGATATTTTTCCAGGTTTGGGATTGGTATTCCCCGGCGAACACCACCGCCATAAATGCCATCGGCAGCAACCGGCTCAAGATATTGGTTGGGAAATAGGCCAGCATTCCCCAATGCCGGGTCGTGTCCTCGATCCAACTGCCCGAACTGACCAGCGCAAAACGGAAATTCGCATCTCCAATCAGCAGCACATTGACCGTCATGATCAGGAAAAACGCCGCCAGCCCGATCGGAAAAATCCAAACCGTAAAGGCCATCAACATACGATTCCTGACGATCTTCATCCATTCCGCTCGCAAGAGGTTAAACATCTTCATCCTCTTTTTGGAGGGGTTCACTTTCCCGCCGGGTTGGGTCGTTGGATTTCGTCACTGTCAGGAAGTATTCTTCCAACGATTGCTTGGCAACCACAACTTCGTGCACGTCGACGTCGAACATGACCAGCTGGCGGATGATCTTTGGGCTTTCATTAGGCCGGGCGCGCACCGAAATCCAGGCGCCATCAGAAGTCACCTGCCACTCTTTAGAGAGCACAGCATGGGCATCCTGAATGGGAATGGCTCGAATGCGCAGTTCAGAACGCCGCCCCAACAGCTCGCTGACCGCCCCCTCCCGCAACACCTCCCCCTGATTAATGATCGCCACGCGGTCGCATACGCGTTCGACTTCGCGCAACTGGTGGCTAGAGAGGAAGACAGTCTTACCCTGTTCTTCTGCTAAAGAGCGGATGAAGGCGCGCATGTCCTTGATGCCATCCGGGTCAAGACCATTGGTCGGCTCATCCAGGATAATCAATTCGGGATCGGTCAACAAAGTGGCGGCAATGCCCAGGCGCTGCTTCATACCGGTCGAATACGTTTTCACAGGCCGGTCAGCGCGGTCGTCCATCCCCACCTGGTTGAGCAAATAATCAACGCGCCCGGAACGATAATCCCGCGCCGTACGCGCCAGCAGTTCCAGGTTCTGGCGGCCAGTGAGATAGTCATAAAAAGCCGCCTCCTTGACCAAAGCACCAACGCGCTTATACACGCCTGGATTGCGGCGCACATCCTGACCGAAGATATACGCCTGACCGCTAGTTGGGCGGATTAAATCCATCAACATCCGAATGGTTGTCGTCTTCCCCGCTCCGTTCGGTCCCAGGAAACCAAACACCACCCCGGTCTGAATCCCCAGGTTAACATTCCGGACCGCATCGACGCGCTGCCTTCCCCTGCCAAACGCCTTACCCAAATTTTCAAGTTGAATTGCGAATTCTTCCGGCAACGGTTTTCCTTCCAAACCCAAGGCAAATATGAATAACCGGGTAAGCTGTCATTCCTTAACGACTTATGTGCACTTACCCAGTATAGCCGAAACAATATGCGAAAAGCAAACCAGCCAAACAGCACCTTTTTACCTATAAAGGTAACCCTAACAAAATTGTAATGTATATAACATTCCAATACATATTCATTACAGTATTGTCACGCTATCCGCAATTTAT
Source organism: Anaerolineales bacterium (assembly GCA_016935415.1). Classification (GTDB taxonomy): domain Bacteria; phylum Chloroflexota; class Anaerolineae; order Anaerolineales; family UBA11579; genus JAFGRA01. The sequence goes on from JAFGRA010000070.1 coordinate 28,864, forward strand.
TCGAGTATATTTGAATCGCATTAAGTTATCTTCTATGCGCGCTAATCAATAAAATTTCAATATTGCACAGGTAGTAAGATGGCTTTTCCAGAACCCATAGAGCCAAGTTATTGGCAAGATGTCCATCTTCCAGAAGGACAAGATATTCAAAAACCGGACACCATGATCGATATGGACGCCGAAGAATTGGAAGAGGACATCGAAACAGAATTAGAAGCGGACTTCGACGATGCCAACATCCTGGATGCGCTCGCATCTCTGGGCCGCGAACTTGACGAAGCCTTGCTTGAAATAGACGACGACGCCGGGAAAGACAAACCGGCAGCTATCATACCTTGAGATTTATTTTTCCACTCCTCTCCTCTACCAGACGCCCACGCCTCGGGCGTCTGGTGCTTTTAAAACCATCAAATCATGCCCGCGAATCCCACAGTGGTTCTGCTATGCCCTTCTGGTGGTTTTCATAGCGCCCCATTACAAATAATAGATCCGACAAGCGATTCAGGTAAGCCAACACCTGCAATCCTACCTGCTCGGTTTGCATTAGTGTAGTTACGGCGCGTTCTGCTCGGCGGCATACTGTCCGCGCCAACTGCAACGCGGCCGCTCCCGGTGCGCCTCCCGGCAAAATAAAATTTTGCAAGGGACCGACGACATCGTTCAACTCATCGATCAGCGCTTCCAGCCCATCTACGTGGCGCTGCTCGATACGCGGCACGGCGACCTTTTTTTCATCCTCCTCCGGGAAAGCCAAATCAGAGCCAAGATGAAACAACGTATTCTGGATAGTGGGCAATGTTTCGGCCAGACGGTCGCTCAAGCCCTGCGCCAGCGCCATACCCAGCAGGGCGTTTAGTTCATCCACGGTACCGTAAGCCTGGATGCGAACATGGTCTTTCGGAACTCGCCGGGTCGTGCCCAATGCAGTCGTGCCATCATCGCCTTTGCGAGTGTAAATTTTGGTTATACGCGGCATAGGTAAATTCCTTTATGGCAGGGAGGGTAATTTATGTGTTACAAGGAATTATACCGTCCGCTTTAGGGCTGGGTCAACGCGTCAGAAACATTCGTCTATCGTATCGATCTGGCCGCATCTTCATCATCATGAGGTTGATATGGGCCTAAAATCAAAATCCTATATAATGGATGCTGACAGTACATTATTACCTATAAGTTACTTATTCCTTTGCCAAGGGACATTTTTTCGGTTATCATACTGACATGCGCGTCTCCGACTCCGTATTGCTGGCCGACCGCATTGCCATCATCATCCGGTGGCTGAGTCTGCTGGGGCTTATGACAATAGCATCGCGTGGGGGGATAGTAGACCCTACACTCTCGACAATGTTTATGATTGCCGGAGTCTGGAATACTCTCTTAAGCCTGCTAACTTTGTTCAAGCGTCGTCTGCCACTGCATCGCTTTATCACCGTTGGTGCTGATCTGGTCATTGCGGCCTTTCTATTCCTCTTCAGCGGCAACCTCGAAGGCCCATTGCTGCTGGCCGGGGTAATGCCGTTATCAAGTGCCGCCTTGTATTTTGAGCTGTACGGGGGATTGATCCAGTCTGCACTAACGATCCTTTTATTTGCCTTCATCAGTTTCACAGGTTCCGATACAGCATCAATCACCTCCCGCATATGGATCGTCGGTGCCATCTTCCTGGTTGCTGGTGCAGTGATCGGTTTCATAGCCCGACAGTTCAACTACGCCATTCGCCACCGCCGTATGCTGGAATACACCAAAGACCAAGAATCGCGCCGCAAAGAACGCGAGCGCGTCCGGGCACTCTACAACATCACCTCGACACTGAACGCTACCCTGAATTACCAGCGTGTGCTCGACCTGGCTCTGGACCTGAGTTCCAACGCCCTGGCCGATCCCAATGATATCGCCACACTATTGGTCAGTGCTTTTTACCTTTACGAAACCGACCGCTTGTACGTGGGTTCTGCCCGGCGCTTTACACCCGCCGACCTGCGCGTGAGCCTGCAGGGCACCACCGGCCTGATCGGGGAAGCCATCAACGTCGGGGAAGCCCGCTACGCCCAAGATCCATCCAATGATCCCGAGCTAGGCCGCATCATCGCCTTGCGCGCCTGTAATTCATATTACTGCTATCCCCTGCGCACCGGCCTGGATGTATTCGGCGTGATGGTTTTCGGACACCCTGACCCAGAATATTTCTCCGATACGCGCCGCGAAATCCTGAGCATTATCGGGCGGCAGGCCCAGGTCGCCCTGCAAAACGCCAGCCTGTACCACGAACTGGAAGAGGAAAAGCGCCGCATCATTGATATGCAGGGCGAGGAACAAAAGAAACTGGCCCGCGACCTGCACGACGGTCCAACCCAATCAATCGCTGCTATTGCTATGCGGGTCAACTTCGCCCGCCGCCTGATGGAACGCGACCCCAAATCCGCCGGTGATGAACTCTATAAGATCGAAGATTTAGCCCGGCGCACGACCAAAGAAATCCGCCACATGCTCTTTACCTTACGGCCGTTGGTATTGGAATCTTCAGGGCTGATTGTCGCCCTGGAATCGATGGCCGAAAAGATGAACGAGACCTACAACCAGAACGTGATCATCGAAGCCGATCAGGCCGCCGTGGATCAATTGGAAATGGGCAAACAAGGCGTGATCTTCTATATTGCCGAAGAAGCCGTTAACAATGCCCGCAAACACGCCGAAGCCGAACATATCTGGGTGCGCGTCAAGACCATCGCCGATGATATCGTCATCCTGGAAATACAGGACGATGGTGTGGGTTTCAACGTTGGCGCGGTCGATGCGGGTTACGAAAATCGCGGCAGCTTGGGCATGGTCAATATGCGTGAACGCTCTGAGCTGGTGAGCGGTATTCTCAAGCTCGAATCGGCTGAGGGCAAAGGCACCCGCATCCGCTTGTGGATTCCGCTGACAGACGATGCCGTTGAACGGATCCGGCATGGAGTCGGATAAGAATACATCCCCAGCTAAAAGCCCTCTCTGGCTGCGAGCAGTTGGCATTATGATCGGTTTTCTCTGCCTGGTCTGGCTGCCTTTTGAAGACACAAACACGACCTTTACCATTGGATTAGCCATGCTGATTTGCGCCTGGCTGGCTGTGCGGGAAGTACGAAAAGGCAAATCATATCTTGCCCGCGATCTGCTCATTGGCGCTGTTACCGGAATCGCCATCGTCCCCATCGCGTTGATTCTGATGGCAATCAAAAGCGGTTTGCATGCACATGGTTTTTCGGATTTCCAAATAATCCAGGTAAAGCAGGTCATTGCCGGTTTTCCATTTTGGATACTCGGTGGCCTGCTGTTCGGAGTAATTATTGGTATAGGCAGAAATCTTTCTGCCCGCGCAAATTCTGAGGAGAACTAAAAATCGAATAAGTTGCTCTAGGGAAAAGTTCTCATACGCCAGCTTTTTCCAGGAAAATTCATCACCGACTCTACCCGGCACAAGGAGAACCCCCATGCCTACATCAGAGCATATCTATTACTTCGCATCCAAAGGGGGAAGTATGACGAAGCCGCCCGTCGTGCTGATTCACGGCGCAGGCGGCACGAATCTACACTGGCCCCACAATATCCGCCGCCTACCGGAATACCGTGTCTTTGCCCCAGACCTGCCCGGGCATGGCAAATCTCAAGGGCTTGGACAACAAGAAATCAAAGCATATGCCAAAGAGATCGTTGATTGGCTAAACCGCATCGACATCTACCGCGCCGTATTCGTCGGCCATTCGATGGGTGGTGCGATTGCCTTGACCCTGGCATTAGAATGTCCCGAACGCACGTTAGGTTTAGGATTGATCGCCACCGGAGCGCGCCTGGGCGTAAACCCCGGCTTGCTACAAAAACTATCGGTTGAAGCCACCTTCCCCACTGCGGTCGAACAAATCGTCGCCTGGTCCCATGCCAAATCCGTCTCCCAGGAACATCTCGCCCAACTCACGCGGCAGTTGCTTGAAAACCGCTATACGGTGATGCACGGCGACTATCTGGCTTGCAACCAGTTCAACGTTATGGATGCATTGAACACTATTACCGCGCCCGCCTGCATCATTTGTGGGGAAGACGACAAAATGACTCCGCCCAAATATTCCGAGTATCTTGCCCAGAAACTCCCAAATGCAAGCTTGCACCTCATTCCCGATGCCGGACATATGGTCATGTTCGAGCAGTCCAATACCGTAGAGAAGGCGCTGGAAGACTTCCTCAAGATGGTACCTTATAATTATTGATAGAAAGCGCATAGTTTCTCAAAAAAGCCCAGATCATATTTCAGAGGTGGAAAGATGAAAATTTGTATTTCCCAAAAAAACACCTGGAAGATAAGCTGGATAGTCATAAATCTTGCTTTGCTGCTGACCACTTCCTGCGCGGTTACCCCAAATTCAACAACAGGAACCAAAGCCGTTGTCAATACATCACAGCCAAATAATCAAACCACTAACGAATTCGCTTATTCTGGAACGCCAGACATCCAAATAGAATCGGCCACACCTATTCCCTCCCCACCACCAACCACTACCCTGGAAGCAAGTATAAATGAAATTAAAATATATGAATTCAAGATTGCTTATCCAAAAATAATTGATGAAGAATTGAAGGAAATATGGTTGGTGGAGAATGACGAAACGCCCAGGAAAATTTATTCGGTACAACCACAAGAAAGGATGACTTCTCCTTATTTCGCCTGGTCGCATGATGGAAAAAAGTTGGCCTTCGATCTTTCTGTGGAGAACGATCTCAAAACAGTCTCAGTCATTAATATTGATAATCTCGAAGTGAAGAGTATTCCAGTTCTAGCTGCATCTACAGATGCTTATATCAATTTCTATGGATGGGCCTACGATGACCAGTGGTTAGCACTTGCAATTCTCTCATCCATGCATGAAAAAATAAAGACTGTCTTGGTGAATGTCAATACCGAAGAAACAATAGTTCTTGCAGATGAAAACGATTTTCTAATCTGGTCACCCATTGAAAATGAAGAATACCTTTACAGGCATTGGCCCGATTATCCAGATTTGAGAAATGAAAGTATGTATCTAAAAAACCTATACGAGGATGCACCTAAAATGTCATTTGCTGGTTTAGAGGACTACTCGATCTATTTTACATCCCTTGCGTGGTCAGGTAACGAAAACGTAATAATTATGACTGCGTTCGGGAAATCCAATTCGTGTTCTGACTGTCTCTTATTACTAAATCCCCAATCAGGGAACGTTACAGAATTGCCGTTTGATGAAGATTATTCGCTTATGCCAAATGCTTGGTCAAGTAATGGAGAGTGGGTGGCTTTATGGAATTGTGATATTGTATTGATTAATATGGCAAGTAACTCCTTTCCAAAAACTCGAATAAGTGAAGCGGATTTCATTCTTAGCGAAATTGGATGGTATAAAGATACCAATGATTTTCTATATGAAGAAGGTGGAAAAATATTTGTAATAAATCCAAAGATGCCGGATGAACGCAAAGAGATCTTCGATCTAAATCCTTATGAAACTGTCGATCGATATTTCCCATTAAATGTATGGATTCCTTATAGCATCAAATACGAGGCGATTGAATAGAGAGGCAACTACATCGTCAATCGAGTACAATATTCAGATATGCAATTCATTCAATCTTTCCAAGCAACGCCCCTCAAGCTGCAACTACGCCGCGATCTGGTGCGCACCATTAAGCGCGGCCACGCCTGGGTCTACGCCGATGCCTTGCGCCACACACCCAATGCAGCACCCGGCACGCCCGCCATATTGCTGGACAATCGCGGCGGGCGCGAGATCGCGCGCGGTTACTACGATCCACGCGGCCCAATTGCCTTTCGCATTTGCACTACACGGCGCGGTGAAACCCTGAACGACACCTGGGTCCAAAAGCGCATGCTGGCCGCGTTGGCACTGCGGCGCGCGCTGTTCGACCCTAACACCACCGGCTACCGTCTGTTCAATGGCGAAGGCGATGGCTTACCGGGATTGGTCTGTGATATCTACGGCGACCACGCCGCGCTCTCGCTGGATGGCGAAGCACCGGAAGGTTTTTGGAACACGGCTGGTATCGGGGATTGGCTTGCCGAACAGCTTGGCCTTACTTGTGTCTATGCACAGTCGCGTCAAAATCAGGGTAAAGTGCTGGTTGGCGAATTGCCTCAGGTGGCGATTCCTTTTCTGGAAAACGGGATGCGCTTCACCGCCGACATCGTACAAGGCCAGAAGACCGGCTTTTTCCTCGACCAACGTGACAACCGGGCACGCATTCGCGAGATCGCGAATGAGAAACGCGTCCTCAACGTTTTTGGCTACACCGGTGGTTTCTCAGTCGCGGCTGGACTGGGCAGTGCGCCGCATGTGACTACAGTTGATCTCGCCGAACCAGCCATACAAGTCGCCAGCGAACACTGGCGCATGAACAGCCTAGCGGATGAAAAACACACCGCCCTCGCCGCGGACGCTTTCGAATATCTGGCAGACGCGGCCAAACAAAACCGCTCCTGGGATCTGGTCATTCTCGATCCACCCTCTTTTGCACCCTCCGAACAAACTGTACCCGGTGCGATCAACGCCTACCAAAAACTAATCGCCGCCGGGGCAAAAGTCACCCAAGCTGGCGGCATACTAGCCGCAGCTTCCTGCTCCAGCCATGTGGATTTGACCACTTTTCTGGCCGTTTGTGAAGAAGGCATCTCCCAGGCCCGGCGCGCGGCGCGCACACTGGGCGTCTTCGGCCAACCGGCCGACCACCCCGCCCCATTGGTCATGCCGGAATTTCGTTATCTAAAATTCATTCTCTTGCAGTTGGATTAGAACAATGATAGCTGCTCAGCTTGCGGCTCTGGACGATACTGCGGTACGATATTGGCAATGCCATACCGCTCGCACAAACCATAGAATACAGATTCAAGTTCGGCGCTATTGTTGGCTGAAGCAGAATAACTGCCCCCAAATTTACGCTGGTATTGCTCCCTCACTCCTGGAAAA
>JAFGRA010000071.1 GCA_016935415.1 Anaerolineales bacterium
CGCGATTGTGGACTCACAGACGACTTCCCTGGCTACGGCCTGGGTGATCGTGATGGCCGCCCGGGCTGCGGAGCGGGGCGACAGCCTGGAAGAATGCCGGGCTGTTGCGGAAAGAAGTCTACAACAACTGGATGTTTATTTCCTGGTAGATACATTGGAATTCCTGCACCGCGGCGGCCGAATTGGCGGCGCATCACGCTTCCTGGGCGCTGCCCTGAATTTCAAACCGATCTTATACATAAGTGATGGGCGTGTGGAATCATTGGAACGCGTACGTACGAAAAAGAAGGCTTTAGCACGCTTTGTAGAGATCGTCGAAGAACGCGCCAACGGACAAACACCGGTGCGCGTCGGTGTGCTGCATGCCAATGATATCGCAGGCGCCAAAGATCTGGTGGCCCGCCTGGAAGAACGCCTGTCTCCGGCAGAAGTGATGGTTTCGGGGATCAGCCCCGTGATCGGTACGCACGTCGGGCCAGGCACATTGGGCGTAGCCGTGATTGTGGGAGATCCGCTGGAAGGCTAACGCCCCACATTTAATTATTTACTACTCAGTGAGGAAAAGGCACCGGAGGGCATATATGCCCTCCGGCGAACGTTTAAGCAGCGAACACGTAGAGGCGAACGGTAGTTCGCCCGGGCGGGCACGGATCATCATTTTTAATGATGACGCCCGCCCCTACAAACAATCCCCATTTCCCTTAAAAAGAATAAGCGCGGGCCGTAGCCCACGCTTATTCTTTTCCAAAGCTGATCGCTGAACGCTGACAACTTCTACAGCATCAGACTCAGCGGGTTCTCCAGATACTTGCGCAAGGTCTGCATGAACTGAGCCGCCTCGGCGCCATCGCTAACGCGATGATCGACCGAAATAGTGGCCTTCATGCGCAGGCCGGGGACGACTTCGCCATCCTTGACAACCGGCACTTTCAACACCGAGCCGACGGCCAGGATGGCCGCTTCCGGCGGGTTGATGATCGCCAGGAAATGTTCGACGTCGAACATGCCCAGGTTGCTGACCGAGAAGGTCGAGCCTTCAATTTCATTCGGGCTGACCTTACCAGAGCGGGCACGCTGGGCAGCGCTGCGTACTTCACTCGAAATCTGGCGTAGGGACTTGCGGTCGGTGTCCCGGTTTACCACGGTCAATAAACCGTTATCGACTGCTACGGCCACACCAACGTTGACCTGTCCGTGCCGCACAACCTTGTCGCCGTCCAGGGAAGCGTTCAGGTTGGGGAACTCGCGTAAGGCCAGCGCCACGGCCTTGAGGATAAAATCGTTCACGGAAAGTTTTTCACCGCTTCCAGCAAGCATAGCATTGCTCTGCTTGCGCAAATCCATCACCGCCGCCATGTCGTACTCTGAAGTGACGTAGAAATGTGGCAACTGCTGCTTGGCTTCCGTCATGCGGCGGCCAATCGCCTGGCGCAAACGACTCAGTTCGACGACTTCATCGGCGGGCGGCGGGCCAACCTGCACGGCGCTCAGGCTCGGCAGGGAAACCAACGGTTCCTTTGGCGGCGCGGCTTGTGGTGCGGGAGCCGCGGCAGGGGCTGCCGGGGCCGGAGCGGAAGCAGCCACATAATCTTCCACGTCTTGCTTGACGATACGCCCACCCGGGCCGCTGCCGGTAACCGCTTTCAGGTCGATGCCTTTGTCTTCAGCGATGCGGCGGGCTAGCGGGGTGGCTTTGACGCCATCGGGGTATTTGCCGTTTCCGGCGGTCGATTCTGTCTGGGCTGCCGGTTGAGCGGCGGCCTGTGCGGCAGGTGCTTTTTCTTCTTTGGTGGGCGCTGCGGTCTCGGCTTCTGCCGCAGCAGCATCGCCGAGTAGTGCGGCCAGGTCGACGTCTTCGCCCGATTCGCCCACCACTGCAATGGGATCATTGACCGGTACGATCGAGTTTTCCTTGACGATATGCTTCAATACCGTCCCGGCATACATCGACTCGACTTCAACTGTAGCTTTATCGGTTTCGATCTCAGCCAGCAGTTCACCCTTATCCACAGCTTCGCCTTCGGCCTTGGCCCAACGGATCAAGACGCCTTCGGCCATATCGAAGCCCAATTTTGGCATGGTTACAACATCAGCCATTAATAAATTACCTCCTTGACGGCCGCCACCACGTCTTTGACCTGCGGCAGGGCCATCTGTTCGAGTTCCCGGTTATAAGGCAGGGGAACTTCTTTCTGCGCTACGCGCTTGATGGGGGCGTCGATGTAATCGAAAGCTTCTTCGTACAGGCGGGCGGCGATTTCCGCACCCACACCATACGAACGCCAGCCTTCTTCGACGATCACAGCCCGGTTGGTCTTCTTGAAGGACTCAAAGACCGGTTCCATATCCAGCGGGCGCAATGTGCGTAGGTCGACGATCTCAACATCGATACCTTCTTTTGCCAATGCATCAGCGGCTTGCAAAGAAGTTTGCAGCATCTTGCTATAGGTCACAATGGTCACGTCGCTGCCGGGGCGCTGCACCTTCGATTTACCAATCGGTACCACGTAATCTTCTTCTGGGACTTCGCCGCGCGCCTGGTAAAGCGTGGCATGCTCGATGAACATCACCGGGTCATCCGAGCGGATGGCGGCTTTGAGCAAACCTTTGGCGTCATACGGCGTCCCCGGTGCAACTACCTTCAACCCGGGGAAATGAGCGAAGACCGCGTCCGGGGTTTGCGAGTGGGTTGCACCCAACTGGCGGCCACCGCCACCCACCGCCCGGATCACGAGCGGGACAGAGAACTGGCCGCCAAACATGTAGCGCAGCTTGGGCGCTTCGTTCACGATATGATCCATAGCCGCGAAGGCGAAGTTGATGGTCATCAACTCTGAAACCGGGCGCAGGCCGACCATGGCCGCCCCGATGCCCGCGCCGACGATGGCAGATTCTGCGATGGGGGTATCGCGCACGCGCTTCTCACCAAAGTGATCGTAAAAGCCCTTGGTGACGGCGTACGTGCCGCCCCACACACCGACCTCTTCACCCATGATAAATACTTTGTCGTCGCGCTCCATCTCTTCCCAGAGCGCGTCGGAGATTGCCTGTCGAACGGTGATCTGTGCCATGACTAAACCTCCTCCGCGTAAATGTCTTCGAACAGGGCTTCAGGTCCAGGATTGGGGCTGTCTTCGGCAAACTGCACGGCTTCAGCCACTTCCTCTTCTACCTCACTCTCGATCTTATCCAGTTCGGATTTTTTGGCGATCTTTTCAGCGACCAGATAGCGATTGTAAATCCCAATCGGATCTTCTTCCTGCCATTTGTGGACTTCGTCCGCCTCACGGTAACGTTCCGGGTCACCCATCGAGTGGCCGCGGAAGCGGTAGGTCATGACTTCGAGTAGGAAGGGACCGTTGCCGGCACGCACGAACTTCAACGCTTCTTGGGCTGCTTCGCGCACTTTCATCACATCCATGCCCTCAATACGTTCGTTGGGGATGCAGTAACCTTCGGCTTTCTGGCGGATTTCGGAAACCGCGGAAGCGCGGTCAACGGCGGTACCCATGCCATATTGGTTGTTCTCGCAAACCCACAATACCGGCAGGTCCCACACCTTGGAAAGGTTCAAGGCTTCGTGGAAGAAACCAATATTGGTAGCGCCGTCGCCAAACATGCAGATGGTGACGCCGTCATTTTCCATATACTGGTCACCGAGCGCCATGCCCGCCGCAATCGGCAGGTGGGCGCCCACGATGGCGTGCCCGCCCCAGAAATTCTTTTCCACGCTGGCCATATGCATGGAGCCACCTTTGCCTTTAGACATGCCGGTGGCCTTACCCAGCAATTCAGCCATGACTTGCTTGGCGGTCAAGCCAACGTTCAATGCCAGCCCGTGGTCGCGGTAGGCAGTGATCACACGGTCTTGCGGCTGGCGGGCCGAGACCAAACCGCTACTCACGGCTTCCTGGCCGATATAGAGATGCAGGAACCCGCCGATTTTGCCTTGCTGGTACAGCTCGGCGGCGCGCTCCTCCACCCGACGGATCAACACCATCTGGCGGTATAGATCCAGGTGTTCTTTCTTATTCATAAATTCCAGTCTCCTCTCGGAATTCGCCCCTGATAGGCGATTAAGTTTAGCGAAATGAAATTCCAGCTACGCAGGTAACCAACCGTCAACAACTGTTGCAAATATTCTAAGATGAAAACTCACCAATATGATGACCATCAGTATGATGATCATTTTGCCACAGATAGTCAGTTACCAAAAACAACACCGGGGCATCCCCGGCGTTGTACTCAGCATACAACATGTGGTCAATTCTATAAATTATACCAAAGTGGGTGGATTAGGGAAGTAAAAGTATTGTTAATCCGCGCCAAAGATGCGAATTTTGTCTAGACATGCCTAGAATCTCTTGACAGATCGCAAATTATCCGTAAAATTGTCGGGATGCCTTTCCAAAAGCAACCACAGACATACACTCCCGAACGCGGTCTCGCTTGCAGCGAACCGGTCATTCCCCATTTTCAAATTCCCATTTTAGAGCCTTTGCAAAAAGGCTCTTTTTTTATGCCATCTGACAGGAGGCCCTAAATGAAAATTCCCGGCCTGATCGACGTGCATACCCACATGCGCGAACCTGGTGCAACACATAAAGAAGATTGGGACAGCGGCACCGCCGCCGCCCTGGCAGGCGGCATCACCACTGTGCTCGGGATGCCCAACATGCAACCAGCCGTCACCGGCGCACAAACCCTGTAC
>JAFGRA010000072.1 GCA_016935415.1 Anaerolineales bacterium
AGCCGGGCGCGTTTTTCAAATTTGCAGTTTGCGGGAACACCAGCATCAGCACCACCAACACGGTTATACTAACAATTGTGAGCAGAAAGACCGAACCAAAATTGCCGGTGCGCTTGCCCAACTCGGCATTCAAGACACTTTGCAAGGCGATCATTCCCCCGGCTGCGATCCCCAACAAGATCAACCACACATATTTCATAAAATCGGCCTCCATATTTTTAGGTTCAATTATATCTCCCGTTAATCCTCCCCAATAAGGAATCAAAACAGGAGAGGGGATAAACCCTCTCCTGCATAAACTTACGGAAAAATAAGCTTAGTTCGCTTTGTGGCGCAGGGCAGCCTGAGCAGCAGCCAGACGGGCCACCGGCACGCGGAACGGGGAGCAGCTTACGTAGTTGTTACCAATGCGGTGGCAGAAGTCGATCGAGTCGGGATCACCGCCGTGTTCACCGCAGATACCAACTTCTAGACTGGGGCGCACGGCGCGGCCGTCAGCAACACAGATGTCCATGATACGGCCGACACCTTCCTGGTCGATGGACTGGAAGGGGTTCTTGGGCAGAATGCCGTCTTCGACGTACTGCAGCAAGAAGTTGCGCTCGGCGTCGTCACGGCTGTAGCCGAAGGTCATCTGGGTGAGGTCATTGGTGCCGAAGGAATAGAACTCGGCCACCTCGGCGATTTCCTTGGAGGTCAGTGCGGCGCGTGGGATTTCGATCATCGTACCGAACTTGTAATCGAAGGTCACGCCCTTGGCTTCCATTACCTCTTTGGCGATGGCGATCAGCTTGGGCTGGATCACGTTCAACTCATTGACGTGGCCGGTCAGCGGGATCATGACTTCGGGTTTCACAGTCATGCCGTCGTTGGCAACATCGGCTGCGGCTTCGAAGATGGCGCGCACCTGCATGGAGACGATCTCAGGCATCACGATGCTCAAACGCACACCGCGCAGCCCCATCATGGGATTGCTTTCGTGCAGGGCACGCACGTTCTCGAGCAGTTCTTCTTTCTCAGCCAGGCCCTTGGTCTCGCCCTTGACTTTCATGGTGATGACCTCTTCGAGCAGTTCTTCCATTTCGGGCAAGAACTCATGCAGCGGCGGGTCGATCAGGCGAATGATAACGGGCAGGCCGTCCATGGCGCGGAACAGGCCGTCGAAGTCGGAGCGCTGGAAGGGCAGCAGTTCGTCCAAAGCAGCGGTGCGTTCTTCAGAGGTTTCGGAAAGGATCATGCGCTGCACGATCGGCAGGCGTTCTTGCTCGAAGAACATGTGCTCGGTGCGGCACAGACCAATACCCTTGGCCCCGTAGGAGCGGGCGCGCTGGGCATCGGCGGGGTAGTCAGCGTTGGCCCAGACCTGCAAACCTTTGTCGGGAGAACCGTTGACGGGCTTGCGGATGCCGGGAGTAGCGGCGATTTCATCGGCCCAGCCCAATAAGGTGAGCAGGTCGGTTTGTTCTTCCAGGGTGGGGGATTCGCTGGCGATCTCGCCAATGAAAACTTCACCGCTGGTGCCGTCTACGGAAATCCACTCGCCTTCTTTGACGGTGGTGCCGCCGGCGGTCATCTCGCGCTTGGCAAGGTCAATGCGCACTTCGGAGGCACCCACAATGCAGGGCACACCGAACTGGCGAGCAACCACGGCGGCGTGGGATGTGGCGCCACCTTCGCTGGTGAGGATACCCTTGGCGGCCAACATACCATGCACGTCATCGGGCTTGGTGAAGGGACGCACCATGATCACATCCTGGCCCTCTTCTTTGGCTTTTGCCTCGGCGGTGTCGGCGTCAAAGTACACGCGGCCGACAGCAGCGCCGGGGGAGGCATTCACGCCGGTGGCAAACATTTTGCCTTCTGCCTGGGCTTTCTGTTTTTCTTCCAGGATGAACATCGGGTGCAGCAGTGTATCGACGTTCTCGGGGGTCACGCGCGTGACGGCTTTTTCTTTAGAGATCATGCCTTCGTTGGCCATGTCCACGGCGATCTTGACCGCCGCTTTGGCGGTGCGCTTGCCGTCACGGGTCTGCAGCATCCACAGTTGGCCGCGCTCGATCGTGAACTCAACGTCCTGCATTTCCTTGTAATGCGCTTCCAGTTTTTCGGTAATTTCGATGAACTGGGTGTAAGCTTCGGGGAGTTCTTTCTCCATCTCGGCGATTGGGGAAGTGTTGCGAATACCGGCAACCACATCCTCACCCTGGGCGTTCATCAGGTAATCACCATACAGCAAAAATTCGCCGGTGGCCGGGTTGCGGGTGAAGGCCACGCCGGTCCCGGAGGTATCGCCCATGTTACCGAACACCATGGTCTGGATGTTGACGGCGGTGCCCAGGTTGTGGGAGATGCCGGCGGCGTTGCGGTAATCAATAGCGCGCTTACCGTTCCAGGAACCAAAAACGGCTTCGGTTGCCAGACGCATTTGCTCGTAGGGGTCCTGCGGGAAATCAAAGCCTTTGTGTTCTTTGATGACCTTTTTAAATTCTTCGGTAATTGCTTTCCAATCCTCGGCGGTCAGATCGGTGTCGAGTTTGACGCCTTTCTTTTCCTTCCATTCATCCAGAATTTCTTCGAATTCTTCGTCACTAATGCCCAACACAACCGAGCCGAACATCTGCACCAGGCGGCGGTAAGCGTCGTATACGAAGCGCTCGTCACCGGTCAGTTCGACCATGCTCTTGGCGGTCTCGTCGTTAAGGCCAATATTCAAGACCGTGTCCATCATGCCGGGCATGGAGAACTTGGCGCCGGAGCGGCAGGAAACCATCAGCGGGTTCTTGGGATCACCGAACTTCTTGCCGGTTTTTTCCTCGGTCGCCTTCATGGCTGCCACTTCTTGTTCCCACATATTCTCAGGGAATTTGTTGCCCGCGGCCAGGTAGGCGTTGCAGGCTTCGGTAGAGACGGTAAATCCGGGTGGGACCGGGACGCCAATGCGCGTCATCTCGGCCAGGTTGGCACCTTTGCCACCCAGTAAGGATCGAACGCCTTCCCACTCGCCGCCAACCGCGGCTTCGGCCTGCTCGACCTCGTCGAATGTGTAGACCCATTTCTTAGTCATATTCGTTTTTTCCTCCGTAAAGGTAAATGATTAACGATTGCATGGTAATAGGCAGGATTGCTCCGACCATGCAGTTGTTTATGTGTTTGTACGTATGGATGTTCGTTCCGATGGATCAGCCGCCCCCTGGCAAACTGCCTTTGAGCTTGATCCGCCAATACGCATAAAAATTGGCCTTTGGCGGCCCGACATATTTTACCGCATTTTATGGCAGTTGGGGAGTTGCGTAGACATTGGTTAGGTGATTGAATAGTTTTGTAGTTGGGTAGTCAGGCAATCTGCCAGCCCTCAATACAATCTGCGTTACAATAAAAGCCCAAACCCGGAGGGAAGAATCACCGTTTATAAGGAGAGGAAATGGGATATTACGCTTTTCTAGAAGTAAGCAATGGAGAAACGCTGCGTATTCTTCGCCCAGATGGAATAATCGCTGGAAAGACGTTGCTAAACTTTGAAAATATTTACAATGGTTTTGGTAAATACCTTGATGAAGAGTCACAAGAGCACCAATGGTTTAGCAAGTTGGAAAGCCTGGCAAAGACGGAGATCAGCATATTGAAAAATGTAATGTATCCAGGGGAATGGGATTATGGAGAACATGAATACGCACGCTTTAAACAAGATTTTTCTAGCAGTGGCTTGATAAGCGAAGAAGATTTTCAAAAATCCGTTCGAGCAGTAAATAATATGTGGCAGCCAATCGATAAAATGATTCTGGTAGTTCAAGACCTCTTGCGAATATTCCCTGAAATGGGAGAAAATGAGACATACTGGTTTTGGCCAAATGATACCCCAATAGAATTTCAAGGTTTGCTAAACACACTGCTGCTCGCCAAAGAAAGGGGTGGGGATGAAGTCAGGATAAGGGTTTACTGAAAGCCGCTCTCATTGCAGTGATAGAGAAATATGAGAATCGGGGGAAATAGTCGGATCGTTTATAATCTCCTAGTCAAATAGTTAAGGTTTCGGGAACAAGATTGCAGCCATTGGCGTTTTAATCATAGATACCTGACTGTGGATTATGGTATCGTATAACTACGAGTGAAGCACATTTGAGGAGGATAGAAATGTCACAAAAATGGTCGCTGCCCCTAATCGCCACGATGATCGTACTCCTTGCCACCTGCCAGGCGAAAACGTGGGTGCCCACCGGCCCTACCCCGGATGTGCCTGGTTACGGTGATTACACCGAGCCTCCCATCCCCTTTCCACCTGCCTTAGACTGCTCTATCGTGCCTGCAGAGATTTCATTAGGGCCTTCTTGGAAAGATTTGCGGATTGGCAAAACTACCTTTGAGGAATTAATTGATATCCTTGAAGTTGAAGAAGTGAGTTGGTCATATACAAAAACGTATTTTGACTATATTTCAGAAGATGGCACCTGGGATTTTGTTGCCGCCTGCTTTTCAAGAGATGTGCTTAGTATGCTGGAGTATGGTGTTCCTCTAGGGGAAAACTCTTTTGAGAACGATTTTATACAAAATTTTGGTAACCCAGATTATGTAACTTGGGGAGGTGATGCTTACACTCGTACGGCTATATGGCCAGAAGAAGGCATGCTCGTGATATTGGAAGAAGGATCTGACCCTACACCTACAGCAGTGATCTTATTTTCACCAATTCCGTTTGATGAATTTGGCGAAAGCTGGTTGTGGCAGGCATTACCGGATAAAAACGGTGAAAGGATCCCTGATGTGGCACCCATGTCGTCATGGGAAGACCCATGGGGCATCGCCACCTACGGCACCTATGAACTGCGGGTAAAATATTATTCACAAGACTCAGAATAGGATTGGAGTTTATAAATGTCAGCAGAAAAGAACGCCCAAATCGCCCGGCGCTGGTTCGAAGAATTGTGGAGCACGGGGAATTTAGAGGTAGCGGACGAGATCATTGCTCCCGACTACGCCCCCGATTGGGTGCAGATCGACAAAAAAGGGCCGGAACAGGTCAAGCACGAGGTGCGTTATTTCCGCACCATGTTCCCCGACCTGGTCTATGAGATCGTCGACATGGCTCCATTAGAAGATCGCGTCTGGGTGCGTTACCAGGGCAGCGGCATGCACCGCGGCGCGGCCTGGGGATTCGAACCCACCGGGAAGCAGGTCAGCTTCGAAGGTGCTACCATCCTGTACATCAATGCTGATGGGCAGATCAGCGACCGCTGGGGCGCGTTCTGCTTCTACGACATCTTCGCCGACCTTGGTCTGGTGCCGCCATTCTGGGAACTCAGCAAAGTCCTAAAATAGCAATATAATATTAGTATGCCTAAAATTTAATTTAGAAGTAATTGAAACTTTTGAATTTTCCCTAACATGTGGGTGTAAAATTAACTTGACAACCACCATATATAGGGTTTTTATGAAAAGTTTCAACCAGTTCTTACTCCATAATGAAATTATAAACAATCATGGCATATTAAGGTAGAGCATGTGATGAAGGGAAATAACAAAAGTCTTTACGCCCATGAAATATTAAAAAGTGATTTTTATACAATCCATGAAGAAGCAAAACGACAAGAAAATATAGACCCACGGAATAAAGGTGAAGTAGAAATTGCTATTGGGGTATTTAAGTTTTTTAACGATACAGTTATACCCTTACTAATATCAGAGCCTTGGGTCTATAATGCAGCTCTTGCTTTTGCAGATCAACACATTCAAAATTACTTTCTTTCTGTTCGATTATTAGCAGAACAGAGTTACAAGTACCAAATAAATTTACAAGAAACCAACAAAGAAGTTGTAAATATAGTGATGAAGATGACGAACGAGGGAAAATCTCAAGTAGCAGGGGAAATACATTTGGCTAAAGCAAGTGATTTCACAAAATTAATTCTTTTTGAAAAACTTACACCATCCGAAATACAACAAGTAAATGATATTTACCATAGAGTGCTGGATCAAGAGCAAATACAAGTAACACTTACTCTAAAGAATATAAGAGAATTATACGAAATGGGCATACCCAGAATCATGTTTGTTGCTCAAAGAGCAATAAAGCACACTCTAGGATTAAAGCCCGCGAAATCAAACGGCAAATTATTACAGCCTTCTGATTATTTGGATTGGTTTAGCAAAAAAGTTGATGAAAGCCATTATTTATTTCCAATTATTGGGAGTAAAGAGATTCAAAAATTTTTCAAAATTGCTAGAAATGTTGGAAGTCATCACATTGGCATAAAAAGGGATCAAGATAATAACATCGTGATTCTAGAAGATCGCTATGAGACTTTAGAACTTCCACTTTACCAATTTCAACAACGTTATAGATATTTGGTCTACATGATTGACTATGGGACACGAGCTATATTATCTGCTTTCTGTGAGGTTGAGAAAGGCGAAATTGCTAATAAAGTATTTAAAGAATACAACAAAACCTTCCCTGTAGAATACCCTTCGGATATAAATTTTAGACCATATCTGGTGAAATAACTTTCAAGCAAAGAGACAACTTCTATTGAAAGCTAAATCCCAAACACCCCATGCCGTAGATCGGGACATGAGGCGTTTTCTAAAGGAGAAACATAAGGAGGAGAAGAAAGTTAACGCAGGTTGGTCACCGGCGAAGTGCTACCCATCGACCGGTTTGCGTCCCACGCAGATTCCATAACCAAAATAATCCGTCGCCCCGGGCGGCATCGCGCCCGTCTCTTTAGCTTCCTTGATGAACTGGCGGTATTCCGGGCTGCGGCGGTACAGTTTGAACATGCGTCCGTAAATCTTGAGCATTTCCCAGAAGCCGTAACGCTGCATAATGCCCCTGAACTCGTCTTTGACATCGACCTGATCCACACTGCCGTTGACATCCACCAGCCCGGCACCTTCCATCAGTTCCAGCCATTCGGCGTAGGCGGGAATCTCGGCTTCGTTGCCAACATCGCGCTGGAACCAATCCACCACCTCTGCAGGCACCGGCGTCTTCAGCCAGGCCGATTCATTGATGCCCACATAGCCGCCGGGTTTGGTCACACGTACGTATTCGGCCAGGTCGCGCCGCTTATCCGGCAGGAAGGCGGTCACCGATTCGGTAATCACGGCATCAAAGGTGTTGTCTTCGAAGCGCAGTTCTTGCGCATCGGCGACACGAAAATCGGTCGGCTCGTCGACACCTTCCTGGATGGCGCGTTCGATGGCACGTTTAATCATTTCCGGGCGGATGTCCACCCCAACCACACGCGCCCCGACTTGCTTGGCGAGGTAAACGGCGGTTACGCCTACCCCACAGCCCACATCCAGCACATACTTCCCGGCTTCGATCTGGCATAATTCGATCAGTTGCCGGGTGGCATCCATCCCACCGATGTGCTTGGTAAGGCCAACTGCGGCCGCGAAATCAAAAAACTTCATTTCCGTAGACACGCTCGCCTCCATTTAATAAAGCCCGTATCAGAGGGGGAACACGCCCAGTTGTGTCGCCCGATTGACAGCCTGATAGCGGTCGTTCACATCCAATTTGCCGAAGATGTTGCGGGTATGCACCTTGACCGTGCTCACCTCGATGTACAGTTCCTGGGCAATCTCCAGGTTGGAATAGCCTTCGGCGATCAAACCCAGCACTTCCAGTTCCCTGCGAGTCAGGGAAGCCATGTAAACGTTTTGATTCATCATGCGGTCACCTTTTCGTTTTGGGCAGCCAGCGGTGTGCAGTTGAGGGAGACGAGCGGCAGGCTCAAATCGAAGATGCGGTGCAGCACGCCGAACAAAGCCGCCTGGTCCCGCACGACACCACTGATCGTGGCCTCACCACCGCTGTGATTGCTGATCGTCAGCCCCCCAAACCACTCACTCCACTGGTCAGAGAGATGGCCTCTCACCCGAATAGTACATTCGAACATAATATGTGTTCGGAAACTGACCGGTTGTTTCTAATAAAGTTTAAAAGCCATTTTCGGTCAGTTTCTCCTTCATGATCCAGTTTAGCAAAGAGCATTCTGGCTGTCATCCATCGAAGGGAGGATTGGGGGGTGGATACCTGGATTTTCCCAACAATGTTGCTTATTAAAAATCAGGAGCCAGGTCAGACCTGGCTCCTGGAGAAGAGGGGGGAGGAAACCTAATCTTCGTCCTCGACAACATTGTCTTTGTAGAGCGTATACACCCAATCGGGAGTGCCGCGCTCTTCTTCATCGTCGTTGTCGCCATCCTTGTAAAGCGTGTACACCCAGTCCGGGGTAGCTTCCTCAGCGTCATCGTCAGCTTCGCCTTTGTAGAGTGTGTAGACCCAATCCGGAACGGATGCTTCAGCTTCGTCGTCGTCCGCATCCTTGTAGAGGGTGTAGACCCAATCCGGGACAGATTCTTCGGCATCGTCGTCGTCCGTATCTTTGTACAGGGTGTAAACCCAGTCCGGGGTGCCTTCTTCGGCATCGTCGTCAGCATCATCCTTGTAGAGCGTATACACCCAGTCGGGTACGCCATCGTCATCTTCATCACCGGCAACGACCGGGCCGGTACCGGCGAACGCCGGAGCAACTTCGGCCATCGTGATCAACAGGATCGCGAGCACAGCCAGGATCGTGAAAACGCGCTTGGTTTTCATTACAAATTTCCTTTCTTGCCATCGTTCTTTTCAGAAACGATTTCATTCAAATTCGTGTATTAATTTTCGTGTGCCCCATCTGCGATGGGGCCACGACGTTGTGTTGGGGGGATGATTTATGTTATACTGGCAAAGATTCACCTCCTTTTACCGGGAGTTGTATCGCTTTGGAGCCAGCTGCCCCTGGCTCCTTTCACTTTATATAACGGGCAATTCGCCACTTTTATTCGTTTACTAGCTTACTCTTTCCACGCAAGGCAGTCATCCATCGAAAGGTTGATTGAAAGGTGGATTGTTAGCTTAGGGGAAAATGAATGCCGTCGAAAACGCTCCTTTTCAGCGTATAATGAATGTGGAAATTCAGGAAAATCATCGAAACCAGATGAAGGAGATCGAATGAAAAGCTTACTGCGTATTTTCATCCTTTCAACTTTAGTGTTGTTCTTATTGACTGCCTGCGGCGGGGGCCAGGAAGCAGAACCTACCGCTACCATCCCCCCTACTGAAACGCCGGTTCCACCGACCCCCACACTCGAACCCACCGCGACCACACCACCCACCAATACCCCAACGATCACGCCCACCGCCACGCCGGTCGGGCCGCTGGACGCCACCGTCAACCTAACCATGAACCTGCGCTCTGGCCCGGGCACCGCCCACACCATCATCGCCGCCGTTGAAGATGGCAGCACGGTTTCCGTTTTGGGGCGCGCCCCCGGCGATGAATGGGTACGCGTCGAGGTTCCCGAAGGCGAAGACCAGATTCCGCTGGCGGGCTGGCTGTATGTGCCTTTCCTGGATTTCACCGAAGACTTCACCACCCTGCCGGAATTCCAGATCATCGAGAGTTTTATCATCCACGGGCGCGTCTTCGATTCCGATGGCGGCCCGATTGAAGGCGTCGAGGTCGAAGTACGCCAATTACAAGCGGATGGCACCGAAATCACGCGCACCTTCACGGATGCCGAAGGTAACTTCTACGCCTACCTGCCCCCGGAAAGCTACGGCAGTTGGAACGTCGAGATCGTCGGGGTGGACTGCGAAAGCCGTATCGTCAACGAAGACTGCGACATTGTCGATTACTTCCTGCAAACCGGTTCCGAACTGGTGCCTATCCCGCAGCGCGAAACCATCATTTTCATTTACGAATTGGCCGCTACCCGGCTGACCGGTCTGGTGGTGGACGAGGATGAAGAACCGGTCGCCAACGTCAATGTGTTCGCCGAATACGACCGCGCCATCACCTCCGGTTACACCGATGAGGAAGGCCGCTTCTCGCTGCCCGCCGCCAACGGCAACTGGGAAGTGTACACCGTCACCTACAACCCCTTCCAGGCCGGGGAAGGCGTGTTCGTGCGTATCGAGAACGGCCAACAAGCCGAAGAACCGGTACTTACGCTGCCGTAAAACGATCCACAGCTTTACAACACCAACCGAGGAGCGAGACATGAGACCGATCACCACATTTTCCATCGTAGCTTACGACCCCAAAAATGAGGAGTGGGGCGTCGCCGTGCAATCCAAATTCCTGGCAGTGGGCGCGGTCGTGCCCTGGGCCAGGGCGGGGGCCGGAACGGTTGCCACCCAATCCTATGCCAATTTGATGTATGGTCCTGACGGGTTGGATTTGATGGAAGGTGGCAAAACTGCCCAGGAAACCATCCAGGCCCTGACCGGGCCGGACGAGCAGCGCGCCCTGCGCCAGGTCGGCGTGGTCGACAAAAATGGTAAGGCCGCTTCTTTCACCGGCGAGGAATGCCACAATTGGGCCGGCGGTATCGTCGGTGAGGGCTACGCTTGCCAGGGCAACATCCTGCTGCCCGGCACAGTGGAAGCGATGAGCGCCGCCTTTGAGGAAGCGCGCCAGGGGCCGGGCGAACTGGCCGACTGGCTGGTGAAAGCCTTGGCGGCCGGGCAGGCTGCCGGGGGCGACAGCCGCGGGCGGCAATCGGCCTCCGTACTGGTCGTGCGCGCTGGCGGCGGCTATGGCGGTAACAACGACCGCTACCTCGACCTGCGCGTCGATGACCACCCCACCCCCATCGCCGAACTGGAACGCATCCTCGCCATTCACCACCTCTTCTTCCAATCCCCCGATCCCGCCGATCTGGTGCCGCTCTCCGAAGTCGCCGCCGACTTGCAACACATCCTGCGCAAGACCGGGCACTACAGCGGTGAGATCAGCGGCGCGTTCGACGCCGAAACTCGTAAAGCCCTGCGCGCCCTGGTCGGCATCGAAAACCTGGAAGAGCGTTGGGTGGGCGACGAGGACGAGATCGACATCAAGGTTGTTGAGTTCCTCCAAGATAAATTCAAACCAAATCGTCACGGATAAGCCCCGGCAACCATTTATAATATTCGTGATATTCGCATCATTCGTGTAATTCGTATTTCAGGCATTTTTCACATCGAGAATAGAAGGTTTCATCGTATGGACTTACAGTTACAAGATAAACGCG
>JAFGRA010000073.1 GCA_016935415.1 Anaerolineales bacterium
CCCAGGGCAATAATGCTACCGGCGGGACGGCAACGGCTGCACTTGCCGCCGAGAACCAACCGACGGCAACGCAAACTTTGGTCTCGACACAAACTCAAGCGGAGGCTGTGGTTGAAACACCGGACGAGCCGACACGCACGTTGGAACCAACAATGACGCAAACCCCCACGCTGGTGCCGACGGCCAGTCTGGTGCGTGTCAATGAAGCGAATGTCGATCAAATCCGTGCTGAAGTTGAATCAGTGCGCGAGTTGGAACCTTTCGAAGGCCTGGATGTCTTCCTGGTAGCGCGCGCGGAGAAAGAGTCGCGCCCGTTGCTCTACGACCAATTCGATACCCCAGAATTCGAAACCGCAGCACAGGATGCCGCGCAGGTCTTCAATGCTTTGGGGTTTGTATCAGAAGACTATGATAATCTGGAAAATACCCTCAACCGGCGTGTGGATTATCTGGGTGGGGTCTACGTGCCCGCGGATTACCGCATCTACATTTTCGGATTGGGCTTTAGCGGGGTAGAAAAGTATATCTATTCTTACGAGTACACGCTTGCCAGCGTCAACAACCAGTTCGGGATTTCGGAAGCCGGGCGTTATCCCGATTGTTTCGGTCTGGACGAAAGCTGTATGGCTTTGCGTGCCCTGATGCAAGGCGATGCCGCTTTGAGTGCACGCTTGTGGTGGAGCAGTTTTGCCGGAAATGAGGATTACGAGCCGATCTCGCAATATACCCCGCCGGAACAGGTCTTATCGGAAGCGTTCCCCCCGGCCTTCGTGCTGGCCGATTTGAAATTCCCGTATGAAGCGGGCGAGAATTTTGTTACCTATCTGCATAATTATGGCGGCTGGGATTTGGTGAACGCCGCCTATGCCAATCCGGTCTTGACGACCGAACAAATCTTGCACCCGGAGAAATATCTGGCCGGAGAGCTAGCGATCGCGGTGGCTGATGAGCCGTTGGGCATCGTGCTGGGGGACGGCTGGCAGATGCTGGCCGACAACACGCTGGGGGAGTGGGGCACGTTCCAAATCCTGCGTGCGGGTTGGGAGTTCTCGACGCAATTGCCTGAGCCGGTCGCCAAAACTGCAGCTGAGGGTTGGGGCGGGGATCATTATCAGGTCTATGTCAATGAGGATGAAGGCACGAAAGTACTGTCTGTGCATTGGGCTTGGGATAGTCAGGCAGACGCGGCTGAATTTACGCAAACCTTTACCGATTATGGTAACCGGCGCTTTGGTACCCGGACAGAGGAAGCTCCAACCGGGATTTGCTGGGAAGGTGAGGAAGTTTATTCGTGCCTGCTGAGTGTGGGGGAAGAGACGTTGTGGTTGTTGGGGCCGGACCAGGGAACCATCGATATTCTGCTGGGCTTGTACCCAGATTTCACCAACCTGGTGATCGATGATTGAACGTTCCAGACCGGCAATCTAGAGAGACAATAGGTGCGCGGCGCTTGCAAAGCTGCGCACTTTTTTGTTGTAGGAACTGAGCGGACGACCACAAATGATCGGAATGATGACGGCCGCCCCTACGCAAGATCAGCCTATTTGCGCGTAATCGGGATCATACGGCCGGTGCCGAAAGCTTTACGGCTGACCTTGAGGATCACGCCCATCTGCCAGCGCTTGTGCTCCGAGCGGCGCAGGGCGGCATCACTGCGATTTTCCAGTACCAATTGTTCCATTTCAGGCGCAATCTTAGGATAGTCGAATGGGTCGACCTGATCCGGGCGCAGTTCGGCCGAGGGTGGACGCTCCAGGCAGAAAGCAGGGATAGCGGCTTGGTTTGCATCGATCCAGTTTGCCAG
The DNA here is from genome assembly GCA_016935415.1 of Anaerolineales bacterium. Taxonomy (GTDB): domain Bacteria; phylum Chloroflexota; class Anaerolineae; order Anaerolineales; family UBA11579; genus JAFGRA01. The sequence goes on from JAFGRA010000073.1 coordinate 1,805, forward strand.
GGCGTAGACTTCGGGTTTGGTCAGGTCGCCAAGTGGGCTGAGCGTCCCGGCCATATCGCCGTAAATGGTCGAATAGCCCAGCGCCAGTTCGGTCTTGTTGCTGGTGTTGAGCAGCAGGCCGCCGGAGCGATTGACGTAACTCATCAAGATCAGCATGCGCAGGCGAGCCTGCACGTTCTCGGCAGCGGTACCGGATTCGGTTAGCAGGTCGCCGAGGGTGGCTTCTGTTGCGGTGTGCATGTTTTCCAATTCGACGACTTCAAAGGCGATGCCCAGCGTAGTGGCTAACTGTCTGGCGCTTTCGGTGGAGCGCGGGTCGGTATAGCGCGCGGGGATGGCGATGCCGGTGACGTTTTCCGGCCCCAGCGCGGCCGCGGCCAACGCAACGGTCACCGCTGAGTCGACCCCGCCGGACAGCCCCAGGAAGGCGTGCTTGAGGTTGTTCTTGGCGGCGAAATCGCCGATGCCTAATGTGAGGGCATGATAATGTTCGGCTTCCGGGGCGATGCAGGGCAATTCAGTAGGAGGCGCATCCAGGTCAACGATCTCGACCGACTCCTTGAAAGCGGCGGATTGGTGGGTGAGCTGGCCTTCGGCATCGAGCACGAAGCTACGGCCATCGAAGATCAGTTCATCGTTGGCGCCGACCAAGTTGAGGTGTGCAATGGGGCAGCCTTGCCGCCGGGCGTGGTACAGGCGTTCGGTCTGCACGCCTTTGCGGTAGGGTGTGGCGGCGATGCATACCAGCAGGTCAGCCCCAGTGTTGACCAATTCCGTACCAGGATGAACGGGATAGTCTTCATCCCACATGTCTTCGCAGATCAGCACACCGACCGAACGCCCGGCGATCTTAATAGGGGGAAACGCCGGACCGGGCAGGAACCAGCGCGCTTCGTAGAATACGTCATAAGTGGGCAGCAGGCGTTTGTATGCAACCGGGTGGGCTTCACCGGCTTGCAGCAGCACGGCAGTATTGTACAGATTGGGGTGGTTGGGGAGTTGGTGGTCGGCAGGGGTCAATGTGCCGACAATGGCTGGGGGCAGGTCGACGGCGCGTTGGGCCAGGTCTTGGGTGGCGGCGGCTACGGCTTGCACGAAGCTGTTATCGAAAAGGATGTCGCGCGGTGGGTAGCCGGGCACAGCCATTTCCGGCAGCACGATCAGATCAGCGCCCTGTATTCCTGCTGCTGAGATGGCGTCCAGGCAGCGCGCCACGTTGTCGGAGAGGTCGCCGACGGTGGTGTTGATCTGCGCCAGGGCGAGCTTCAATCGAACTCCTCTGCCACCGCGGCGAGCAAGTTCAAGGCTTCAATCAAGGTGTCGCGCTGTAAACAAATCGCATCACCGAACATGAAGGTGCGGTAACCGAGCGAAAGCAGGAAGGCAGCATCGCCAATATCGGCGCTGGCGGGCACGGGATGGAAGGCGAGTGAATCGAAGATGCGGCTGGCAACCACGGCTTCGGGGTCAGCCTGAATGACCTGCTTGAGCGCGCCGACAATCTTATGCGGACGCTCGACCTCGACGAACAAGTCACCACGCGCCGCCATCAGGTGGCCGTGTTGATTGCCGTATTCTTGCGCATAGGCAAGCCCGGGGCGGGTTTCGATCTTGAGCAGTATTTCGGCATTGGGCAGCAATTCACGCACTTCTTCCGCATCTTCAGGTTTTTCGACATAAGAGAGCATGATTTGTTTGAGGCCGATCGTGCGCATCGCTTCCAGGTAGGCGCGGTCGGTCTCGGTCAGCGTATCTTCGATTTGTAGGGAAGGGTGGATGATGTTGACCGACTCGCCGGGACCGATCAGGCGGCGCGGGCCATCGGCCAGGATCAGGCGGTCGCCGTCCACAGCAGCGACGCGCACACGCTCCGTGCCATCGGAGAAATAGGCGTCGACCGGCGTTTTCACTTTGATGGGGTGGCTGAGGCGCACTTCGCTGTAGGGTGGAATGGCCGCGCCGACCACGCGCAGTTGGCGGCCTTTCAGGTCGACCCATAGGGGCTGCCCATAGGCCTGCATGCGTTCCAGGATTTCGGTTGGGGTATGGCGCAGCGGCATGACGGTATTGAGCCGAAAGCCGCAAACCAGGGGATGGTCGGCGGCTTCCTGGAGGTAATTGGCGTAAGGCGGCGCGGTAACGATGGCGCACACGTTCATTTCAGCCTCGCTTTGTGATCAAATTTTCAGGGTGGTGCCGCAATAACCGCAACTGAACATGCCGCTGGCGCTGACCGGGATAGGGCCGCCGCAGCGCGGGCAGATGATCTCAATCGGTTTGCTGACCTGCACAACCTTGTCCTCGTCCTGACGGGCGCGCATATTGTTCTGGAAATCGCCGAAGTAGCCCCAGGCGCGCGAGATCAGGCCCATGGCATAATCCACGGCGCGCTGTTCGTCTTCGATGCGGAAGATCTTCTGCGCACCAATCGCTTCGCCCCACTGTCCGTCGACCTGGTCGCCTTGCTTGCCGGACGGGCGGCGCAGGAACCAGGTGTTCCAGTTCTGGGTGACCTGCTGCCAGGCCTGGATGGCGTTGATGTCGCCGTTGACGCGGTCGCCGAGGTAATGTTCGATGGCTTTACCGGAAATGACCGGATGCATGCCGATGTCGCCGAAGACGATCAGGAAGGGTTGTTCCTGGACGTTGGGGATTTCAACGTGGGTGTTGACCCAATGGGCGAAGAGGCCGTAGCTTTCGGGAGCGTCGCCGCCGCCGCCTTCCCCATATAGCGAGCCAAGCAGTTGTTCCAGGTCGAACCCACTGGCAAAGCTGGTCACCTGCAAGGGCCACTGGTCGACCTTGGCGTCGCCGATGGCGGCGAAACAGATTTCCAGGTCTTCGCGATACTGCGAGAGCGTGTTGTAGAGCAGCGGCAAACGGTCGAAGATTTCGGCCGGCCAGCTTGCCATCGAGCCGGTCACGTCCACGGCGATGATCAGCGGGTTGGCGGATTTACTGCTGATGTGTTTTTTGGGGTCGATGATCTTTTGGTTGGGGCCGCTCTTGCCTTTATAGGTGCGCGGCCCGCTGGCGGCAGCGCGTTTGGCAGCCTTGGCGCGTTTGGTGGATGCAGCCGGGCTGTAGGCATAGTCGCTCCTGCCGTACCAACTTTTGGTATCTTCATCCCATGAGTACATAATTCCTTCCTTTCTAATCGATGATGGTTTCTAGAGCCAGGGTTTGTAATCCGAATTCTTGCCGGAAGCGATTGTCAAGTTGGTTTTCTGTAATATAGGCTGCGATCTGGGGCGGCACCAGGGCATCCCAGTTTTCCCCGC
>JAFGRA010000074.1 GCA_016935415.1 Anaerolineales bacterium
ATCGTATTGATTCCTTTACTCGTGATCGCCTTGCTGAGCACCCCGAGCAGCGCCCAGGCCCAGGAACGCGTCACCTCCCCGGTGGAGAGCGCACTGTGCCTGCCGGGTGTTTACACCGAAGCCCCCGAAGACTGTTTGCCGCTCGGCCCCTCCGCCTACCTGACCGAGATGGCCGCCAGCGGCATCACCCTGCCGCTTGAATCGCTGCCCATTGAAACACCCGACCCCAGCCTGACCTACGTGCCCTACAACTACGGCCGGGTCAACACCGGCCCGGCGCCGGTCTTCAACTCGCTGGAGGCCGCCATCGAGGGCAAGCATCCCTCCCGCTACATCGACACCGGCTTCAATTACGTCTCCTACACCAACGTGGAGACCGATGACAAAGGCCGCAAATTCTACCTGATCGGCCTCAATGAATGGATGCGCGGCGCTGACCTGACCGGCAACATTGCCACCGGTACCTTCCAGGGCGTTACGCTGACCACTACCCCCAAGCACAAATTTGGCTGGGTCTTGTTCCCAATTGAAACGCAGATTGCCCCCGACTTCAACGCGGCTTACACCGGCAAGCAGTACGACCGTTGGGAAATGGTGCAGGTCTACGAGATCAAACAGGTCGAAGATTTCAACTGGTACCTGATCGGCCCGGACGAATGGGTGGACGAGCGCTACATTGGCGTGATCTATCCCAACACCACCCCGCCGGAGGGCGTCGATAACGGGCGCTGGATTGACATCAATCTGTTCGAGCAGACCATCGCCGTCTACCAGGATTACCAGATGGTCTTCGCCACGCTGATCTCCACCGGCGTGCCCGGCTTCTGGACGCGCCCCGGCCTGTTCCAGATCTACGACAAGCTCGAAACCACCCCAATGACCGGTGCTTTCGAGGCCGACCGCTCCGATTTCTACTACCTGGAGGACGTGCCCTGGACGATGTATTTCGATGAGGCGCGTGCCCTGCACGGCGCATACTGGCACACCAAGCTGGGCTACGTGCAGTCGCACGGCTGCGTCAACCTCTCGCCGGGCGATTCGGCCTGGTTCTACAATTGGGGCCAGGTTGGCGATTGGGTGTACGTCTGGGATCCATCCGGGGATACCCCCACTGACCCCAGCCTGTACGGCTCGGGTGGCGCATAAACCACAAATATCACGATTAAAAACGAATGCCGCGAATGTTGAATTCGCGGCATTTTCTTTGTGCCTTAGTGATTTGGTGGTAAAAAATATCACCACGCTGTACGCCATAACCAAATCGTGCCCTCGGTGGTCTGCCCGGCCAGGGCAGGATCATAAGGCGAGAAACTCAGCTTGAAGATGCGGCCGGTATACCCGCCCAGGCTATCCAATGCTGCACCGGTTGCCAAATCCCAGGTCTGGATCGAACCATCATCAAAAGCCGCCGCCAGCACACCGCCGTCGGGAGAAAAGGCCAGGCTGGTGGCTTCCGTGCCGCGCCCGGCGAACACGTAAATCGGTTGGGCGCTGGCAATATCCCAGACCACGATCGCATTGGCTTCGCCAGTCAGTGCAGCCATCCCCAAATCCGGCGAGATCGCCCCCCGGTAACTCGGTACCGATGGCTGTAAGTGACTCAGTTCTTCCCCGGATTGTGCGCTCCAAAAGATCACTTGCCCACCACCCTGGAAGGTAACGACCCGCGTGCCATTTTCAGATAGAGCCACCGCATCGATAAACTGCTCGTGGCGCAAAGTTGGGCCAAGCATCCCGGTCGCTGGATCCATAAGCTGCACCGTGCCACGAATGTACCAGGCCATTGTGCTCCAGTCGGCGGAGAACACCACCCCATACAGCACCGGCCCAGCGGGATCGTACCAGGGCAGCGTGCGTTGTTCGGCACCGCTGGCAGTATCGAAGAAACGCACTTCCGAATTCTGGGTATTCAATGAAGCCACGATGCTGCCATCCGGGGAAACGAACACAGCATCATTGATCCAGTCGCCGGTATCAATGGGATCGTCCGGGTTGCTGTATAGCGTGGAATCGGTCGCCACCCAGAAAGTATTATCCAGGCCCCAGGCAAAATCGCGCAGCCCGGCAATCTGTTCAGAATAGGAAGGTTGCTCCAGGACTGGGGCAGCCAATTGGTTTTGCGCCTGGGCAATGGCAGTAAAGGTTGCCAGAATTTCGGCGGGTTCGAACGTAGGAGAAGGGATGGGCGTGAACGTTTCGGTCGCGGTGGGAATAGCGGTTGGCGATGCCAGCGGCACAGTCGGGGGAACTAGCGTATCACTGGGAAAAGGCTGTGCATTCGTAGGGATGGGTGTGGAAGTGGATGTGGGGGTCTGCGTAAACAGGCTGCAAGCCAAGGAGGATACCAGCAGCATCCCCAAACACATCAACAATTTCGACTTTCTCATCTCGCCACTCCCCGCGTGCCCGGCAGGCACACACTACGTTTGCAAAACTTGGCGCGCGGTTTCGATATCGCGATGAATTTGCGCAACCAGCTCGTCCACTCCCGAAAAACGCTGCTCGTCCCGGATGTGGGCCAGGAATTCCAGCTTCAAGCGCTGGCCGTAAATCTCGCCCCCGTCGTAATCCAGCAAATGCGTTTCCACGTTAGTTTGCACCGCATCGACGTCGAACGTGGGGCGCACGCCAATGTTGGTCACCGATTCCCAGGTCTGCCCGTTCACCTGCGCCCGGCAGGCGTATACGCCTTTAGCAGGGATCACGCGCTCCGGCCAGTATTCGATATTGGCTGTCGGGATACCAATCGTGCGGCCGCGGCCATCGCCGTGCACGATCTTACCATCGACGTTGTACGGCCGTCCCAGCCAATCCGCCGCCTGGCGGACGTCCCCCGCCTGCAACGCCCGGCGAATCAGGCTCGAGGAGATCACCGCGCCATTCCCGGTTACTTCCTCCACCACCTGCACGCTGAACCCCATTTCCGTGCCAAATTGCTGTAAAGCGGGAATATCGCCTTCTCGGTTGCGGCCCAGTGCGAAATCATGCCCGACCCACAGTTTGGCCAGTCCCAGGTGTTGTTTCAAATCCTGGACAAAGTCGCGCGCCGCAATCTGGGAAACAACATGATCGAATGGGTGGGTGATGACGATATCCACCCCGGCTTCAGCCAACAGCGCCGCCTTTTCTTTTGGGCTGGTCAGGTAGAAATTCGGCTGCGGGCCGCGCAATACCACCATCGGGTGGGGGAAGAAAGTAAGCACAACTGCCGGAGCACCACTCGCGTGCGCTCCGGCAGTAAGTTCCTGTAATATTTGGCGATGCCCAAGATGGACGCCGTCGAAGGCGCCGATCGTTAGCCAGGCATCTTGCACATTAACGGCTTGCAGCGATGCGTAGTGCTGCATAGGTTGCTCAGGAAGAGAAGAAAACCTTACGCGGTTGCCACTCTTGATCTTCAGGAACGACCTCAATCAGTGCAACCAGGTCGCCCTGCATGGATACCGCACGCGCCCAACCGACAGCATCCGGTTCGGCCGGGAGGCGGTGGCCGTGGCGCACCTTCTCAACCTCATCGGCATCCAGCTCGATCATCGGCCAGTCGCCCAGTGCCTCAGAAGCCGGGATCAGGTACTGTGCCCAGGAACCAGCTTCGAAGGCTTCGCGCAGGCGGCGCAGGGAAATGGCATCACGCAGCGTAAAACGCCCGCTCTTGGTGCGCCGCAGCCCCACCAGGTGAGCGCCGACTTCCAATTCTTCACCAATATCGTTTGCCAGGGAGCGCACGTAAGTGCCGGAGGAACAGTACACATCAATGACGACTTCGGGTGGTGCCCATTCCAACACTTCCAGGTTGTATACATTGATCATGCGCGGCTCAAGCTCAACTTCTTCACCCTGACGGGCGCGTTCGTAGGCTTTCTTGCCCTGTACCTTGACAGCGGAATACGGTGGCGGGACCTGTTCGATCTCACCAACATACCCCATAATCATTTCATTGAATTGTTCTTCGGTCACATCCACGGGCATTTCCGAATCGGTGATGATACCTTCAGAATCGTAGGTATCCGAACGGCTGCCCAGGCGGATGGTTGCCTGGTAGCGCTTATCAGAAGCGGAGACAAACTCGCTCAAGCGTACCGCGGGACCAACCAGAACGACCAATACGCCAGATGCGCGCGGGTCGAGCGTACCGGTATGTCCGGCACGGCGAATGCCGGTTCCCCGGCGAATGATCTGCACGACATCATGGGAAGTCAACCCAACGGGCTTATCGACAACCAAAACCCCTGAGACAACATTTTTTACTACGTCGTTATCCATTTTTACCCTTCTCCCCAAATCATGGTATTTAGAACATTACCTGCGATGGAAAAATCGAAGATTTTTCTCAAACTGCATTGTGTTGATTGTTCGCACATTTTCTCTTTGTTACCTCACTGTAATTTTTGTTCTCAGTAAATGATCGCGTCACTATTAATGATCGGTCAGGGTCTGCCTGGTAGCAGCCAAGACCTGTTCACACACAGATTGCAAATCCCCGACCGCCAAAGCCCCAGAGGCAACCTTATGCCCGCCGCCACCAAATTGCGTAGCAATCTGGCTGACGTCGAAGCCGGGCTTGGATCGCCAACTGATCTTAACGGTATTATCAGTTTGCTCAATAAATATGATTGCGATTTTTGCATCTTTTACAGAAGAAAGCTCATTCACCAGGTCAGCGTCGTCATTACCACCATATCCGGCCATCTTTCGATCTTCTACCGAAAGTGTCGTCCACACAATTCCGTTTTCTCTATGTATTTTCGATAGTCCTGCGCCCCAATAGCGCGTGGCTTCAAAGGATTTTTCTACCAACGCTTTGAAATACAGCTCGGGTAAGTCAGCACCTTTTTCCACCAGGTCAGCAGCCAGACGCAGCGTTCCGGCATTCACGTTCGGTGTGCGGAAGCCGATTGTGTCTGTAATTATACCGGTTAAAAGCGCCCCGGCAACCGCGGCCGAAATTTCTAATCCAAGCGCGGGCAGGTACTTTGTCAGGATAGCTGCCACAGCCACTTCCGTTTCTTCCACCAGGCTGACAGCCGCAAAGTGGTTGTTGGTGGCGTGGTGGTCGATACAAACGTCGACCAGCGGCAGTCCGGCCTGGGTGCGGGCAGTCACCAGTTCTTCCGGCAGGTCTGCACCCAGACGATCAAAGCTGGACATATCCACCGCGATGACCAGGTCAATGGGCAGTTGCAGTTCCTGGACAATTTGATCGCTGCCTTCTAAGTGCTTCAGGGCCGTGGGTACGCCGTCTGCAGAGCACATTTGCACCTGCTTGCCGGCGTTTTGCAGCGCCAGCCCCAGGCCAAGCACCGAGCCAATCGAATCACCATCGGGGCGCTTATGCCCAACTACGGCGATGTGCTGGGCCTGGGCAATACACTGGCGAATTTCGGCCAATACTTGCTCACTCATCGCTGGCAGTACCTTCTTCGTCGTCTTCTTCGGCGTGTAGCGAAGCGATCAGGCGGTCGATGCGGTCAGCATGTTCAGGCGAAGGGTCCCAGAAAAAGCGCAACTGGGGAAAACTCCTCAACTGGATACGGCTGGCTAACTGGCGGCGCAGGAAACTTTTCGCCGCCTCGAAGCCCTCCAGGATTTCATCCTTGCGCACCGAACCTTCGACGGCCGAAACGAAAATACTGGCAAATGACAACTCCCGGTCGACGCGTACATCGGTTATGCTTACGCCGCCCAGGCGCGGGTCAGAGACTTCGAAGATCAACATTTCCGACAATTCTTCACGCACGCGTTGCGCAATGCGGCGAGTACGTTCCTCCGAAACCATCCCTGCTCCTACTCCACCTTCACCAGTTCATGAATGTAGCACTGTAAAATGTCACCGACTTTGAAATCGTCGAACCCCTCCACATTGATGCCACATTCGAAACCCTGGCGAACTTCACGCGCATCTTCTTGCTCGCGCTTGAGTGAACTGACCGGGGCGTCGTGGATCACTTTGTCGTTCCGGATCACACGCATGAAAGCATTGCGGCGAACCTCACCATCAGTCACCCGGCAACCGGCGATCTTACCGATCTTGCGGATGGTGAAGATGGCGCGCACCTCGGCTTTGCCGATCACAGTCTCGCGCTCTTCCGGTTCCAACATACCCTTGAGGGCTTTTTCCACGTCCTCAGTCAGGCGATAGATGATATTGTAGTTGCGAATATCAATGCCCTCAACTTCAGCTTGCTTGCGGGCGGCCACGTCAGCAGTGACGTTGAAACCCATCACAATCGCCTGAGAAGCCGCGGCCAGGGAAATGTCATCCTTGCTGATGTTACCGGTGTCGGCATGCAAAACGTTGACGCCAATTTCGCCAACCTTATCCCCGGCTTTCATTTCTTCCAGCGAGGAGATGATCGGTTCCAGGGAACCTTGCACGTCTGCCTTGACGATCAGGCGTAATTCGCGCACTTCCCCAGACTGGTAACGCTCGAACAGTGATTCCAGGGTCATGGCTGGAGCGGCCAGCGTGGCTTGCTGTTTTTGTCTATCCAACCGGTCGGCAATGATGGCGCGGGCTTCCTTGTCGCTGTCCACAACCCGGAAAACATCTCCGGCTTCGGGCACTTCGTTCAAGCCCATCACAGAGATCGGGGTGGAGGGGCCGGCCTCTTCAATCGCATTACCGTTGAAGTCGAACATGGCGCGTAAGCGCCCGTGGGAGGTGCCTGCCACCAGTGCGTCACCGGTGTGCAAGGTGCCATTCTGTACCAGCAGGGTTGCCAGCACGCCGCGATGGCGGTCGATTTCGGCTTCAATCACTGTGCCGAGCACTTCACCATTCGGGTTGGCGTAAATATCCATATTGTCGGACACCAAATTAATCGCTTCCAGCAGGTCTTCCAGGCCGGATTTTTCGGTCGCCGAGACCGGCACCACGATCGTATCGCCGTCCCAATCATCGGGGATCAGGCCGACTTCAGAAAGCTGCTGCTTGACGTAATCGGGGTTGGCGTTGGATTTGTCGATCTTGTTCAGCGCTACGATGATCGGCACCTGGGCAGCGCGGGCATGCGCCAGTGCTTCACGCGTCTGGGGCATTACGCCATCATCGGCCGCTACCACCAGGATGACGATGTCGGCACCCTGAGCGCCGCGCGAACGCATAGCCGTAAAAGCCGCATGACCAGGTGTGTCCAGAAATGTGATCAGACGGTCATTGTGGGTGATCTGGTAGGCACTGATGTGTTGGGTGATGCCCCCGACTTCGCCCTCCTGAACGTGTGTCTGCCGGATCGAGTCCAGCAACGAGGTCTTACCGTGGTCAACATGCCCGAGGATCGAAACCACCGGCGGGCGTCGAACCAGGTCTTCCTCTTTCTCCTTGGCGATCAAGCGCCGCCATAGGGGAATTTCGCCGGAATCTCCGGCTTCAACCTGGTCAATGACTTCCAGGGTAGCATCGTAGCCCATTTCGGCTGCTACAATGGCGGCAGTGTCAAAGTCGATCATCTGATTGATGTTCGCCATAACGCCGTTCGCCATTAAGGTTTTAATGATTTCGATGGGGCTGGAATCGATTGAATCGGCCAGTTGACGCACGGTCATGCTGGCTGGTAATTCTATTGCCTTAGTATCTGTTCCATTATCGCTCATCTGGTTTCTCCTTACAAAACATCATCCGTCGAATCCCAGTGAGCGGTAGACCAAAGACCTCTTAGGCTATAGGGCTTTCGATAAACATGTTGGCCCTATTCATTTGGTGTTTTCGGTCGATCTGATTGACCTTCCGATACTGGTTCGGCAGCATTTGTGTCCGGTAAACTCTGCATGTACGCGGCCAAAAGCTCGCGTTCTTCGGCAGTTATTTCCGTTTTAAGCGCGTGGGCAAGGGCGCCTTTCAGGCCTTGTTGCCAGCAAGATCGCAGGTCGTGGAGATATGCCCCGCGTCCTGGCAATTTGCCGCTTGGGTCGACTTGCACACCGTCGGGAGTGCGCGCCACGCGGATCATTGAACGTTTGGGTTGGACTGTTCGGCAACCAACGCACGTTCTTTGCGGGATATGCTTGCCGCGCCGTTTCTTCGTGGCCACCGCCTATCACCCAGGATTACTTCTAAATACGATTGTTTGTTCCTATCTTTAGGATACCATCGCCTCCCACGTTTTGAAGTCAATGATACCCACGCTCACACTTGGCTTCTAATTTACCAAGCGATCAAACAAATATGGTGGAGGGCGCAGCCAAGGCTGCGCCTCGCCGTATTTGCCAATATTTTATAACCACTCCGCCGGTTTGCCCAGGTGGAGTCTCAATCCTACCAATCTTCTTCCCATTCTCCGTCGTCGTGCTTGCGCCGCCGGCGAACGATGGTAACGTCGTGGTCGGGGTCGTATTCGACCTCGCGATAGCGTTTCTTCTTTTCCTTCTGTTTCTGCCGCTGGACTTCGGGCAATTCATCCAATGAAGGCACCTCGTCGACGATCTTGATCGCCGGTTTTTTACGCTTAGGCTCTTTTTGGATTTCTTTCGCCGTTTGTTCGAGGATCTCGTCAATGGAAGGTTGTTCTTCCTCTTCTTCCTCGGTGTCGACTTCGGCCTCTCCAGCTTCTGCTTCACCCTCAGCCTCGGCTTCTTCGGCCACGGCTTCGGCTTCCGCTTCGACCGCTTCCGCTTCAGGCAGATCGAAGGCCTCCAAAGCTTCCTGGATATCGTCTATGGTCTTCGGACCAACGCCGTTCAAGCCCAGGATCTGGTCGGGGTCCATGTGCAACTGCAACATCAGGTCACCGATGGTGGAGTAGCCTTCACCGCTAAGCAAAATATTGAGCCGTGGGGAAAGGCCCAGATCGTCCAGGGGGATATCGTAAGCTTCGTTGGGGATCGCAGCCTTGGCTTTTTCTTCGATCAGGCGCTCGATTTCCAGCTTCTCTTGCTGGCGGGCGATCACGCCGCGCTCGATCTTATCGATGAAGCGCGCCAGAGTCTGATATTCTTCGGGGGGAATCGGGCGGCCTTCTTGTTTCTTGGCAAGAATAGCTTCCACAGTAGCCATCTCATCGGTCAATTTCTTAGCATCTTCGGCGTAAGCGGGATCATTAGACAATTTGAAGAGTGCGTCAGAGGCAGCCTCGGACAGGCTCTTGATGTCAATCCGCCAGGAAGTCAGCTTGGCGGCCAGGCGGGCGTTCTGACCATCGCGCCCGATTGCCAGGCTGAGTTGGTCTTCTGGCACCACTACCGTGGCGGTCTTGCTGCCGTCGACATCCTCGTTCAGATATACGCCGTTGACGCGCGCCGGACTGAGGGCTTTGGCAATGTAAGCGGCGGGATCAGGGTTCCATTCGATCACGTCAATCTTTTCGTCATTCAGTTCGCGCACGATGGCCTGGATGCGGACACCGCGGATACCGACACAGGCACCGACCGGGTCAATGCCCGGTTGCAGGGCGGCTACGGCCACCTTAGAGCGGTAGCCCGGTTCGCGTGCGATCGAGCGAATTTCTACCATCCCGTTGTAAATTTCGGGGACTTCGTCTTCAAGTAAGCGGCGCAGGAAATTGCGGTGGGCACGCGAGAGAATAATCTCCGGCCCACGCGGGGTCATTTTGACCTCGGCCAATAAGGCACGCACGCGGTCGTGCACGCGGAAACGTTCGCCGCGGATTTGCTGGTTGCGCGGCATGATGCCTTCGGCCTTGCGGTCCAGGCCAAGCGTAATCTTGCTCGGATTGACAGATTGGACAATACCGTTAATAATCTCGCCGGTTTGATCGTTGTAATGTTCGTATTGGGCTTCACGTTCTGCTTCGCGGATCCGTTGCTGGATCACCTGGCGTGCCGTTTGGGCGGCTACGCGCCCAAAATCTTCGGGTGTGGACTCAACAACAACCAGGCTGCCGAGTTCTGCCTCGGGGTCGTATTTCAGGGCCTCTTCAAGCAGCACTTCGGTGCGTTCGTCCTGTACATCCTCGACGACCTCTTTCTCGGCAAAGATGGTCACTTCACCAGTCTCAGCATCGAGTTTGGCGCTGACGTGCTGCGCGCTGGAAGCGTTCACGGCCTTGCGATAGGCCGAGATCATCGCAGCTTCGATCGCCTCGAGGACAATGTCTTTCGGCAGTTGTTTGTCGTCCAATACTTCATTGAACGCCAAGGAAAATTCGTTCTTCATGCTTACTTACACTCCGGTATTTCTGCAATACTCCAATTAACGACGGTAAATGGTTTAGGGGTTCCCAAATATGTATCTTCGTGTAAAAAGCTGGTGATATGAAGAAAAGTGGGGGCTTCCCACTTTTCAGCGCCGTACACACAAATGATACCTACCCTTTGCGATTCTAGCATGGAACGGTTTCAGATGCAAGGGCATCATCAGCCAAGATTGAATTAGAAATTTGTTAGAAGCAGGGCTTGCTTCTCCGTCTAAATAAAGTAGGACTTACGCAAAACAGGTGAGATAATAAGAACATGAGTAAACTAACCCATTGGGATTACTGTCAGTTTTTGTTAGCCAGTCAGG
>JAFGRA010000075.1 GCA_016935415.1 Anaerolineales bacterium
AGGTCAAGGATATTTGTTTTCATAGCACTCTCCTTGTCCACAATTTTAGTCCGTTTTGCACTCTAAGTGCGTAACATGAGTTATTTAATTTAATGTCAGGCGAAATTTGAATGATATTCGAAGCAAATGGGGGGATAGGCTATCTAATACTATTTCATTATTATAATTTTGTCATATCTTGTCCGAAAAATGTCGCATCTATTGACTGTTTTTTTAAGAATCTTTTCACCTATAATTACAAATATGTACTATTTGTTGTGAATATCAGTAGGACATTTATGACATCTCTTACAACCCGGCAGCGTGACATTCTAAAAATCCTCCTCCAGGAGGATCATCCCCTGGGAACAGGGGATATCGCAAGCAGCGTCCAACTATCCGCGCGGCAGGTAAGTTACAGTATGAAGGGGATCAACCAATGGCTCAAATCGAGAGATGTACGCTTGGAAACCAAGCCGGGGGTGGGCATTATGATCAATTGCCAACCTGAGCAAAAAACAGAGATCATTCAAGAACTGGAAAAGGCCTCTCGCCTCCAATTAGTACTTTCTCCCGACCAACGCCAACAACTGATTTGCTTCATCATGCTTTTCGAGACTGAACCTGTAATCCTCACTCAGCTTGCACACCTTTCCAGGGTATCCCGCACTACAATTGTGGGCGACCTGGAAGTGATCGAGGACTGGCTGAACGACCAGGGGATTCAATTGGAGCGCAGACAGAATTACGGAATCTGGGTTGCGTGTACGGAGAAGCAGCGCCAGCAGGCCATCTTAACTTTGCTGTGGGGAGCAGCGCCTTTTGGAAAATCGCTGTTTTCGGTTTCTTTCCAGCAAGGTTTGATCTTTTCACTTGATGAAGATGCACATTTCCTGCCGCCTGTAGAAAAGATCAACGCCATTTTGAAACTGATTGATTTAAAAAGAATCTTCAACAAAATTGTATTTGTTGAAGATTTTTTGCATGGGCGCTTTACGGACGATGCTGTGCTTTTCCTGGCGCTGGTTTTGTCCGTTCTCATGATCCGCATCAAGCTGGGTGAACACATGCAGTTCCCGACTGAGATGGTGAGCAAACTTAAGCAGAAACCGGTCTGGAACGCGGCTTTCGATATGATCAAGAACCTCGAGAGCCTGGGAACAATCAACTGGAATGATGATGATATCACTTACGTCGCCTTGTATATCCTGTCCTCCCCGCGAGTTGAGAGCTGGCCCAGTACGCAGGAACAAGATAACCTAATCCAGGAACTTTCCAGCCAATTGTTACAGGAAGTCAGCGAATCTTACGAAATTGACGATCTGGTCAACGATCCGACACTGCGCGAGGGACTGGTCAACCATCTGATCCCAGTTTGCAATCAGCAGGAATTCGATTTGTGGGCACCCCGGACGCAGTCGGGCTTGCCCCAGGAAGAAAAATACGCCAAAGAATTCCAACTGGCGAATAGTTTGTTGGAGATCATCCACCGCACCACCGGTATCGAATTGCCCGAAGAAGAATTGAGCATGATCGCAGCTTTGCTACGAGCTGCTTACATCCGTTTACGTCCGCACGATTTGCACGAAGTATTAGTGGTATGTCCCAGCGGGATGGCAACCGCCCAATTATTGAATGCCAGACTGATTAAACGTTTCCCTCGATTAGGCAAGTTGAATATTGTGTCGTTTAGAGAATTGGACCAAGCGAAGGTCGCGGCTGCAGATCTTGTGATTACCTTGATGCCCTTGCCTGATGAATTGACGCAAGGCACGCCAGTGATCCAGGTTTCGCCGCAGTTGCTTCCGGAGGATATTGAGGCGATCACCTCATTCCTCAGCTAAATATGGTTTTACTCCAGGGTGCCGGCCACTGGTTGTATTACAACGTCCCTATTCATAAATATGCAAAAGGAGAAAAAATGAAAGAGAAGATTCAAAGGTTAGGTGGATTCATCGCTGGGATGATTATCCCCAACATGGGCGCATTTATCGCCTGGGCTTTAATTACAGCCCTGTTCATCCCGGTGGGCTGGCTGCCTAATGAGAATTTTGCCAGTTTGGTAGGCCCGATGATCACGTACCTGCTGCCGCTCTTGATCGGTTATACCGGCGGTAAGATGATCTACGGCCACCGCGGTGGCATGGTGGGCGCAGCCGTAACGATGGGTGTTATCGTTGGCACGGATGTCCCGCAGTTCATGGGTGCCATGATCATGGGCCCGCTGGGTGGCTGGTTGATCAAACTGATTGACGAGGCCCTTGAGGAAAGGATCCCGGTTGGTTTCGAGATGCTGGTCAACAACTTCTCGGCTGGCATCCTGGCAACAATTGTGGCGCTGATCGGTTATGTAGCGATGTCGCCTGTGCTGACCGCGATCAGTAATTTTGCTGGGGGCGTAGTCGATGGTTTGGTCAATGCCCGCTTGCTCCCGTTAGCGGCGTTCATTGTTGAACCGGCCAAGGTATTGTTCCTGAACAACGCCTTGAACCACGGCGTGTTGGCTCCACTGGGTGTGGCGTCAGTGGAAGAAACCGGCAAGGCGATCCACTTCTTGCTGGAAACCAACCCTGGCCCCGGCCTGGGTTTGCTGGTGGCTTACTATGTTGCTGGCAAGGGCATGCTGAAGGAATCGGCCCCGGCCTCGATGATCGTTCACTTCCTGGGCGGCATCCACGAGATTTATTTCCCGTACGTTCTGGCGCACCCCATTATGATTTTGGCGGTGATCGCTGGCGGTTTTTCGGCCGACCTGTGGTTCTCGATCATGAATGCTGGGGTGGTGGCTACCCCTTCCCCGGGTTCGATCTTTGCTTACCTGGCTGTAATTCCGCGCGGCCAGCACTTTGCCGTGCTCACCGGTGTCTTGATTGGCGCAGTCGTTTCCTTCCTGGTTGGTGCTTTCATCCTGAAGGTTCGTCCTGTGCGTGAAGAAGACGAAGAGGAAGACGAAGCCCTGGTGGCAGAAGGCAGCAGCGTTCCGGGGCTGGCCTAGCCAACAACTATGTTTGAAAGGCTCCAGCATCAACTGGAGCCTTTCAAATCTGATTTTTAGAAAGGCAGAACGATGGCAAATACGTTAAATACTTCTGATATCAAAACTGTGATCTTCGCCTGTGAGGCGGGCATGGGTTCCAGCCTGATGAGTGTTAATTCTTTGAAGAAGAAATTCAAGAAAGCAAATGTAGAAGACATCAAGGTCGTTCACAAACCGGCGCGAGAAATCCCGGCAAATGCCCAATTGGTTGTCGTACATGAAGGCTTATCTAAGGTTGCCCTGTCGAAAGCTCCGGATGCAGTCGTAGTGGCTTTCAAGCATTTCCTTAATGATCCTCTCTTTGATAAATTGGTCTCGGCATTTGTAAATGCGGAAGACATTAGCAGCAACGTGGAGTAAGCTATGGCCATACTTTCTGAAGACCGGATCAAACTGAACGCGACCGCGGACAGCAAGGAAGATGCCATCAAGAAATGTGGGGCGCTGCTGGTTGAGACCGGTTGTGTCGAGGCTGGGTATGTGGATGGCATGCTCGCCAGAGAACAGACCATGTCGACCTACCTAGGCAATGGCGTATCCATTCCGCATGGCCAGTTTGACAATAGGGAACAAATTCTGAGCACTGGCATTTCTGTGTTGCAACTTTCTGAGGGCGTAGAGTGGGAAGACGGTGAGAAAGCATATTTGATCATCGGCATCGCGGCTCAGAAAGATGAGCATGTGGCCGTGCTGGCAAATCTGGCAGAAGCGATTGAAGACGAAGATGTCACCCAAGAATTGATCACGACGACCGATAAGGCCGTGATCCTCAGTTACCTGAATAAGGAAAACGAAGCGGTCTAACCCCTTACTAAGCCGTAGACTGAATTTTTGGGCTGCAGCGAGTGAACGAACAAAGGTAGATGCAATGAAAACATTGGATATCGAGATCAAAAATCCAACTGGCCTCCACGCCCGCCCGGCGAAAACGTTTGTGAATCTTGCCAAGCAATATGATTCCAAGGTTGCTGTTTTTCACAATGATAAAAAGGCTAACGGCAAAAGTTTGATCTCGTTGTTGACGCTCGGTGTTGAATCTGGATCGCAGATTCACATCGAGGTCGAAGGAGAAGATGAAGACCAGGCCTTGAAAGCGATCAAGGCAGAGATTGAAGCGGGCTTGGGCGAAGGCGAGCACCTCTCCCCGCCGGAGCAGGTGCAGGTTGAGGCGACTGCACCACAAGCTGCTGCCCCGGAAATGCAAGCTACGGCAGAGAATCAATTTCGCGGCATTTCCGCTTCGCCTGGTTTTGCGATTGGTGAAATTTTCCAGTTCAAGAAACCGGACCTGGTGATCGAAGAGAAGGCGTCTGGCCGGAAAGAAGAAGAAAAGAACCGTTTATATGAAGCGATCAAGACGGCTAAATCCCAGTTGAAGAAACTGAACCAGCAGATGCTGGATTCGGGTGCAACACAGGAGGCCGCGATCTTCGATGTCCATATTGAACTGCTCTCCGATGAGGAAATTCTGGCGGAAATCGAACAGCAATTGGATAGCGGCCAGAGCGCAGCGAAATCGTTTCAATACGTGATCGACCAAAAAAGCAAATTCCTGGCCGGGTTGTCCGACCCGGTACTGTCCGGGCGCGCCGCAGACCTATATGACGTGGGTTACCGCGTCTTGCGCATCATGCTGGGTGAGGAGGTGGCGAGCATCGAGTTGCCTGATCGCCCGGTAATCATCAGCGCGCGTGATCTCTCTCCCTCAGATACGGTTTCCATGGACGCCAGCAAGGTACTGGGCTTTTGCACCTCGGAAGGCGGCCCAACCTCCCACACGGCCATCATCGCGCGTGCTTTGGGTATCCCGGCGGTAGTGGGCATAAATGATGAAATCTTGGGGGTAGCTTCCGGCACGCAGGTCATTCTGGATGGTAAGGAAGGCTTTGTGCTGGTCGACCCCACTACGGCCGAGATCGAACAGGCCCATCAGGATCAGCAGGACGAAATTACGCGCCAGGAACAGATGAAGGCGATTGCCGCTGACCCGGCTGTGACCCAAGATGGGCACCGCGTCGAGGTGGTTGCCAATATCGGTGGGGCCGAAGAAGCCAAGAAGGCCCTTCAAATGGGCGCTGAAGGCGTGGGGCTGCTGCGCACAGAATTCTTGTTCCTGGAAAGGACGACCCCGCCGACTGAGCAGGAGCAAGTGGAAGTTTACAGCACAATTTTGAAAACAATGGGTGAGCAGCCCGTGGTGGTGCGCACCCTGGATGTGGGTGGCGATAAGCCAATCTCCTATATTCACACGCCGCAGGAAGAAAACCCCTTCCTGGGGCTGCGCGGCATCCGCCTGGGTCTGGCGAACCTGAAAATCCTGCGTGAACAACTGACCGCTTTGCTGAAATCTGCGCAACATGGCAACTTGCACATCATGTTCCCAATGATCTCGGATGTGGATGAGCTTAGCCGGGCGCTGGATGTGGTCGCAGAAGTGCGCGCCGAACAAAGCGCCGAGGCAGTCAAGGTGGGGATTATGATCGAGGTGCCTTCGGCGGCATTGCTGGCGGACAAGTTCGCTCAGAAAGTCGATTTTTTCTCGATTGGCACCAATGACCTGACCCAGTACACGCTGGCCACCGACCGCATGCACGGTTCATTGTCCAAGAACCTGGACGGGCTGCATCCTGCGGTGCTGCGTCTGATTGCACAAACGGTGGAGGGGGCGCATAAGCATGGCAAATGGGTTGGGGTGTGCGGTGAATTGGGTTCCGACCCGGTCGCGGTGCCGATCTTGCTGGGTTTGTGTGTGGACGAGTTGAGCGTGAGTGTCCCGGCGATCCCAGAAGTTAAGGCAATCATCCGCGGCATGGATTTTAAGAACGCCCAAAAATTAGCGGCAAAAGCGCTTGAGTGCTCAACCGCGGCTCAAGTTCGAGAACTTGTAAAGGAAAATCAGGTATAAGCAATGGCTTTAAAGCATGAGTTGTATCAACGTGATCTTTCGGTGCCAAAGCAAACCTGGGCCTGGAATTTTTATGGGGCCGGATTAGAAAACTTTGGCCGCGACGGCCAGCCCGAAACGCTGGATATTCCCGAACCGGGTGAGGATCAATTATTGGTCAGGATCGACAGTGTTGGGATGTGCTTCTCGGATGTTAAGATCATCAAGCAGGGGCGCAATCATCCCAAGCTGTACAACCGCGATCTGGAAAACGATCCCTCCCGCCTGGGGCACGAGGTTGCCCTGACGATCATCAAAGTTGGCAGGGACCTCAAAGATAAGTATCACCCCGGCCAGCGCCTGGCCGTGCAGCCCGATATTTACCAGAACGGCAAGAGTACGGCTTATGGCTACACCATCCCCGGCGGGTTGATCCAGTATCACCTGATTGGGCCAGAAGTGCTGGACACGGACGCGGGCGCTTGCCTGCTGCCGGTTGGCGAGGAAATGGGCTATGCCGAATCTTCGCTGCTGGAACCGTGGGGCTGCGTGGTGGCGGCCTATACCCAACGGCGGCGGCTGGAACCCAAGGCTGGCGGCACGATGTGGATCATCGGCCGCCCTGGTGACACGCGCGCGTACCAATTCTCCAAATTTCTGGACGCCCCGACCCGCTTTGTGCTGACCGATGTGCCCGCTGCCGTGCGCGCCCTGATCGAAGCGACCGGTAAGCAGATCGTTGAAAAGGGCGGCCTGGCTGATGCTGAGATTGCGGCGCTTGCTGCGGAATTGACCGGCGGCAGTGGCTTTGACGATATTGTGGCGCTGGCACCGACTTCGGCGGCGCGCGTTGGCGAGATCGCCAAGGCGATTGCCCGGCGCGGCACGTTGAACCTGGTGGCGACCGAACCGCTCGATGATCTGGTGCAGGCCGATGTTGGCCGTTTGCATTATGACTACATTGCCTTTGTGGGCACGGATAGCAGCGACATCGCTGCCGCTTATGGTGAAGCCCGCAACCGCTGCGAACTGCGCGCCGGCGGCACGGCCGTCTTCATCGGCGCGGGTGGCCCGATGGGGCAGATGCACGTGCAGCGCGCCATCGAAATGCCCACCGGCCCGCAGACGATTGTCGCCACGGAAGTCAGCGCCGACCGCATCGCACTGCTCAAGCAAAGCTTCGAGCCGCTGGCAAAGGCACATGGCCGCGATTTCTACCTCTTCAACCCGATGGAAGCTGCTGAATCAATCTATGATTTCGTGATGGGGCTGACCGATGGGGCCGGAGCCGACGACGTGGTCGTCAGTGTGCCGGTTGCCAAGTTGATGGAAGAAGCGGCTACATTAATGAAGGCCGATGGCATGCTGGTCTTGTTCGCCGGAGTGCCCAACGGTACCTATGCCGCCGTCGACCTGAGCAAGGTCTACCTGCATAACGCCCAATACACCGGCACTTCCGGTTTGACCATCGAAGACCAGGCCCAGGTGATGGCGCGCGCTATGGATGGCTCGCTCTCGCCGGAACGCGTGGTGGCGGCGGTGGGTGGCCTGGAAGCGGCGCGGGATGGCATAGAAGCCGTGATGGCAGGGCGCTATCCGGGCAAGATCGTGATCTTCCCGCAGATCCACGACCTGCCGTTGATGGGCCTGGATGAACTGAAAGCATCCTATCCCGAGATCGGCGCCAAACTCGGTGAAGGCGATACCTGGACGCGCGCAGCCGAGAATGCGCTGCTGGATACGTTCTGGCAGCCGCAAGAGGGTTGAAGCTAAGGCATGATCTACACCGTAACGCTTAACCCCGCCATCGACCGTGAACTGCTCGTCCCGGAGATCGAGTTCGATACCGTACTGCGCGCCTCGAAGTGGCAGGTCGATTTTGGTGGCAAAGGCTTCAACGTCTCGCGTCTGCTGCTCGGCTTCGACACGCCCAGCGTGACGCTGGGGTTCGTCGGTGGCGAGAGCGGCAAGTTCCTGGAAAATGGCCTGCATTCGCTGGGCATCCAGACTGATTTCGTGCGGGTGGAGGGCGAGACGCGTACCAATGTCAGCATCCGCTCGCAGGCCAAATCGCATTACATCAAGGCCAACGAACCGGGGCCAACGATTTCAGCCGCTGGCGTGCAGCAATTACTCGCCAAGATCACCCAGTTGGCGGCCCCCGACGATTGGTGGGTGCTGGCCGGCAGTTTGCCGCCGGGTTGCCCGGTGAACATTTACAGCCAGATCATTACCCTGATCCAGTCCAAAGGCAGTCACGCCATCCTGGATACGAGCGGCGAAGCGCTCAAGCTGGGCTGCCAGGCCGCGCCGTTCTTGTGCAAGCCCAACCTGCACGAAGCCCAAACCCTGACTGGGCTTACCAATGTCGACCCGCGTGAAGTCGCTGCGGCGGTGCTCGAAACCGGCCCGGCCAACGTGGTGATCTCGTTGGGTGAGGATGGGGCCGTGTATAGTGGGGCGCAGGGCGCGTTCGCCATCGCCTCCCCGCAGATCGCGGAGAAAAACCCGATCGGGGCGGGCGACTCGATGGTGGGTGCGATGGTCTGGGCGCTGGCACAGGGCATGGACTTTGAAGGCGTTGTGCGTTGGGGGGTGGCCTGTGGGGCGGCAACTGCCAGTCTGGAAGGCACCTCCGTTGGTGATAAACAAGCCGCTCAAACGCTATTGAGCCAGACCATGATTAATTAAAGGAAGGAAAAGATGCCGTACACGACCAATGAAGAGAAAGTATTCCCCGATTCTGCCGACGCGGTCTACGCCGCGGTTAAGGCGGCTGTGGCCGGTTTGGAGGGCAAGGTTTTGTCCGAGGATGCCGATGCCAAACAGCTCAAGGTGCAGTTCCACAAGACCATCCATGGTAAGGTGCTGGGCGACCGCAGTGTTTTCCAGACCCAGATCGAGGAAAACGGCGAAGGCACCAAACTACTGGTGGAAGGCTTTCCGGTGGATGCAGTTGGCCGCAAGCTAATGTTCGGTGCCCGCAAAGGCGTCACCCGCACAGTGATGAACTGGTTCTGGGCGCACATCGACCACAATTTGAAGAAGGAATAACTTAGTGTCCCTCTTACCTAATTTATTTATAAAGTGAGTTACCTCCTCTGGTGCAAACCTGGTGTAAATGATGCGGATTTTATAGAAACAGCGGACAATTGTAAGTCAACAAAAAATCGTCTTACCTACCAACGCATAGAACTGCGCGCGATAAGCAAGAATTCCTCGCCGCGATTGCAGCGAAGATTCATCTCCCGTAATCATGTGGCTTTTATCCAGATGATTACTATTCTAAATATAGCCACGGGAGTTGCACATCCGGCAACCACCGGATTGGCCCCACTCATCGAACTGCCCTGCAATTTATGTGTCATTCGCAGTGTTGGTTACTAACAGCAGGGCATGTTTTTTGAAAAACAACTTATAGATAGAAGAAAACGGCGTCGGGCAATGACAAATTTCTGCTTTTATGGGAATATAGAAAAAAACAGCAGGTTAGAAATATTTCAGACCAGCTTCTTGCTCAAGATTTGCCAGCTTGGAACGAACAACGCTGTTTCGTACGGTGAACGCTGGTCCGGAATTGTTAAACTCAGAGAGACACCAGAGAATTTGAGGAGTAAAGCTAATCCGGTGGTATAGCCCCTATAGCTATCGCCGGGGCACCGGGCTGATGAGAAACGCGGGCTAAACAAATACATCCCCAAAAAATCAGGTAACCTTGAAAAAACAGTCTGCATGTTCAAATTATGTTATACTTATTACACTTAAAGTATAACAAGGAGCTGTTATGACTACCCTAACAATTTCCAGCAAAGGCTGGGTCGTAATCCCAGCCGAATTGAGAAAAAAATATCAGCTTACGCCTGGCACTAAGGTTATTATCGTTGACTATGGTGGTGTGCTGTCGATTGTTCCAGCCGATA
>JAFGRA010000003.1 GCA_016935415.1 Anaerolineales bacterium
GGTAGGTGGTCGTGGACTGCCCGCCAAAATACCAGTCAAAAGTTTCCGTCTGGCCGGGCAGCAGGGTCGTAAACGGATCGGTTGGGCGGCAGTAGCCGCTCTGCGGGTCACAGGCGCGCAGCTCGAAGTGCAGGTGCGGGCCGGTTGAAGCGCCCGTGTTGCCGGAAAGCGCCACGATCTCCCCGGCCGCGATCACCTGCCCCACAGAAACCAGCACCTCGGTATTATGCGCCAAATACACCTGGGCGCCGTTGGCTTCGATCACGACCAGATTGCCATAGTCGCCCTTGGGCCCAGCGTAGGTCACCAACCCGCTGATCGGTGCAGCCACCGGCGTCCCCTCCGGCAGGCCGTAGTCAATGCCGGAATGATCGTTGTAGCCCGGGCGCGGTACATGATAGCAGTCGGTCAGCACACCCCACTGCACCGGTGCAAATACCGGGTCTAGAACCTGCCAGCCGGCAAAGGGCACCGCGCCCCCGGCGTAGACCGTACCGGATTGGTAATACGGGTAAGCGTCGACCACCCCATCGCCGTCCCCATCCCAGAAGAGGTCGATGAGCGTGCCCTCATCCTCCGTAAACACATACTGCTCCGGGACTTCGGCCAGCACCCACTGCGTGATCTGTGGGCAGGTCCAGGGAAGCTCTTCACAGATGCTCTGCATGATCGCCGGCGGCATCAGGGCGTCGAACTGGATGCTGATCGCCGCCAACACAAAAAAGAACAGCAAGAGCAAACCGGCTGCAAACAGCTTCTTCACGCGCCTGCCCCCTCCTCAAGCGGATCTCCCCGGGATACCGCCTGGTCGACGATCTGGCGCATGGCGGCCGGATCGGTGCGGAATATTTCGTGGAAAGCCTCAGGCACACCGATCGTGAGCGGCAAACGAAATTGGTTGGCGGTGAAGGCCAACAGGCACTCGCCCGGCGCAGCAGTAGAAATCAGCTTGGCCTCCCGCAGCGGCAGCTGCAAGATCTCACAGGCTTTCTGTGCTGAGTGCGGCTCCTGGCGGAAGAGCCAATAAGCCGGGATGGTGCCCAGCAGCGTATTGGTGGTTCCGGCGGTGCCTTTTTCCGTGAGCAGCCGGTCAGCGCGCTCGAGGGCGTGCATATCCTGGAAGGCCAGGTGCAGTTGGATGTTGTAGGCCGGCAGCAATGAGAGCATACGGGTCACACTTTCAACCAACCCGGCATTGATCAGCATCTGGCTGGCTTCATCGATCACGATGTGACAGGGCACCACGTCCTCGCTAAACAAAAATGTGCGGATGGCATGTTGGGCGGCGATGCGCAGCGCCAGGTGGTAGGCCAGGGCAGGCAGTTTCAGGTCGCTCGAGAACTGCGACAGGCCAAACGAAATTGCCACCAGCTGGTTGTCCAGGTCCAGGTCGACGGGGGTGTTGTAGCGGGCGAAATACTGCCCGGTCTGATCGGCATATTGCTCCAGGATCGCGACCATGACCTTGATCACCGCGGGATTTTCCGGCAGCATCTGCTGGGCCAGCACCAGGTAGACGTCGTGCAGGCGCACCCCGTCCGGCGTCCAGGTGTTGGGATCGTCCGGCTGCATGCCTTGCTGGCGCATGGCCGTCTGCAAGGCCTTTTCTAAATAGGTTTCTTCGATCGCCTCCACGCGCGCCCGGCCGCCTTTCAAGGCCGCGTAGAAAGCCAGCAGCGCGGCAACATTGTCGCCATAGGTCATATCGCGCAGCGTTTTTCCCAACGCCGATTCGGGCTGCACCGGATAGGGATCAAAGCGAAACAGATTGAAACCATCCCCGCCCAGCGCATCCAGCCGCGCCCCGCCCAAGACGTCCGCCAAAGGCCCGAATTCCAGCTTGGGATCGAGCACGATCACGCGCTGGCCGCGCGCTACCCAGTCGGTGATCCAATACTTCAGGGTGAATGATTTGCCCGATCCCGGTGCGCCGACCAGCGCATCCCCCGGGGTCAGCTTGGCACCGCGCTTGCGCACCGCCGCCACCGGCAAGAACATGCCGCCGCCCGCCGGGGAGAAACCAAGGAACTCGCCTTCCGGCTCGAACAACGTCATCCCGGAGAGTGGGTTGAGCTGCGCCAGGTTGGCCGAAAACACGTTGCGGTCTTCGAAGTGATGATGGCGCTGTCCCAATGGAAGCAAAGTCTGCCAGGCAGCGAGCGCCGCCCACTTGGCCGGGACAAACAGCAGGCCGGCCGATTGCAGCACGGCTTCGAATTCGCTGCGCGCCGCGGCCAGGTCTGCGGTCGGCACCACCAGCCCCAGATACAATCCCAGCAGGCGCGGGATGTTCTTCTCGGTCTCGGCGCCGTGGCGGGTTTGTTCGATGGCGATCACTTCCTCAGCCTGTTTATAGGACTGCATCGTGCCCATGCGCCGGGCGATCTCCTGGTGGGCCTGCTTGGCGGCCGAGGCTTTGCGCGCCTGCAGGGCGACCTGATCGGCGGGAGGCGCAGTGATGTAGTAGGACACGATCAAGCGATTGGCGTAGCGCCCATCTGCGCCCAAGAGCCGCTCGATGCGCGGCAGCTGCGTGCGGTAGTCGGTTACGAAATAAAGCAGCATGCTATGCCCCCGGAAATGCACGCAGGCTTCCCCTTCCTCAACCTGGGCCGGGGCCAGGACGCGCTTGATGAACTGGGCCGGATCGGCCAGGGCATGCTCTAATTGTGTTGAGGTCATTCCGGCCATGGCTGGTGTGGTGGCATCCCCGGTGGTAGCGATCTCCATAAAGCGCGTGGCGGCCTGTTCGATCACCAACTGCGCGCCATGATCGGGGTTGTAGGCATACCACAGGCGCGGCAGGGCTTCCTCGGGCGGCAGGAAACGGATCTGCATCCCGGCATGGGCAAAAGCCGCCAGGGTATGCTGCAGTTCGAGTTCGAAATCGGCCGGAGTCACTTTTGCGCGGGTCAGTACCACATAAGCTGCCCGGTAGCTCGAACGCCCACCGACGTTGATCAGCATATCGCCGATCTGGGCTGCGCAATAATACTTGCGCTGGCAGGCCGCGGCGGTCGCCGCATCCCCGGCCGCCTGCGCGGCCTGGTAAACCTCTCGCCAATTACACCCATGGCGGGCGTAACGTTCGGTAAGGGCGCCAATTTCGGTCGGCACCGGCATCGAGATAATTTGCATCTGGGTCTGGGGCGGTAGCGCCTGCATCACACGCGCGAAACCCTCATCAAGGCCGCTGGGATGCGAGTCCGAAGCGATCAACACCGGGTCGATCTCTGCCATCGCTACCAGCTCCCCATTATCCATAACCAGGAATTGGCCCTGGATATCGGCCACGTCCACCAGATTTTCGGTTGGCCGGGCTACCAGTTCATCAGGCAGTCCAGCCTCGCCGAGTTGCGTATCCGCACCGGCTAAGCGCTTTGCCCGGATGCGCGCGGTGACAACCAGCCCCACCAGCACGGCAATCAGGACGCCCAGCACGATTACATAAACAAGCATTGGCATCTCCTTCGCCCCGCTAGCGCGCCAGGGAGCGAATCCATTGTTGGGCGCGCACCACCCCTCCCGTACCGCTCCAGGTCAGGAAAACGGCCAGCAGCGCCACACTTCCCACGCGCGCCAACAACTGGCCGTTGGTATAGGCCTGGATCCAGAAGAGCACGTCATTGGTATCCTGCGCTGCTGAGCGCATCAGGGGAGGTATATCTATCTTCGATTCACCGGCTTGTTTTTCAACCTGCCGGGTGTGCTCCCCGCCGCGCACGAAACGTTTTTCACGGCGGGCATATTGCAAGCGACCATACAACCAACCTTCAATCGTCCATTGGCGGTCGACACGCCAGAAGGCATAGACCACCAGCGCGCCGCCCAGGCCAAAAGCCAGCGCCACGCGCCCCAGGATTGGTCCCAAGGGCAGCACCAGGATCAATAGTCCCAGGCCAACCGCCGTCAAGATCAACACCAACTCGCGCCGCTTGACTCCGGCGGCAGTGGTATCAAGCGGTGCCCTGCTGGGCAATGGATGTGCATTCATACTTACACCTCAATAAACATGGATTTCAGTCATCCAGGGAGGCGCGTACGTCCGCAAAAAGTGCCGCCAGGGCCAAGCGCATCCCGGGTGTACAAAAAGGTCTGGATCATGGCCGCACCTTCCCGCTTGCCTCTGGTTTGCCAATGTACTGGCTCCGGCCGTCAAGCTCTTCCGCGCTGGCAGATAAGATCGTCTTACCTACAAACGCATAGAACTGCGCGCGATATGCAAGAATTCCTCGCC
The DNA here is from genome assembly GCA_016935415.1 of Anaerolineales bacterium. Lineage (GTDB taxonomy): Bacteria > Chloroflexota > Anaerolineae > Anaerolineales > UBA11579 > JAFGRA01. The sequence continues at coordinate 4,238 of JAFGRA010000003.1, forward strand.
GCGTTTGCAGCGAAGATCCATCTCCCGTGCTCATGTGGCTTTTATCCACATGATTACTATTCTAAAGATAGCTAAGGGATTTGCACATCCGGCAACCACCGGATTGGCCCCACTCATCGAACTGCCCTGCAATTTATATGTCATTCGCAGCGTTGGTTACAAACAGCAGGCATGTTTTTTGGAAAACAACTCATAGATACGAGGAAGCGGCGTCGGGTAATGACAAATTTCTGCTGTTATGAGAATACAGAAAAAACAGCAGGGTAAGAATAGTGCAAAATTACACCATCGAAACTAAAGAGCCCAAGGAATCGTTGAGCAAGCAAGGGATTTCGTAAATGAAGCATGACGATTTCTAGTGATTTCAAAAAAAGAATCGTCAATAAAGCAACTGACTCTTAATCAGTTGCTTTTTTGTCTATCGGGTCTATCCGGCAAAATTGTGTCTATGATGCCCAGATGTGGGGGATAAACGTGTCTATCTTGTCCACCTAATAAAACCAAGTCTATCCTGGTTGCACCAGGGTGCATCAAAAAACGAACGGAAAGGCGATTCGGCACCGCCATTCACCGTCTGGCTCAGGTGGTCGCCCAGATCATTACATACAAAGAGAAGAAAAATTTATCGTTCGCGAGCAGATTACAATAGACTGTAATAACTTTGTAATCAATCATGTCCTTCTACTATAAAACAGTCTTCCGATTCAGGATTTTTGAAACTATCATAAAACATTTGTGCGTCCCATTCACTAATATCTTCTAATCGCGCAAAATTGTCAAAGTTCATATTGTAAGTGTTTATAAGCCCCACCCAAAAGTATTCGTTATCTTTTGTTGGAAAAAACCAATCTGTTCCAAAAGGAACACCAAAATTTTCATCATAAGGACATATTTCAACCAGTTCTCTGTTCCAGGATACATTATGAGCTTCGTTTTCCAGATAAACGAAATTGCCTTGAGTAGGGAAATACAATAGGATGACATATTGGGTGATACCACCGTGTGCATTCGCATAAGCATGGATCCAAATCTGCGCCGGAATGCCATTTCGGGTTAATATTTCATCCAGTCTTGTGTAAAAAATTAATACTTGAACAATCCCATCCTGAAGTCCAAACGAAACATCATAATCTTTACCAATATCACTTGCGAAATGTACTATCATTTCCTCTGAATACAAATCACTTGATATTTCCCGCATTTCAATAGAAACCACAGGAAATTTTTCTAAAATTTCATTTGCTTCTTTCCAAGATGTTTCGCCCGGAGTAATTCCCCACCAACAGGGTAAATCACAATTCTCTAGCGATTTAACTTGAGCTGTGACAGATGGATTTACCGTGCCCTCAGAAACGCTTGTAAATTCTCGAAACGTTTTCGAAGGATCAGATAGTCGCGTCACTGTAGCTTCTTGCGATATATTATTTGGAACAATTGAAGTACAGCTTGCAAACACCAAACACAAAACTATTACTATACGCTTATACACTTGCATATCCTCCATATCTATATCTAATATGGATTATAAAGGCTATTCATCCTATTTATCATATGCATATTTCACAAGTTCAGGCATTACTTCATCCATGTGAGAGCGTCTTGCATCTGCCATATCCCCTGCTCCCCATTTTCCAAAGACCCAACCAACATACATGTCAGCAAACTCTTCTCCCTGTCGATTGTTAGGGTCATAGCCAAATTGCCAATTTGAACCTCCTGCATAACCATAGTAATGGTATTTTGACTCACTTCGATACAAAATTGCTGCATCTTCATCATAGTGATCAATTTCCATTCTTTCTACTTGCGTTGTAACAGGATTCCCATGCTTATCTAAGACAGTTTCTCCTTTCTTATTCACAACTTCTTCAGATTCATAATAAGTGCGAATTGGTCTCTCTAAATCTGCTGTTATCGTAGAATTCGCTTCCCAATCTGTAGCATTATTAAAAGCATGTCCCATTTCATGGGTAATAAAACGTTGGTATATTCCTTCATCATTGCCAATTTTTGCGCCTTTGTGAATCCAAATCTCATTATTTGATTTAGTTATTGCCCAATTGCTTTTATCTTCTCCAGTAAGCTTAAAGGTTATAACTCCTTTATGTATCTTCATAAAGACAGAGTTTGACCATATTAATTTTATCCTCAGTAGATCCGATACTTCTGTAACGTCTCACCCAAGGGTACTGATCGCCATACATGCAAGGTAGAAAACGGCCCACCTGAAAGGTGGGGGGCAGACCCTATTTACAGACAATAATTGAAACTAGAATTAGCAATTTCTTCATCGACCAGAGGAAATCAGAGACGACAATGATTATGACAGGAGATCGGCAAAGCCAATAGCGGTCAGGTGATTCACCTCTGGTACGTGACCACATACAA
>JAFGRA010000076.1 GCA_016935415.1 Anaerolineales bacterium
ATGACGGCGTCGCACCCTGCCAGTGGGCCGCGGCCGGTCTGGCGACTGAGAATGAGGTAATGTGTCTTGGCACGGATGAAATTTTCGAGGGAATAGCGCCGGTCGCGGCGGGTCAGGCGTTCGGGTTGGTCGCGCCAATCCAGCAGGGTTTGTGGTACCTTGCCAAAGCGTACTCCATCTAGATACAGGCGCAGCCACAGGTCGTAATCTTCTGCCCAGCCGAAATCCTGGTAACCACCCACGGCCAGCACCGCCGCCTTTCGGAACATCACGCTAGGGTGTGCAACGGGGCTTTCGACAAATAACTCGCGGCGGATGTCTTCATCGGAGACCAGCGAGTTCAGCCACTCGATATAGATTTGGAAACCTTCTCGGATGGCTTCCGGCGGATATCCACTCACCAGGCTCGAGACCACGCCCACCTCAGGATGTGTGTCCAGGAATTGCGCTTGCAGTGCCAGCCGTTCCGGCCTGGAGAGATCATCGGCATCCATGCGGGCGACGTACTCCCCCCGGCAGGTTGCCAGCCCGGCGTTGAGCGCGGTGACGATGCCGCCGTGCGGCTGCCGGATAATATGGATGCGTTCGTCCTCTTTCGCCCACTTTTCCAGGACCGCCAGTGTGTCGTCGGTCGAGCCGTCGTCTACAGCAACGATCTCGAAGTCGGCAAGCGTCTGGGCGCGCAGGCTGGCAAGCGCGGCTTCGAGCGTGTCGGCGGCGTTGTAGCAGGGCAGCAGTATGGATACAGCAGGCATGGTTTCATTCTACCAGAGAGCAGGGAGGAGTGAATGGCGATCGGAAAACAGGGTGAGACACGAAATATGTGATTTGGGAAATGTGAGTCGTGAATCGCAAAATGTTCATCGAGTAACGTAATTCATAATTCTTCATGCTAGACGAATTGCCTCTTGTCTACCTGTTTCCGTGTGTACCTGTTATCCTTCCCGCGGTTGACCTCTCCCCAGAATACAGTATAGTTAAAGCGAAATTATTTGGAGGCATTTTTGATGGAAAGTGTGTTTACAAACTTACAGGACATCCTGACCGAATGGTGGCAGGAATTCTTAACGATGATCCCGCAGATCATTGCCGGTTTAATTGTGTTGGTCATCTCGCTTTATCTGGCGCGTCTGCTGGCTTCGCTGCTCAGGCGTGGCCTGGACCGGCGCAAGAAAAGCGACCCCGAACTCAATATCTTGCTTACCCGCATCTTGCGTTGGACGGTGATCATCTTTGGCATCTTGTTGGCCTTCCAGCAGGCTGGGATCGAAATCACCGCATTCCTGGCCGGGTTGGGGATCGCCGGTTTTACGATCGGCTTTGCTCTGCAGGATGTGAGCAAGAATTTCATCGCCGGGATTTTGCTGCTCTTACAGCAGCCCTTTGACCTGGGCGATGCCATCGAGGTTGGCGATTATGCGGGAACAGTAACGGAGATCAACCTGCGCGATACGGTCGTGCGCACTTTCGACGGCCGTCCGGTTTCTATTCCCAATGGAGATGTATTCACCAGCGCCGTCGTCAATTTCAGCCGCACCAACAGCCGCCGCATTTCGCTGGACGTTGGTGTGGCTTATGGCACCGACCTGAAGAAAGTCCAGGAGGTTGCTTTGCAAACCCTGGCTGAACTGCCCGGTGTACTGGCTGACCCCGCTCCGGTGGTCGTGTATCACACCTTTGGCGGGGCAAGCATCGACATGACGATCTATTACTGGTTGGACTTGAATGAAATCGGCTATTTCGAAGGCCAGAGTGAAGGCCTGATGGCGATCAATACTGCCTTCGAGCAAGCCGGGATCGAAATCCCCTACCCGATCCAGACGCTGCTGATCCAGAACCAGCCCAAAGCGGACGCTACCTGAAATACTCCACAACCTTGATGTGCTATCGGCAAGAGAGAAATTATGGATACTGAAACCATCGAAAAACGCAAACAATTCTGGACGGAGAGACTCCGCGAGAACGATTACCGGCTCACGGCCGCGCGCTGTGTGGTGATCGAAGTCCTGGCCGCTTCAGAATGCGCGATCACGCCGACTGAAATCTACGACCTGGCGCGCCAGGAATATGAGAAATTGGGGTTAGTGACCGTTTATCGTACCCTGGAAAAGTTGGAAGACCTTGAACTGGTGATGCGCGTGCATCGCCCGGATAACTGTCATGCCTTCATCGCCGGTTTCGAAGGCCATCAGCATCTCTTGTTGTGTAGGCGTTGTGGGCGAGTGGCTTATTTTTCGGGGGATAATATCGACAATCTCATCCAGCGGGTAGAAAAAGAAAGCGGCTATAAAGTCCACGACCACTGGTTGCAGTTATTCGGCCTTTGTGAAGAGTGTGCAAAAGAATAAAATTCATGACCCTTGACGGAATTCTTCTTTTTGGTATTATTGAAATTGAAAATCATTTTCAATAAGGAGTACGCGATGAAGAAGAAAATCGAAATCATCCCTTTTTCGATCCTGGTTATCTTCATAATCCTGTTGGCGGCCTGTGGTGGTAACGCCCCTGCTGCGGATAGCGCGGCAGGCGACCAGCAAGGCAAACTCAAGGTCGTAGCGACCACCTCCATTGTTGGTGATGTGGTGGCTAACGTGGCGGGAGATAATGTCGATCTGACCGTACTGCTGCCCATTGGTAGCGACCCGCACAGCTTCGATCCTTCCCCGCAGGACATTGCCGCCGTGGCCGATGCCGCGGTGGTCTTTGCCAACGGCGCTGGATTGGAAGCATTCATGGATCATTTGCTCGAAAACGCCGGCGGCGATGCCGTCAGCGTACATGTATCCGAGCAAGTCGATTTCCTGGAGTTCGAGGGCGATGAGCATGAACACGAGGGTGAAGAGCATGATCATGAAGGCATCGACCCGCACGTGTGGTTCGACCCCAATAACGTGGTTGTGTGGGTTGCCGCAATTGAAAGCAATCTCAGTGAACTCGACCCCGCCAACGCCGAAACCTACGCCGCCAATGCCCAGGCTTACATTGCTGAACTGGAAAAACTGGATACCTGGATCGAAGATCAGATTGCCTTGATCCCGGCCGAAAATCGCAAACTGGTCACCGACCACACCGTCTTTGGCTACTTCGCGGCGCGCTATGGCTTTGAGCAAGTTGGCGCGGTGGTTCCGGGATACAGCACATTGGCCCAGCCCTCGGCACAGGAACTGGCCGCTTTAGCGGATGCCATTGGCGAGTATGACGTCAAGGCAGTCTTCGTCGGCAACACCGTCAATCCGAGCCTGACTGAACAGGTTGCCCAGGACACCGATGTACAGTTGATCTTCCTGTATTCCGGCTCACTCAGCGACGCGAACGGCGAAGCCCCGACGTATCTTGACCTGATGCGCTACGATGTCAATGCGATTGTGGCAGCGTTGAAGTAGCGGTCAGCGGTTAGCTGTCAGCCAATGCAGAAAGTAAAATCGTTGCAGGCACTTTAGTTGCCGAAGTATGCTCCGGCGGCTTCAGCCGTCCGCGACATTTTTTCTATCACGAAGGTTCGAAGTCACTATGACTCAAGATCAACTAGGATATCAGTATTCCAGCTTTTATCAGTATCTCAGTGATTCCGGGGCGCGGTACAATACAGATCTATGAAAAATTTCTTTTCGCAATTCCAGGGGCTAAAGCGCCGTCAACCGCACGAGGCCGATGCACCTTCTATCGAGGTGCAGCATATCAGCCTGCGCTACAACGGTGGCTTTGCTCTTAAAGACATCGACTTCCATTTGGAGCCCGGCAACCGCATTGCCGTGGTCGGTCCAAACGGCGCTGGTAAAAGCACGCTGTTCAAGATCATCGCCGGAGTCTTGCCGCCCACTTCCGGGCAGGTGATGGTGTATGGGCACGGCCCGCGCGGTCACATTTGTATCGCCTACGTGCCCCAGCGCAGCCAGGTCGATTGGAGCTTCCCGGTTAGTGTGGCCGACGTTGTGTTGATGGGGCGCGTCGGCATGATTGGATACCTGCGCCAACCATCGGGTAAAGACCGCGAATATGTGCAGCAATGCCTGGAAGTGGTCGGTATGCAAGACCTGGCCGACAGGCAGATCAGCGAGCTCTCCGGCGGTCAGCAGCAGCGCATGTTCATCGCGCGGGCGCTGGCCCAAGAAGCTGAATTGATGCTAATGGATGAACCGCTCACCGGCCTGGACATCCCCTCGCAGGAGGACATTTTCACGATTCTCGATGAACTGCGCCAGCGGCAGGTGACGGTGATGGTCGCCACCCACGACTTGAACATGGCGGCCGAGCGCTTCGACCAGATCATGTTGTTGAATACCGAGTTGCTGGCTTTTGGCGATACCGCCGACGTGTACACCATCCAGAACCTGAAAGCGACTTACGGCGACCATCTGCGCGTGGTCGAAACGGCCGGTGGGGTTGCTATGCTGGGCGAAACTGACTGTGGGGGGCAGCACTGATGGCCGGAATTATGGATTTTCTGCTTGAACCGTTGGGATATGCTTTCATGCTGCGCGGCCTAGTGGCGGTGGTTATGGTTGGGGTTGTCTCGGCGCTGGTGGGCACGTACGTGGTGCTGCGCGGTATGGCTTTCCTGGGGGATGCGCTGGCGCACGCCATCCTGCCCGGGCTGGCGATTGGCTACCTGGTCGGCAATGGGACCAGCGGACCCCTGTTCTGGTGGGGGCTGGGCAC
>JAFGRA010000077.1 GCA_016935415.1 Anaerolineales bacterium
ATGTCAATAATATATTGTTCAGGTGTTTCAAATTCTGAAGAAAAATTCTGCATGCCCATAGCAGTCACCTCACTTATTATGCAAAACAGCCTTTTCTGTCTGGTAGAGCCAACCTCAATTAGAAAATTGTCTATCGTATTGATGGCTCGCTAAAGCACGCGGCCTGATTCTCTATATTCCCTGATTCTCCGTGCCACCCGGCGACAGGCACGGTCTAAGAATTGGATGTCATCTTCTGTATGTGCCGCAGTAACTGCGCCGTGCATGCGCATGATATGCACATTCTCCAGAAGCAGGGCCAGCGTCAACACAGCCGAGCGCCTCAGGCTGACATCGTAGAGTTCCGGGTTGTGCAGCAGGTGTGGTTTGCTGAGTGAAGCACCTTCCGTTAGAGGAAAATGAACGCCCCACAGACAACTGCCCACGATGACACCATCCCCATCTCCCGTGCACCGGGCCTCGACCCCTTCCTCACAGAAAGCGGTTTCCAAGACTCGGCGCATCATCGAACCCAGAGCTGCCAGCCTGGCGTATATTTGGTCTTCATGATCGGCCAGGTATGTCATCATGGTTATTGCCGCCAAAAGCGCAGCGGGGTGAGCTGAGTAAGTCCCGCCCGAAAACTTGACTCTGGTACCCTGGCCGGAGCTTACCAGATTCATGATGTCAGCTCGGCCGACAACAGCTGCCACCGGCATTCCCCCACCCATAATCTTGGCGAAAACTGCCAGATCAGGCTGAACGCCGTATAGGCGACCAGCGTCACCGGCTCGAAAGCGAAAGCCGGTAATCACTTCATCCAGGATAAGTATCGCGCCGTACCTGGCTGTCAGCTCCCGAGCGGTTTTCAAGTATTCAACCGTTGCTGGCACAACGCCTCCGGCACCGGCAACTGGTTCGAGGATAAAACATGCTACCCGATCACCGAACTGTGAAAAATGATCATGCAGTTGATCCGGTTCATTCAAGTGAGTGACGATGATCTCATTGGCAAAGGCATCTGGTAATCCTTCACTATCCATGTGTCTATAACCATCCTGATAGCCCACACCTTTGAGGCCCCAGGGTTGGGCACCATGCCAGCCACCGCCCACTTTCAACACCAGATCTCGGCCAGTAAACGCCCTGGCAAGCATGATGGCGTACATCGTGGCCAGGCTACCGGTGACGGTAAAACGCACCCGTTCAGCGCCCGTCCGCTGGCATAGAAGTTCTGCCGCTTCAATCTCCAGATCACCAATAAGCCCTGTCTGTAGGCCGATACCACTCTCAAGTGCCCGAGCCACAACTTGGTAAATTGGCTCTGGATTGTGCCCCAGAATATTGGCGAGATGTCCCTGCCACAGGTCCAGAATGTTGTGATCATCGGCATCTTTGCACCAGGCACCTCGTGCCGAGACTATGCGAGGCGGGAATGGTTGCACCAGCCGCAATGCGTGGCTAGTACCATCGACAAGAGACGCCTGGGCCTTCTCGTGAAGAGCAGCCGACTTGGGTGAATAGCGTGCATATTCTTCGCCAAGTTTGGCGATTAGTTTACTATAGTCTATTGGCTGCTTACTCAACTGGCACGATCTCCGAAGTAACGCGGATTCCCCGTTTGTCGAGTTCCCGCGCAAAGTTCTCATAAGGTACGTCGGTTACAGGTGATAGTAGACCCCGTTTAGTTATCTGGCCGGTGCCAATCATCTGCGCCCCGATGCTGGCCGTATAGCCCACAGTCCGGTTCATGGCGGTGAAACCAGTCTCGAAATCACGGAAATCGATTACCTGGTACAAAGCACGCCTATCTTTTCCGCCCTTCTTTCCCTTCACTTCAATTCGGACTACCACCACATCACTTTCGTCGTCGTGGTACTGAAGCTGAGGCTCCAGCAGGGCTGCCAGATAATGCCTTCGGTCTACATCCTGTCCATCGACTGTAAGAGGTTCAGTATCTAGGAAGTGTAGATCGACCAGAGTTTTCCAGAATGCACTGTGTCCCGGCCATCTCAGCACATAGCGACCCAGATTCCGCAGCGTGGCCGGGTTGATTCCCAACAATTCAGCGTAAATAAGCGCGTCGCTGTTCGGATAGGCTTCCAAACGGCCCAGGCCATTCAGCTCGATTTCATGGATGTGTTCGGGGCTAAAAATCTCGGTTTCCTTGATATCTACGATCTGACCATCCCGGATTATGCGCCCAGCGCGATAGTATGTCCTAAACAGCCCTTCAATAAGCCAGGTCAGTTTATAGTTGAGAGGATTATTGCGCGCTTCCGGCGCGGGAAACCCTGCGCCGTAACTTATGATTTCTTCAACTTGATCAAACGAGCGCACCGCCTCACCAAGCAAAACAAGGTCGATCCCCGGGTCCAAGCCAAACTCAGGAAGAATAGTAATGCCATTTGCCGCAGCCTCGCCCGACAGCCGCTGCTGCTCTGGTGTTGTATAGGCACTGTGAACCAGATGGATCTTATGTCGCACGGTAGCGGCAGCGACGTTATCCCGGAATAGAGGGTTTCCCAAATCGATCACGATGTCAAAGCCCTGCGACATCAAGCGGTCCAGGCTTTCGGCACTGGTGGAATCGACCTGCTCACAGCGCACCCGACTGGCATAGGGCTTGCCGCCAACATAGTCCTGAAGACCAGTGAAGTCGATGTCGGCGGCAACAACTTCCGAAACATCCTTGCTGCGAACGAGATCGTACAACGCGGCTTTACCCTGTCTGCCTACGCCTATGAGTAGTACTTTCATGATAGCTCCACTTTTCCTTAATCCCGATAAATCTGCTGCATAACGGCAAATTCGTTAAACAACATCCACTCTTGAATAATGCGCCCGTCACGGATATCATGTTGAGTAATGCCCCACATATGAACAGGTCGGCCGGTAGGCGGTCCATAAATACCCCAACCATCGTGTCTGCCAACAATACTCCAGCGCATAGCGGTGCGATACCCGTCGTTATCATTGCCCATCCAGTACAAATCATCGATCTGGAAAGCTAGATCGGGGAAAGTAGCTAAAAGGGAGAGAAGAAAGGCCTGGTATTGGTTGCGGCCGTAAAAACGACGACCATTAGAACTAAGGGTGTGAAAATTGGGCGCATGAGACTCTTTAAGTGTCCGCAACATGCGCCGGTTCAAGATATTATGGTAAATTGAATGCAGAAAATCAGATACATCCAGCGATTGCCCCGGCTGATAACTGAGGTAGGCCGGCTTGCCCTGCCCGGGCAATCGTTCTGGTTCAAAAGAGGTTGAAACAACTGAGCCATCCTTGCGTTGATTTCCAATGTTCCGCGCCATCTCGCGCAGGTCAAACCCCAGCTGCCGTACCAGATCTGCATTATCGTACAATACCCATTCCTTGAATATCTCATTTTCCAGTGCAATGCAGTTAGCGATGCACCAGAGCTCGATGCGGCGGCCGGTAGGCGGCCCATAGCGACTAAAGCCAGTATTATCACCTTTGATGACTGTTCGGTGTGACGTGTGAAAGCCGACTTTATCATCGCCGGCCCAGACGATCTCATCAGCGTAGAGACGGATGTTGGGAAAAGCATTTATCGTATGCACCGTATCGGCCACGATCTTATCACGGCCGTATTGTAGTCCAAAGCCATCTACCACTAGGGAGTTGTGTTTGTACGTGTCGTAAATATAGCCGATATCTTTTTCTTCCCAGATACGGTGGGTGATGCGTACAATGTAATCAATGATATCCACGTAAGTGTCTTCAAAGCCCCGCATTGATTGCATACGGTCGCTGCCGGGATTGACCAGCAGCCGATCCGTGCCGCCCCGGGTTTCCAATGAAATAGTATAGTCGGACGGCATGGTGCGCAGCTCCTCATTTGGTCGCTGAAGGTGGGCACGCTCAACTTTACGGGATTCGGGTTCCTTTTTCTTGTTAGTCATTGATATCCTTACATTGCCAATTGATAGGCTGCCAACTGAGCGTGGATGGCCGCTTCATCCACCACCAGCCACTCATTCATAATCTGACCAGCGCGCAGTTCAAAATGGGAGATGCCCAACAAGGCCACGGGCGCTCCGACCGGTTCGCCGTAGCGGCCAATGCCGCTGTGTGTGCCGCAGTAAGACCAGCGCAAGGCTACCCGTATGGGCCGCTCTGTCTGCTGACGGACAATGATGTGGTGGGGTTCAAAACGGCCGTTTGGAATCGAGGCCAACACTGTGTACAACCAATTACCTGTTCGGGTACGGCCGTAACACACGTGACCAGCCGGGCCTTCAAAGCGCATGGCGCGATCATATTTCTCATCCATCACGGTGAGGTTTTTGTCATTCCAGATGGCGGCATAAGTGTCGATGATGCTATTGGCGATGTTGTTGTCACCGACGATGGTGAGTCCTGCCGGATCAGACCAGCGCTGGCGCATCGCGTCATTGCCGATGGTGTAAGCATCGGGGTTTTGCTGCCCCAAGTTTCTACCAAAGGCCACTGGATCAATCCCAAGCTGGTGCAGCATACCGGACCCATCGCTGACCAACCACTCCTCTACAACTCGATTGTCACGACAGAGGCAATCGGCGATGGTGACTGAGCAAGCAAACCGATTTGTAGCCGGGCCAAAGTAGCCATCGGCCAAATGCGTGGCCTGCGAACGGACCCGATGGGAGGAGTAAAAACCGCTGGGCTTGTCGCCGATGATCACATCCTCGGCCAGGGCTTCCTCATCCGGGAATTCGGATATCGCTTCCAGGGTGTGCAGGATGACCGCTTCTACCGTGTTGGTCACGATGTGTGCTCGGCGAACGGGGGTATCTGACGCATACCATTCATGAATTCGCCCGACACCGCGCTTTTCCCAGATTTGGTAAGTGATATCGATGATGTACTGTTCTGGTGTTTGAAATTCTGGCGAGAAATTTTGCATGCCCATAATGTATACTTCTGACAAACCCGTAAATCTATGTCATTTCGTGCGCTGCGATTTGAGCATACACGGCCGTTTCATCTACCACCAGCCATTCACTGGCAATCAAACCGTCGTGCAACTCGAAATGGGATATACCCAAAATGGCCACAGGGGAAGCAGAGGGTGTGCCATAACGACCTGTGCCGGAGTGCGTGCCGCAGTAAGACCAACGCAGAGCAACATTCACAGCACGTTCCGGGCGCTGGCGGACGATGACGTGGTGCGGCTCAAAACGGCCGTCTGGAATCGAAGCCAGGATGCTAGAAAACAGATGGCCGGCAGACTCGCGGCCATAGCTGAGATGACCGTTTGGCCCTTCTAAACGCACCGGCCGCACATACTGCTCGGCCATCACATTCAGGTGCTTTTCGTTCCACAGGGCGTTATAGGTGTCGATGATGCGGTTGGCGATGGCCGCGTCACCGACAATGGTCAAACCATTATCATCCACCCAACGCTGGCGCATCGCATCATTGCCAATGGCATACGCTTCGGGGTTTCTTGTGCCCAGGGAACGGCCGTACGCCACAGGATCAAGCCCCAGTTGGCGTACGATATAGGCATGGTCACGCAGCTTCCACTCCTCTACAATCCGGTTATCGCGGCATAGACAGTCGGCGATACCCAGCCCGTTATAGGATCGGCAGGTGGCTGCCCCCAGAGCGCCATCTCCCGTGTGCAGGCCCACGGACCGTACACGATGCGAAGAGTAAAAACCGCTAGGCTTGTCGCCAATAATCACATCATCGGCCATAGGACGGCGATTTGTAAAGGCATGCATACTCTCAAGCGTCTCGTGTATAACCTCATCAACCGTGTTTATCACCCGATGTGGCGAACGAACCGGGCAAATTGGCGTATACCAGTCTCGAATACGCCCCACGTCATTCTCTTCCCATATGATGTAGGTGATGTCGATGATATATTGTTCCGGCGTCTGAAATTCAGCGGCAAAGTTTTGCATTCCCATTGTGTTTGTTCCTTTCCTCAAGACACTTGTTGATTTGCTGCTATTTGGGCATAGATGGCAACTTCATCCATCACCAACCATTCATTCACAATCAAGCCGTCGCGCAGTTCAAAATGGGAAATACCCAGAATGGCGACAGGAGAACCGGTTGGCTCACCATAACGGCCGTGACCACTATGGCAGCCGCAGCAAGTCCAGCGCAGCGCCACCCGCACGGGACGCTCCGACTGCTGCTGCACAATGACATAGTGTGGCTCGAAACGGCCGTCGGGAATCGAAGCTAACATGCTGGTAAGGAAATTGGCGGTACGGGTACGGCCGTAATAAGACTGCACACCTGGCCCCTCAAAACGCACCGCCCGATCATATTGCTCATCCAAGACGGCCAGGTTCTTGTCATTCCAGATGGCGGCATATGTGTCCATGATGCGGTCGGCAATGGCCTCATCCCCGATGATTGTCAAGCCCTCCGGGTTGGCCCAACGCTGGCGCATCGCATCATTGCCGATGGCATAGGCTTCCCGGTTGTCCCTACCCTCATTTTTGCCATAGGTCACCGGATCAATGCCCAATTGGGTCAAGATTCTGGCCTGATCGCCTAAAACCCACTCTTCCACTACCTGGTTGTCACGGCACAGACAGTCGGCAATAGCCAGCGTGGTAATGGGTCGGTTGGTGGCTGGGCCATAATAGCCATCACCCGAATGGATACCGACGGAACGCACGCGGTGGGAGGAAAGAAAACCGTTTGGCAGATCGCCAATGATAATATCTTCGGCCAACAAATCGCGGTTTGGGAAGACTTTCATGGAGGAAAGCGTGTTGTTCACCACCTGTTCAGCCGTGTAGGAGACGCCGCTGGGAGAACGAACGGGACAATCGGCCGCATACCACTCATGGATTCGCTCTACACCCTGTTCCTCCCATATTTTGTAGGTGATGTCGATGATGTACTGTTCTGGTGTTTTGAATTCTGACGAAAAATTCTGCATTCCCAAGGCAATTACTCCTTTTATCCCATAGTCTTTAGGAAATTGGGGGTAGTGAATACTACCTGGCAACATGCAGTGTGGTCCGCCCTTGAGCCTAAGGACATGCACCTCTGACTCGGCTTGAGCAGCCAGGGAATCTGGGGTTACTTTTCGCTACAACCAAAGCATATCGCTGCCCAAAACCCTACTGATAGGCGCCTCGGAGTAGCCATAGCACGACCAGTCCAGAGTTACCAGGTAGCTGGAGGTCTGGCTCTTGCTGGTTCGCGATCGGTCGGGCTATGCTAGATCTGCTTCTGCAACTCGCCAAATACATCAAAGCCTATCTGCAGAAGGAGATGGATCATATCGATGGGTACCCAGTTCTCAATGACCAACTCGCCCTCGCGCCTGTAAAAGTCCATCAACCGTACATCCACCACTTTCCCCGTCGGTGGGCAGCCGAGGTACTCACCGCTGTGTATGGCGCGGATGCTGGGCCAGCCGACCCAGCCTGCATAGTTCCCATCATCCACCTCGGCGACGTGAAGACCTGCAAAGACACGTCCACAGGCCGGAAAAGCGTGCCGGAAGGGTGTCTCGTGACCATCTTCAAAACCGGCAAGGGTGCGCAGAGTGCCGATGCCACTGGGCCCATACCACACCATCGTCTCTGGGTCCCAGAACTGATCCAGGCGAGGGGTGTCCAAAGCCTGGCACATGATCTTGGCAAGATGCAGCGTGCTTGGCCCCTCACCGTCAACTTGGACGTTCAACAGTACCCCATCCCGCGTCATCGGGCCAGACCAGAGACCCTCTTCACCCCGGCTGGGCGGGAGCAACTGAAAGCCAGCCTGGCGTATCAAATCCAAGATATCGGGGATGATGTAGGTCAGGATGATTCTGCCATCGTGTACTGCACTGAACTCGCCGAACCGGATGCGTATCTCCCGGCCTGTGGCCGGAATGCCCAGACAATCTCTCGCGAAGGTGCCACCAAAATACCCAATGGCGCCAACCCAATGTCGATGCCCACCGATAAATATCTCACTTGTCCTTTGCAGGTCAGGGATGGCATGTAGCAGCGGCTGCCAGAATCCCGAGAGCAATGCGTCGACACCTTTTAGGTCGTTGATGGGATGCGGGCCATGCCAGGATACATCCTCGTG
>JAFGRA010000010.1 GCA_016935415.1 Anaerolineales bacterium
CCACACCAGATGCCATTCCAGCGCCAGCAGTGCCCCGGCCCAGAACGACCATTCCGGTTTAGCTGGAATGGCTTTGCCATTCTTAAGCGCCGCTTCCCGGCGCCCCGGTACCAGCCATTGGAAGCCATACGCCCCCACCACGGCCAGCGCCCACAGCGTCACCCAGCCCAGCAAATACGTCCAGATGAACGGTCCCAAATCCAGGATGTGGCCCACTGCCAGCAGCACCGACCACAGCGGCGCGGTCGAACCGGCCGAAGGTTGGCCGGGGTAAAAAGACCACTCGCCATACATACCCAAATTGCGAGCATAGGTCTGATGAATCCAGGCGTCGTCCAAGGGAAAACCGACTGCATGCGTCAGCGCGCTGGCGACGATATAGCTACCCAATGCCAGCCCGGTAACTAACCCCAGTAGTAGCAACCTCCTCGTTGTCATCGCTGCCAATTAAACCACAAATAAGTACGAATATACAAACTTCTCACAATTACCCTCCCCATTTATAGTATCTCCTATTCAGCATCCACCCGGTAAATATGAGCCATTCCTACCTCCCCCAAATACGCATATCCTTCCCGGTCGCCCGGGTCTGTATACAGTTCTTCCAATCCCGGCTGGGGAATTTCCAGGATCAGATATTCGGCATGATAGCGTTCAGCCAATTCCAAGAGGTCTTCCGGGCTGCCATAGGGAATCACGATCGCGCTGCGCCCGGTTGCCAGGTAGTAGCCCGGCGGGTTGTTGACGATCACCACATCCTCCGGCCCGGCTCCAAACTCAATCAAGGCCGCTTCGAAATCCTGATAGCTTCCCTGCATTTCAGTGCATTCTGGCAGCACCTGGTTCACAACAGCATAGCCGCTCAACGCCGCCGCGAAAACCACCAGTGCCGAGCCAAACACCACCCGCGCCTGGCGCACGTTCCAGCCCCGTTTCTGCCCCATCCAACCCAGGGCATGATCCAGCCCGATCACTGCCAACGCCAGCAGCAGCGGCTGCAAGGCGGCCCCGGAATGGAACAAGCCACCACGTCCCCCCGAATACGGAAACACCAGTGTCATCACCGCAAAGGTCAGCCCATACGCCAGCGCCCCGATCTGCACACGCCGGTCTGTGCGCTCCACCCAGGCCCCCGCCAGCAGCAGCGGGAACAAGAATACGTAGCCTTCCACCCCGATCAGCGTGCCAAAGTTCACCTTGAATGCTTCCCAACGCGCCGCCAGGATCACGCCCAGGCCGCTCTCCCACCAGCGTGCCATCGTCAGGCGTTCCGGCGGGTAAATGAACAATTCATCGTAATTCAGCACCCACAGCGCCCGTGAGCCGCCCGGCGCCAGCAGCGTGCCAAACACATTCAAGTTGCGCAGCAGCCACGGCCCCATCACCACGCCATAGCCCACGCCGACCAACACGCTCCCCACCAGCAACTGCCTAAACTTAGCGCCGCGCCCCCCCTCCGAGACCAGCCATTTCAGAGCAATTGCCGCCAGCGCCACCCCCAGCCACAGGCCGCCGTCGGCGCGCGCCAGGTGGAAGAGACCTGCCAGCGCGCCCAAACCCAATACATGCCAATTGCTTTTTAGGAAAACGTCATCCCTACCAAGCAGCAGAAAGAAGCCCGCCCCCAGCAGCATGTAGATCCCAAAAGCGTCCGTGGTGGTCAAGAAGGGCAGATACAACCCAGAGAAAACCGCCAGCAGCCCTGCAATCAACGCCAGGTCGCGCCGCTTGTTCAGTTGGAAGGTCAACGCCGCTGTCAAGGGCGCGATCAACGCCATCACCAGCAGGATTCCGATCCGAGCGGCGGTGAACGCTGCGAGGAAGGGTGCCAGCTTTAAACCCAGCAGTGCCACCAGGGAAGTCAACGGCATCCAATAACCGTGCGAGGGCTGCGGCAGTTCGCCCAGGTCGCCCAGATAATTCCACACGTACGGTTCGGTAAAACCCTGTCCTGCAGCCAGGCGCAGCGCCCCGGCGTAATAATACTGCGCGTCCATATACCCCGGGTGGGGTTGCAAAGCCACCACGCCTGCCCCAACCAACAAGGCCAACCCAAAGAGGATCAAGTAAGTGCTGCGTTTCATTGATGATATCTCATGGCAAATCAATTAACCACCAAGCCACAAAGATTTTTTACACTGCTTGGCGTCCTCGTGTCTTTGTGGTTAAATTCCAAACTTTCTACTGCTCATTCAGTCCATATAACACATAGGCATCATTAAAATTCTCGACCTCCGGCAAACTGCCCAGCAGCTCATCCAGGCTGCCCCAATCGTAGCCCTCAGTACCGGTGTCGTTCTCACGCACGAAATCCGCGCCGGTCTTGAAATACATCACATGCGTATACCCTTCTGCTCCCCAGGCTGCCTTGACCGCATCCACATCGCCGTAAACTGCCCAATCGTGCTGCCAGCGGTCGATCACCTCGTCTGAGTCACACACCGGCATGCAGTAATAGCCGCGCGTCTCCCATAGCATCAGCACCTTTGAGCCTTCGGGCAATTGCTTGAGCGCTTGCATGGCCGGGAAATAGACGCCCAGGTTTTCGGTCACATAATCCTCACCAGATTTCAAGCCCAGCAAGTAGCCAAGCGCGCCTTTCTGGGCGGTGTCCATCCCAACCTGGATCACGTTGAAAGCCAGCACCAAGACCAGTATAGCCGCGGCGATACGCCCGATGCGCGCTCCTGGGATGGACAGCCGATCCACTCCGGCAAAACCGACCGCCGCCAGGATCACGAAGGCCGGGAACAACGAGAAATACAAGTGCGTACGGATCAGGTAACCGGAAAGGCGTCCACCTACCGCCCATACCAGCAAGCCGCTCAAGCCTATCACCGTGGCGGTTCCAACGAAGGTCTTTTGCTCGTCCGAAAAATGCTTCCAACCCAGCCAGGCCAAGGCCCCAAACAGCAACAACAACGGGCCAATCGAAATCTCGAAATTGGGCGCATCCCCAATCGTGCCCAGGTCGATCCCCCAGAAAGTCACGCGCAGCGGCAGGAACACCAGGTCGAGCCAATTGCCCTCCACCGGCTTGCCCTGGAACAGGTTGATCCGAATCTGATCCATCGCCCCACCGCGCAGCAGCAACGGGTAGAACGGATTACCGGTGGCGATCAGGTTTTTAATCAGCCAAGGCAACGCCACCAGCCCGGCCGGGATCAGATAATTGAGCAATAAGTTCCACAGCCGCGCCTTGATCTTAAACGTCTGCCACATCACCACCGTCAGCCCTGTAATCAGCAAAATGCCGGCCGTGTACTTGGTTCCAAAGGCGAATCCGGTGAGCAGCCCGGCGTAGCGCAGCCACTTCGCGTTCATCGTTTGTCGCCAGCTATCCAGCGCCACCAACAGCGCCCAGCCAAACAGCATCCCTGTCCAATCCATATACCCCCAGGTCAGCGACGAGGCCACCGAGAACCCGGCCAGCAGGCTGGCCGCCCCCACCCAAGCCACGCGCATACTCATCCGCCAACGGATGATATCGATCAACCCCAAGATGGTCAGCATACCGGCAGCCCAGGTAAGCAGCGCCATCCGAGCCGCGCCCAGCGCCAGCACCCAGGTATACAGCATATGGGTCAACTGCGGAAAACCCCAGAACATCAACTCGGGAACGTAAACGAAGCGTCCCGCTTCCAGGTACATGCGCGGCAGAGTCTGGTGATAGACCAGGCTATCGAAGCGCAGCGGCGGACACAGCACGACCAGCAGCGTGAACAGCAAGATCATCCCACACGATATAACACTAAAGCGCACCAGCCCATCGCCATCCCGCCACAAGGCCGGAACGGCTTTCCAGGCCTGCCACCACGCCCAGATCTCGCGCCGGAAAATCACCCCGGCAGTCAACAGCAACCCCCAGGCCACCACCGGATGCACGCTGACCAACGCGCCAAAGAAATACACCAGCCCCAGAATGCCCAACCCCATGGCGGCCTGCATACTGAGCTGCGCCACCGCTGGTAACTCTGAGACTCGCAAGACGCGTTTTCCCACCCCTCCGGCCACCGAGACCACCAGCCCTACAATCAGCAATTGCCATCCGTCCAGCACGATCTGACTGGCAAAGGTTGGCGTGAAGGGCCGATGGTATAGAAAATAGAATGCCAGCCCTATCGCCAGCCAGAGCAACACAATCAAGCCGATCAAGATTTGAGAAGTTCGTTTCTGCATTACGTCTTATCCGTTTACACGCCGTGCCGCTTCGGTCACAGCTTTTCAATGATTTTCATCTGTTCAATAAATGTCTTTTGCGGACGGATCGCCCACCAGCGCACCCAGTACAGTACTGCAAATAAAAACAGTGGCACCGGGAAATACATCACCGGAGCTTCTGCCGCCAGCCACCACACCGCCCCATCCATGGTTCTGGCAAAGATCGCCCAAAGCCCTATTGCGACCAGGGCCGCGGCTGCGACCACCATACCTACACCCACATTGGTAAAGCGTTTGTTCCAACTTGCGAATACCAACACTAAACCGGGGAACAGCACTACGTAATTGGCCGGACGGGTGGGAATGCCTACCAGCGTAGTTGCCAGCAAGATAAAACACACCGTCCAATAGAACCAGCGAAACTCCTTGCCGCTGGCCCGGAACCATTCGATCGCCACTGCTACGATCAAGATAGCGGTCAGCACCCAGCCTAAACCTGCCCCGAACTCCGGCCACCAACCGGCGAAGATCGCCCCCGGTGTATGCCAGCCGCTTTCCTGGCCGTAGGCGATCAATTGGCGTAGAAAATCCATGAACCAGCCAGGCTCCAGGGCAAATGAGGCTCCCAAGAGCACCGCCAGCGTGGTCAGGCTGCTGGCGACCAGGCTCCCATGCCCCTTGGTGATCGCCCAATACAGTGCAAAGGGGAATACCAGGATCATGACCTGTGGCTTGAAGGTTGCCAACGCCAGGAAGATACCCGCCGGGCCGAAATTACCGGATTTGATCAGCAGTAAAGCGATCACCAGGAAAAGTGTGCCGAACACGACCGCGTTGCCGTCCAGCACCGCCCGCACACCAGGGTACCAGGTCACGGCCAGCGCCAGCACCAACACCAGCAGCCCACCCTGTGGCCGCCAGCGCGCCAACTGCACACTGCCCACCGCTATCAGCAGTAAGGTGACCTCCAAGGCCGTCATCCACACCGCCCGCGCCCATAGATAATCGCGCACCAACCCAAACGGCAGGAACACCAGTAGGGCATAATAGGGATAATAGAATGCATTCGGACCGGTCACGTCCTGCTGGTTCGCTACCCGCTGGATCATCTGCGTTGTTTCCGGGCTGTACGGGCTGGCATTGCTGGTCAGCGCATTGCGCACCGCCGCCCAGCGCGGCAAAAAATCAGCCCCCCCGGGATTCGCCATCACAAACTGGTGGTTACCCCAGGCCAGGCCAAACACAAAGCCAATCCCCAGCACGATCACCAACAACAGGAATAAATCAGGACGTTGGACTCGCAAAAATTATGCCTCCTAAGGAATAGATTACAGTATGCAACAGACAGTCAGCATTATAGCAGTCTTCATAAGGGAACCAAAGCTAAGAATCTATCTAATCCGCCTAACGCACTTCGATCTGGGCGGCTTCCACTTCTTCCCCCACCCGGCTCTCGGCAGCGGTTAGCGGCGCGCCCGGTAGGCTACTATCGTACCAGCTCACCAGCAAGTTATATTCCCCGTTTTCCAGCCCTTCCGGCAAGAAAATATCGAATGTCTCCACGATCACATCGCCTTGCTGCCAACCGGTCGAATCGGCCACCGCCCAACTCGGCAAGTGTAGGTATCGGCTATGCGCAACACCTTCGATGCTGGTCACTGCAAAGTACGCTGGCAAATCCTCCAAATCTTTCAGCGCCACCCAGGAATAAGTCAAGCGATACTGCCCTACACCTACTTGCTCCACATGCACGCCTTGCAGCCCAATCACATCCCCAAAGCGCGCTTCTAGCTGGGCATCATCTCCATCCCCGGAAAGAATTTCGATCTGGTTTACAGTCTCCCCTTTCCCCCCCATTTCCCGGCCGAACAGATACAGCCCATCGCGCATTTGCAGCAAGTGAAAATCTGAACCGTTCAGCAATAAGGCCAGCGTATTTTTTTCCACGTACATTTCTCCGCCGCCCGAAAATTCTACAAAGGCATCCATCACCACGTAATCGACTTCGTCCAGCACCGCGTCCATCGCTTCCCGGCCCGGGCGGGTGAAATACAATAGTTCACGGTTTATCACGTGGGGAGCCAGCATGGTGGTCGCCGCAATCGGGACTTCGGCAGGCACATTGGCGTGCAGCCATTGATCTTTCAAGCGATCGCGGGCCGAAATTGCGTACCCGGCCTTTTCCAAACGGCTCTTCCTCGGCGCGCTCAGAAAGCGGAAATTCAAGGGAGTATTGACGAAAAGACCGGATATCAGCATGGTGAGCACCAACGTCATTATCAGGTCTCCCCCCCAAGTGCGCCCGCCTCTGCGCGCCGGATGCTTGCGCTTGAACGCCTCCGCGCCGTACACCACCGCCGCGATCAGCAAGGGCACCACCAGAGCATAATGATGGAAGCGATAATCATACCCTGGACCAGGACCTTCACTGACCAAAACCGGCAGCGCTACCAGCGCCGCAGCCCCGAACCAGAGTGGGGCGCGTAAACCGAGCAGCAGCGCGGGCCCAAGCACGACCAAAGCGTGCGGGATGCGCACCAGGATTGCGCCGATCGCATCCCCATGGCCACTATAGAAGAATTGTACGTAATCTTGCATGACCGCGCTCAAGGGTTTGGCAGGCTCAGAGTACATGGCGAACAGGGGTTTTATCACCAGGTAAGCGCCCATCCCCCAAATCACTCCGGTGATGACGGTGATCAAACTAAATTTACGCTCACCCTGTAA
This sequence comes from Anaerolineales bacterium, assembly GCA_016935415.1. Taxonomy (GTDB): domain Bacteria; phylum Chloroflexota; class Anaerolineae; order Anaerolineales; family UBA11579; genus JAFGRA01. The sequence continues at coordinate 6,889 of JAFGRA010000010.1, forward strand.
CCACATGATGACGCCCAGGATGACGATTGGAAACGCGCTGTATTCTTTGCAAGCCAGCACCAGCACCAACCAGATCGGATACGTCCGCAGGGCGCGTTTATCGTAGGCGTTGATGGCAAACAGCAGCAGCGGCATCCCCAAAGTATCCCCGTGGAAGTCGAAGAGTACCGCCGTCAGCGCCACCGGATAGGCCAGGTAGACCAAGGCCGCGATTAAGCCGGCCCACTCACTGTCCAGGCGGCGTTTCGCCAGCCAGAATGCCGGTAAGGCTCCCAATACGTACAGTACGGTTTGCAGTACCAATAAAGTTTCCGGTCTAGGAAAGGCCGCATACAATAACGTAATTACGAAATAGATCAGTTCAACGTGCCAACTCAAGTTGCTGATCGGGCCATCGGCCTCCGTATAGACCAGAGGTTTGCCCTGCGTGGCGCTCCAGATCGCCTGGTTGATATTGCCCAGGTCGAGCATGCCCACATTGTATCCCCAGTAGCGCGCCAGGCTCAACCAGCCGATACCTGCCAGGAAAATCAAGAGACAAAGGATGAATGCGATTCGAACCAGCGAATTTCTAGAAACCACGGCTTCCTCCTTCATCGCCCGTACAAGATTGAGACATCATCCTGGTAAAGGATTTCCCAATCAGCGTCCTCCAGGGCATAATTCAGTTCCCAGTGCGGCTCGATCAAAATCAAGTTGACCTGCCATTCGTCCAAGACCTGCCGCCAGCCATCCAGCGCGCCGAACACTTGCAGCCACTGTCCGATGATCTCGTCCCGATACAGGTCGGTACGCCCATCCACGAACACCGGATATTCCGGCAGTTCCCAAATCAGGTAGCCGCCCCAGTTATAGGCGTTCATCAGGCGGCCGGGAGGTTCATTCTCTCGCAGATATTCCACCGCCCCCACCGGCAAACTGGCCGCAAAAATTTCTTCGTGGAACGCCTGCGGATAGATGGCGGCAACTTTCAGCACCGCCGCAGCCAGCAGCAGTCCGACCAATCCCCAGTTAATCACGGTCATTACGGGGAATGTTGGTTTCGAATTAGCAATTGGGTGGAAGCCCAACCGCCCTCCCAATTCCGCCGATACCGGGGCCGCATAGCGCGCCAGCACAACCGGCGCGGCCAGCGCGAACAAAACAAAGTTACGCCCGGCCATCAGCGCCATCACACCAAAGCCGCTGACCAGCAAAAAATCTACTAATTGCAGCCGCTGTTTTGAAACACCCACCGCCCCAAAGGTCAGGAAGAGCAAGATCAGGAAAGGTTGTACGCGCAGTTCGTGGAAGTTAGGCGACTGCCATTCGCCGATCAAGTCTTGCAATGCGCCAATTGACACAGTCTCGTAGGTATAGGCCAGCATCGAAGGCCCGGAGGGATTGACGCACACCGCCGCCAGCATCACCAATCCCACCAGCAGCATTTTTCCCACTCTACCGCGCAAGCCGGTTTGCAGCCACGCCCGCGAAAATCTCCCTTCGGCATCTTCCCAGCCGGCCTGCAGCCAACTTACCCCTGCTTGCAGGCCATAAACACCCCACAAAATGAAACCAACCGCAATCCCACCGTGGCTGTTGGCCCAGACCAGCACCACCACCGGCAGCCACCATAGGCGGTCCTTGCCGCCGTTGCGGTGGCCTTCCAGAATCCACAGCGTTGTCGCCATATACACGAAGGTCAGCATATACGGGCGCGCCGCCCAATACACCCCCGCTACGGTCACCGACAGGATGATCACAAAAGCCTTCAAGAACACGCCCCCGGACATCGTCCGCCATAGGAAAGCGTACGCCAGCGTGACCAGCGCGGCCACCCACACAATCAACCCGCCAGGGCCAAATGCCTGGTAAATCAAGTAGAGCATCACTTCGGCAATCCAATTGGCACTGGGATATTTCCAGCTTTCCCCGAACTGGGTATAGGAGAATGGGTCCGTCTTGGGGACGGCACGCTGCTCCACAATCCACTGCCCGGTGCGCAAATGCCACCAGGTATCCGTATCGACCGCCACGCGCGCTGCCATGGCGAACACCGCCAGGAAGACGATCCAGGTTACCAAGCGGCGCGTGTTCATGGCGCGGCAGCTCCATAGCCAATCTCTTCGGGGCGTACCGGGCGCGATAGCTCATAGAAGATGTGGAAGGGGCCAATCTCGTGTTCCAGGTAAGTGACGCCAAGTTCCTCGAAACGTGTTCGGATGACCGCATCTAATTGCGGATGTTTGGTGGTAATGTATGCCACTTCATCGCTATCGTCAGCCATCTGGGCATAGCGCGGGTAACGGTTGTCGTTATCCGTGTAGCTCAGATCATCCTTGTAAGGCAGTTCCGGTGAAAAGATCAACTGTTCGTCCGAGAGGAAAGCCAGCCGGAAAGTGACCCAATAATTACTGTAACCGCGGCTGATCCCCCGCTCGTTAAGGAAATCCATCAGGGCATCGTCGTAGCTGTTATCAAAACTGGTGATCGGGTCGAACTGTGTGGTCAGCTTGTCTGTCGAGATAGCCCCCAGCCAGGTTCCGGCCGCGTTGAGCGCCATCACCAGCACCAATAGGCCAATTCCCCAGGATCGCTTACGCTTCCAGGCCGCGTGCACAAAGGTCGCTGTCGCATACGTGAATGGTAGGTAGAGCGGTAGCAGATAGCGCCCGGTCGAATCCAGACCGAAGTTGCTGCCCACGAACACCACCACGAACGCCCCCACAAGTACACCTAAGAACGTGATTGTCCCTGGGGCCATTCCCGCCTTGATCTCCGAGTTGCGGCGTGCTTCACGCAGCTTGACGATTACAAATAAGGCCACCGCCAGGTAGAAGATCAGGATCACAAAGATCAACGGCAAGGGGAAATAATCCAACGCCCATGGTGCCCGCAGTCCTAACACCGCCGGGATACCCAGGAAAAGCAATCCCAGCAAACGGTCGAAAGGCGTAGTCGCCACCATCTCAGGTCCGCCCAGCGTCTGTAAGGCCGCCCAATCGTGCGTGAAATTGTAATTCCACCACAAGATGCCGCCCAGGAAAAATCCTAACGCGGCCAGCGCATAAAAAGGCAGCCGCTTGAATTTGAAATGCAGCAACCCCACCAATCCCACCGGCAGGATATACACCCCCGAAATGCCCAACACCCAGAACGCCAGCCCACTCACTGCCCCCAGCGCCAGCCACGCCCACCACGTGTTTTCTTTTTCACCAAATGTAACTTCATATCCCAGCAACAGGATGATATTCCCCAGCACTAGCGACTGCGTATACCCGCCCAATGTGGCCGTGGTATACGTACTCATTACCACCGGCGGGATTGCCGCCAGCAGCACGGCTATGTCCGCAATGCGCGAGTGTTTGAAAAGCCGTCGCGCCAGTAGCCAGCCCGTCCACAGGAAAAGCAAGTACAAAATACCGTGCACGATGCGAATGGCAAAAACTTTTTCGCCGAAAATACGGAATGCGGCCGCCACCATGTATCCGTCCAGGCTGCCCATGTAGGCCTGCCCGTAGAAGAATACCGGCCGGGTTCCCAGGCGGTTGATGTGCCGGGCCATCAAGGCAATCACGGCCTCGTCCCCATTGAAAGTCACCACATCAGCCCAGATCAGCACTGCCTTTAACACCGCCGCGATCAACAGCGCCAACAGCAGAGATCGGTACTTCACCCAAAATTTATTATCATTACTCATCTGAAATTCACTCAAGCTCACGGGTCACAAGACGTAAATGCGAAGTTTAAAAACCAATAATTATCCAACCATACCACTATCCAACTTATTAAAGCATAAACTTTCTTCTCTTTCCTTACAAAATCGTTGAGAAACTTTGCGCCTTTTTAATTGTCAGCTTGTCCAGCCCCTCGTATAATGGGAGCATGGTGGCAAAACCGACCTTCCTACGCAAATATTGGCCATACCTGGCGGTATTCGCCCTGGCCGTGATTATCCGGCTGATTCCCGGACCGCGCACCATCGATGACGCTTTTATTACCTACCGCTATGCTCGCAACCTATTAGCCGGAAACGGCTTTGTTTACAACCCCGGCGTACACATCCTGGGCACGACTACGCCATTGTACACCCTCACCATGGCCTTCCTGGGGTTGTGCTTTGGCGGTCCCAACGCCCCCTTCCCCTTGATTGCCTACCTGCTCAATGCCTTTTTGGACGGCATCACCGCCATGCTGCTGCTCTACATCGGCCGCAAATTGAACTATAGACGTGCCGGGTTGGGTGCGGCTTTGGTCTGGGGCATCCTGCCTTTCTCCGTCACCTTCGCCATCGGCGGCCTGGAAACCAGCCTGTACGTACTGCTGCTGGTCGGCACCTTCGCAGCCTTGCTCGATTCCCGCTACCTGCTGGTTGGCCTGCTCTCCGGGTTGGCGCTGCTCACCCGCCCCGATGCGCTCATCCTGGTGCTGCCGCTCGGTTTCGACCGCCTCTTCTTCGACTATAAACGGCGCGGCGTGCCCTTGAAAATCAGCGAACTGCTGGCCTTCTTTGTCCCCGCCATTCTGTGGTACGGCTTTGCCACCCTGTATTTCGGCAGCCCGCTGCCGCACTCGATCACTGCCAAAACCCAGGCCTACCAGCTACCGCCCAACGGTGCCTTGATTCGCATGACCCAGCACTACGCCACCCCCTTCATGGGACACCTCAGCTTTGGCACGGCTTGGATCGGGATTGGCCTGGTGCTCTATCCCTTCCTGTATATCATCGGTGGGCTGAACATCTTCCGGCGGGAGCGCTACACCTGGCCGGTTTTGCTCTTCCCCTGGTTCTACTTCCTGGCCTTCACCATTCCCAACCCGCTCATCTTCCGCTGGTACCTGACCACCCCCACGCCCTTCTATATATTCATCATCCTGTGCGGCCTGGAACAACTGCTCAGCCAGATTTTTAAGAAAGCTGAGCAAAACAAACCGCTTGCCTGGCAGGTCGCCACGCTCTTGCTGGTGATCTTGATTCCTCTTGCCCTGCCCTTACGCGAATGGCGACTGCATCCCGAAGACGGCCCCGACTACCCTGCCCCAGATATGGCCTGGGTGCGCCTCGAAGAACTTTACCACCAGGCTGCCAATATCGTTTCGGTCGATGTTGGAGAAGGTGCAGGATCGTATTCATACACCCTGGCCGCCGGGGATGTCGGCGTCTTGGGTTATTACACCCAGGCCCGCATCTTGGACACCGTCGGCCTGAACACCGCCGAACCGCTCGAATATTATCCCGTGCCCGAAGAAATGGTTGCTGGAATGGCATACGCCATTCCTCCCGACCTGATCTTCGACCAGCAGCCTGACTATCTGGTCTTTCCTGAAATCTACATCCGCAACGGTTTGCTCAAAGACGAGCGCTTTGCCGGCCAATATACCCTGCTGGAAAAAATCGAAACCGACATCTATGATAGCGACGGTATGTTGATCTTCGCCCGCAGGCCGTAACTTTGAAAGCGTGTATTCCTTTTTCCCAAAATACCCACCAGTTTACAGGGGGATGAGTGGAATTGATTATTCATTTACAGATCCCGGTTCTTGTCAACCCGGATCGCCAGGTTCACCCAACCGGACACCATCGTCCCGAATCTATACGATCCGCAGAGTTTGAATAGGTACTCTTACGTGAAGAACAATCCGTTGAGGTATACCGATCCAAGCGGACATTATAATATCAAGGGGCCAGAATCAAATGAAAAAACTACGGATCACTTGTGCCTGGATCAAAAATGTGTTTTAAATTATCAGCTTAAAATGTATGGGGTTTCAGCAAAAGGGAATTGGAGTACAAAGAACCTAAAAGGTGCAAAAGAGGGGGTGAGGGCCTTGGCAAAGACATTTTCCGCATATAATGGGAAAGCGGCAACTAAGGCTTTCCGTGACGTATATGGGTCTATAACATTTCAGTGGGAGGATGGTGCTTGTGATAATCCAGGTGGTAATGACCCAGGTTCATCTTGTTACGCTGATGCGTATCTTTCTCCAGGTACGATAAGATTTTGGGCAAAATCTATGGGAAACTCTCCGGTATATGTAGATGGCGAAATTATATATGAATATGGCGAAATCCCTAACCCACCAGTGACAGCATACTTAGCAATTCATGAACTAAGTCATGTTTTGGATTTGCTTTCAGGTAGACTAGGAGAAGCTTTAGTACAAAAATATGATATTGATCGAACAGGCCTGCATTATTCGCAATCTCGCGAAGACACTGATAGAGAGATATTTGCTGATGTTATGGTAGAGGAAGCGGTCTTTCGAGCCTATCCACCAGATAAGTATCCTACATATTCCAACGGTGTTGACCAAACTACTCAAGTGTATCTAACAACAGACTTAGGTGATATTATATCTGCTGCTGAAACATATAGATGATGAGAGTAAAACAATGATAATAAGAAACTCAAAAACTTTATGGCTATTGTTCATAATAATTTGCCTCTTCGTTACGAGTTGCGTACAAAACAATCGTGTGACAGATGTAACTTTGACGGAGCAACTGGTGATGGTAACTGAAACTCTTGTGCCCACCCATACCAAACAGCAGGAAACGGAAACGTTTACCACTGCAGTTACCAATACACCAACATCAACTCCAAGTAAGACTCTAGAACCGGGATTTAGCTATGATGAAGCAGTAGAATCCATTCTATATCTTTTGACGATCAATGGAGATTGTACACTGCCATGTTGGATTGGCTTTACGCCAGGCGTTTCGACCAGAGATGACGTTAATAATTTTATCCACAGGTACCAAAGTGTCATTGGTGGCACACGCATTTATGAAGAAGAACAAAAAATATATGTAAAAATCCCGCCTTTACCGAATGGCGTTACCTTGGAAATCATATTTGAGATAGGTGATAACTTGGTAATTGCAGTAAATCCCTGTATACATATGACAAGACCAGTCGGTGACGAACATTGGTACACCTTTGACGATCCGGTTTTCTTCGAGGTTACAGGCGCCTATCGGCTTGATTCTATCTTAACCCAGTTTGGAGAACCAACTGATATACTCTTTAGATCATTTAAGGTCGGAGCACAAGGTTTCCCTTCGGCAACACAGCTTTATTATCATAGAAAAGGGGTTGTTGTTGAATATATCAGCGAAAATTATGGGACTGTTATAGACGAAGCAGGGAGGGATACGGGGCAGATAATCACAAATCCTGCAAATGGACATGTTTGTTTTATTTTACTTCCAGAGAATGCGAGTTTATCTCCAGAATACTTAAATTCTAATTTTCTTAACGGCACGGAAGAATGGGCCGATCAAGCTTTTAGGCCATTAGAAGAAGTGACTAACATGACCATTGACACATTTTACAAGATTTACCTTACACCGCATTCTCAGGAGTATATTTTTACAGATGAAAGCCTATGGCCGTATAATCCTGCCGGGGAGGTCAAGTAAACTTTGTAGTTGACAGTAACAGCGTTGGCAAATGGTAAAAGGATTGGTTATTTTGACTTAACATCACTTCGTAGTATCAAATACCCTACAAGCCGATCTTTAGAAATTCTCAACCAAAAAGCGCGCAAAGAGAACCAACCATTAAAAGTTGGCATGAATTTGTTGAATTGTCAGTCGCCCGTGTTTCAGGCCGGGTCGGGCACCGACCCCACCGGCGGCAGCTTGATCCGGCGGCCGGGGCTCTACTGCACGAACGCCACCTGCTCGCCCAGCCCCAACCGGTCGAGGTGATAGCGCACGTAGGCCTGCGTCGTCCATCCCGCCGGGCGGTTGGCCTTGCCGGTCTCCATCGTGAAGACCAGCAGGTCACGCGCCACGCGCTGCGGCACGGCGTGCCGGTCGGCCTCGCCATGCGTCAAGACGTGCCACACCACCACCAGCAGCCTGCGGGCAACGGCCACGATGGCCTTGTTGCGCCCCAGGCGCGGCTCCAACCGCTTGAACTCCGCCTTCCAGAAAGGGTGCGACTGCGTGGCCGAGAAAGCCGCCCGCACCATGGTGGCGCG
>JAFGRA010000078.1 GCA_016935415.1 Anaerolineales bacterium
AAGAAGATCGCCGAGAGCGGCGAAGTGGTCGTACTCGATACCGACTTCACCTGGAAGCCGGAATCAATCCTCAACAGTACCTGGCGGCAGGAAAACGCCGCCATCCAGAAAGCAGCCGTGCTGCTGGATGGCTCGGAGTGCGCGGCGCGGGCTTTGCCTACTGCCATCGCGCTCCACAAATCGACCGGCATGGAACTGCTGCTGTTGGCCTCCGTCAAAGACCATACCCCTACTTTACAAGCACAGTACGCTGAAACCTACGCTGTCCGCGATACCTATCTGCGCGAGTTGAGCGCGGATCTCAAAGCGCAGGGTATCCAGGTGGTCTACGCCATCCACCCGGGTTTCATCGCCGATGTAACCGCCGCTCAGATCGAAGCCAGGGAAATCGACCTGGCAATCACCAGCACCAGCGGCAAGTCGGGCAGCAAGCATTGGGATCGGGGTGGTGTCTCCCGCAAACTCGTGCAGAAGATTTCCACCCCGATCTTGCTGGTACAGGCCGACGAGTACGGCGAGGCTCCCGTCCCCACCCTCAAGCGCATCCTGGTCGCCCTGGACGGCTCGATCGTTTCCGAGCGCAGTCTGCCCTACGCCAAATTACTCGCCAAGACATTCGGCGCCGAATTGATCCTGACTTCCGTCCCGGCCGTACCGGAGATGAGCAAATACCGCGCGCCAGCCAAATTTGTGGAGATGCTGCAAACCAAAGCCGATACCAATATGAAGAAATTCTTGAAGTGTGTCTCCGATTCGCTCCAGGAAGAAGGTATTCGAGCACGCACAATCGTGACCGGTTCTTTACCGGCCCGAACCATCCTTTCTGTATCCGAACAAGAAGATGTCGACCTGATCATGCTGACCTCGCGCGGGCGCGGTAAGCTCGAAATGCTGGTCGGCAGTGTTGCTCAGCGCGTTGTGGAAGGCAGCGACAAGCCCGTGTTCATGCTGCCGGTTCCCGAACCGTTGGAAGAACCCAAATTCAACCATGTCCCAGAACTGCTATCGAACGCAGCCGAGTAGCGCCTGAGCCACGCTGTCTGGATAACAGGCAGTTCGAGGTGGCCCAGGTCTCCCGGCGCAGCGCTAATGGCAACAAGCACATTTAGCAGGCGGTCTGCCACTGCCCAGTATGTTTGTACGCGCAGAAAAACAGACCAGAGCATGGATTTACTCGCTGAACCTTACAAGTAACTAGAGAGCTGGTGGGTTGATCGGCATAGTATTTCTGAACGACCAATCTCCGACTACATTTTTCTCCTTTTTTGGGTAATGCCGGTCATACCTGTGTCCCTCCCCTTGGCAATCGGATTGTCTTGGGGAGGGACAACAACCAACGGCAAATGACCAAATTGCCGTAACGATTCTCGTATGCTACAATCTGGGTAACCATCATAAACTTTCCTTACATTAGAAAGAGCGAAGAAAGATTTCTTCCCGCATTTTCCATCCAGCTCAGTACATGCGGATAAACTATAATTTTTCTGTCAAACCGTGACTGAACAATCGACCACTCACTTACATACGATTCTCTCCAGACTGAACCAGATCGGCGCCGCCATCAACCGCGGCGAATCCGGTAATCTGGCCAGCCTGGAAAATACGCTGCGCCTGATCGTGGAAAGCGCTACCGAGGTTGTACCGGGTTCTTCGGCTGTGATCTACACCTACAATGCCAGGAACGGCGCATTCGACATCGATTCGCGCGTCGCCTCCGAGCAGCATGACAATTCCCGTCCCGACGATGCCCCGCGGCCTGATGGCCTGGGAACTGCCGCCGTCATCGCCCAGCATCGTATCCTTTCCTACGAGATGCCCGCTTCTGAGATCAACCCGGCCAAAGTCAACCAGGGCGCCAAAGCCGTGGCCTGCTATCCGCTCATGGTGGCCGACGAAATCCTGGGGGCGTTATACGTCTACCTGCACGAGCAGCGCGCCTTCAGCGAGCTGGAACTGCTGATGCTGGATAACTTCGTCAACCTGACCGCCATGACCCTGGCAACCGCCCAACGCATCACCCTGGCGCAGCAGGAACAGGAGCGCAAAGAACGCGAACTGCGCCGCCTGCGGCGGGCCGGGATGCTGATCTCTTCGCACACCAGCTTCGACGACACGCTCGATGCCATCCTGCGCATGGCCCTAGAGGTAACCGATGCCAAATACGGCATCTTCCGGCTGGTGGAGAAGAACGGCACCCACCTGGTCACGCGCGCCTTCACCGGTGAACGCCAGGTGCAGCCGGCCACGGAAATATTGCCGATTGATAAGAATTCGATCATGGGCACGGTGGCGCTGCAACGCGAGCCATTAATCGTTGCCGACCTCAGCGAAGAACCCTGGAAGGAAATCTATTATCCCTTCGACCGTGAATTGGTGATGCGTTCCGAGTTGGCTGTTCCATTGATTGGGGCCAGCGGCCGTTTGGAAGGCGTACTGAATCTGGAAAGCCCGCAGGTCAACGCCTTCAACAAACAAGACCGCTATATCCTGCAAATCCTGGCAACCCAGGCCGTGGCTGCCATTCAGGAAGTACGCCTGTTGGATATGCTGCAAGCGATTAGCGCCCTGTTGCTCACCAAGCCCTTGCAGACTGTGCACCAGGCGCTGGTCGAAAAAGCCTCCGACCTGCTCAACGTGCCCTGCAGTCTGCTGTGGCTGCGCGAAGAAGACCAACTGGTCGTGCAGGCTACCGCCCACGAGGGCTTGTGTGGCTGGCGTATCGATTTCGCCAATTCCCATACCGGAAAAGCGATCAGGCAAGGCGGACCAACCATATCCCTGGATGCCTGCAAGGACCTGTCGCCCGAGGTGGTTACCGCAACCGGCCTGGGGCCGGCTCTGATTGCCCCACTCTTTACACCCTATGATGAGAGCGTCGCCCGTGAACCGATTGGGGCCTTGAGCGTGTATTACCCTGCCAGCGGTTTCAGCGACCTCGAACAGGCCGAATGGGACAAGAACGTGCTCAATATCCTGGGGCATTATGCCACCCTGGCGATTCAGAATGCTGCCCATCAAGAGAGCGTGCGCGCCGCCCAGGAACGCCATACCGTCACCGAAGCCTTTGCCGCCATCGGCGATATCGCCTCCAACCTGCTGCACCAACTCAACAACAAGATCGGTACCATCCCGGTGCGCATTGAAGGTATCCAGGATAAGTGCCAAACCACACTCGAAAACGATGCCTACTTGAACAATAACCTGATCGAGATCGAGCGCAGCGCCACCAAAGCGATTGAGATCGTGCGCGACAATTTGTTCCACCTGCGCCCGATCAAGCTCTCATCCGTGGCAGTCAACGATTCGGTCACCGCCGCAATTGGCACAGCCACGCTGCCGGAAGGTGTACGCGTCACCTACGCCGACCTGGAAGGCCTGCCGCAGGTACACGCCTGCCCACAGCGTCTTCCAATGGTCTTCATCAATTTAATGGACAACGCTGCCCACGCCATGCAGGACCAGGGCGAAATTCACATCAGCGGGAAGCAATTTGAAGACAAGGTCCACATCCGAGTGACCGACACCGGCCCCGGCATTCCCCCCGAACTGCATGAACGCATCTTCGAGTTTAGTTACAGCACCAATTCGGCCGAAACGCGCGGCAACCTGGGCTTTGGTCTGTGGTGGGTAAAGACATTAATGGCGCGCTTCGATGGAGGCATTTCGATTGAAAGCGATGGTTATTCGGGCACCACCTTTATCCTGGAACTGCCACTGGCGGGAGATGTCGGATGACGTCGAATCCGCATATCGCCCTAGTGGTTGAAGACGATCATTCCTGGCAAAACGTGCTCAGCGAGATCTTGAGCGACTACGGTTTGCAGGTCGACGTGACCGACAACTTGCAGGCCGCCGTCGGCCAGATTCGCTCGGTACCCTACCGCCTGGCGATTGTCGACCTCTCCCTGGCGGGACAAGACCACCATAACCAGGATGGGTTGAAAGTCCTCGAAGCGGTCAACCGCTACCTGCCGGGCTGCGCCAGTATTCTGCTGACCGGCTACGCCAGCGTGGAATTGGCTGTGGCTGTCATCCAGGAACACGGCGCGCATACCTGCCTGCGCAAGGAAAACTTCCGGCGGGCCGCCTTCCGCGAGGTCATCCACCAGGCGCTGTCCGCATCAACTGTGGTCGAAAGCGAACCCCTGGTCGATGAAGTTGAGGACACCGCCGTGGCTGACGGGAAATCGGCGAGCGATACCGCCGGGTTTGCACTGGTGATCGAGGACGACGCCGGTTGGCGCAGTCTGCTGACCGAACTGCTGGGGGATTGCGGTTATCAGGTGCACGTCAGCGCCAGCTACGGCGAAGCCCAAGGTCAACTGAAACGCGAGACCTACCACCTGGTGATTGCCGACATTTCGCTGGCAAGCTCGCTGGAACCCGACCGCAACCAGGACGGCTATCGTCTGCTAAACTCCATCCACCAGGCCAATATTCCCACCATCGTAGTCAGCGGCTTCGCCGACCCCGACCTGATCGACCGTGCCTACGCCGAATACGAGATTTTCGCCTGCTTCGAGAAACAGGCTTTCGAGCGCAGCACCTTCGTCGAAACCGTGCAGACCATCGCCCGGCAAACCGCGCTGACCCAGGATTTAACCAACCGCGAGATCGAAGTGCTGGCCCTGGTCGCACAGGGCTACGGCAACAAACAGATCGCGGCGGAATTGGTCATTTCCACCAATACGGTCAAGCGGCACCTGAAATCGATCTTCAACAAACTGGATGTGAATAGCCGTGCCGCCGCTTCGGCCTATGCTACGCGCGTCGGCCTGGATGCCAGGTTGCCGGGGGAGTGAGGGCCACTCCCTGCAATGTAATTCAAATGGTACAAAAGTCTCATCGTGTAGTATACTTTCACTGCGTAGGCAAAAATTTTTAAGGTATCAGCAATTCTCAATTCAATAACTGGCTTAGCCAGTACAACAAAACCCTGCTTCAAGCCCATTCCTCTCAACAAAAGCAAACATCATAAACTGGGATCTGGCCGCACAGATACACTTGCAGCGACCGCACGCCAAGCTATTTATGATCTTATACTATTTGTAACTATTTGTAACTATTGGTATTTTTTAAAAAAGGAAAGAAGCATGAAATTCAAACATTTCACTCGTTCAATCCTGACCTTCACGCTTATCATCCTGATAAGTTTAGTTTCCTCTCCCCCGCAGAGCACCAGCGCCTCGACATCCTCGGACCTAACGCCCAACCAGCTTACCTTTGCGGGCCGGCGCGGCACTTCCTACAATGTTACCTGGGACCCGAGCACGTACGAGTTTACCTTCTCCACCCCCGACAGCACCTTTCCCTGGGACTGGATCAGTTTCGTGGGTTATAACGGAGCAGTGGCATTGAGTGGTCTGCCCAGTGTGGGCGACACATTCTCTATGTCCGATCCCTCGGCCCTGGCCGGAGCCAACCCGGGCGATATCTGGCGCATCAAGGGCAACGGCGTTTTATCTCAGGCCCACGTCACCAAATTGGGTTTGGTGATCGGTTCCGGCGGCAGCGCCCAGCGCGCCTGGTTCTCGGACGGCACGATCAGCGAATACGTGGTCGCCCCGGAATACATCGGTTATACGGTGAATGTCCTGGGACGCACGGCCACCGTGCGCATCAGCAGCTTGAACCCCAATGCTTACTACTCGACCGCGGTGATCGAAGTCACCCTGGACAATCCCAGCAACGCCCGCCTGATCCTAGCCTCCGACCTGGAACCGGCCAGCGACTACAGCACCACGGTAGAAGTCCACGGGCGCACCGACACACTGCTTTCTTTCAACAGTTCAGCGCAGGCCATCCAGGCCACCCAGGGCGGCAGCTACCCGGTCCACATGTACAGCAACCAGCCGCTGCACTCCTGGAGCGCCAGCAACCTGACCTTCAGCAGCTACCTGAACGCCGACACGCTCAATGGTCAGGTGACCGGCGGCAGCAGCGACGGCCGGGCAGCGCTCAGCGTAACCGCCCAGACCGAACAGCACTTCTTCATCGGCTCGCAGGTGCTCAACAGCGCCACGCGCAACAACCCGCAGGCGGCCATGGACCTGATCCGGGTCGACCGCCTGGGGCAGCTCCAGGAAATGCCGATCCTGGACATCCAGGACCTGCCGGAATTCAAATTCGTCACCCTGTTCTCCAACTTGATCCACACTTATTTGATAAACCCAGATGGCGCCTTGTTCTATACCGACAAAGCCTTCATGTACGTGGCCGATTCGGTCATGCCCGCCATCACCACCCCCCACATCCTGCCGACCGCGATGCGGGACAACTTCAAGCAAGGCCTCAACGTGCTCGCCGACCAGCAATGGGGTTCGTCCGTTTCCGGTATCTACTCTTATAAGTTCGATATTGGTACCTGGTCCTCCCTGCCTGCCTGGTATGGCGGTAATTTCCCCGACATCATTCATTTCAACCCCGATGGCAGCCGCTATTCGCGCGAGACCTACAGCGACCTGTATCCGACGGCGGAATTCATCAACAGTGTCTACGGCATTTACCAGGCGACGGGAGACCTGGGATTCATCCAGGGCTTGCAGACCGATATCGAGCAGACCGTACAGGGTATGCTGGCTTACGATGCCGCCTACGATAACAGCTACGGTGAAGATGGCGACGAATTTCCCAATCTGCTCGTACCCATGGGCGACCTGGGAGCCAATGCCGGTGAATATCCCGGCGAGACGGCCCAAATGGCGTATGCCCTGGAAGACGCGGCCGAACTCTACCGCATATTTGGCAACAATACCCAGGCCGACAACCTGATCCAGAACTACGTCAACCCGATCTACGCTGATTTCAATGCCGCTTTCTGGGATGCAGGGTCCAACTTCTTCCTGCCCATCGCCGACCAGAACAGCGGCACGCGCGCCAACAACACCTACTACCAGGACTTGTGGGGGCACACCGTCTTCGTGCCCTTGCGCGGTGACATTGGCTTCGACCACCTGGACGAAATGTTGGATGTAGTCACCGGCCCAAGCTTCCTGGAACCCGAAGGCGACATCCACTGGCTGGCGAAAGGCAGCGAAAATTTCTATACGCCTGGTAGCTGGGGCTTGTCCACTTCCTATACCAACGGCTGGGGCATGGAGGGCGGCTACCTGGTGCTGCCTAATGCCATCCCGGTGATCGGCTACTTCAACCTTGATCAGATTCCGGAAGCCGAATTGTATTCCGGAATTTACCTGGATAAATGGCTCCAATACGGCCCGCACGAAACCTTGATGGAATACAACGGCCAGATGCCCGGCCGCTTTGCAGAAACCTCGATGTACATCGAATCCGCCAATGCCACGCTGTGGATCCTGCAAACTGCGATGGGGCTGGAAATCGACGGTACCGACATCATCATCGCGCCCAAGCTCTCCGGGCAGTTCGAACTCCAGAATTTGCACGTGACTTCGCTGGGGCAAACCGCGGTGATCAATTACACCCAGGACCAGAACGGGAACGAATCGATCGAGATCGTCAGCAACGACGGCCTGACCATCCACGCTCCGAACATCGACGGTTCGCCAACCCCGACCCCAGGCACACCGACCAACACACCCACCGTAACTTTGATTCCAACGACCACCCAAACGCCAACCGTCACCCAAACGGCAACGATCACACTCACCCCAACCCAGACCCTAACCGCCGCGCCGACCAATACACCCACACCGCCGCCTGCTTCCGGTACGGTCACCGCCCAGGTCAGCGCATCTTCGGACGACATGCACGAGGACAGCAACGGTACTTATCTCACTTTTGGTACCTTCCCGATTGGTGGGGCCAGCACGTATTATGCCGGAATGCGCTTCACCAACGTCGACGTTCCACCTGGCGCAACCATTACTGACGCCTATGTGGAAGTGTATGCGCCTTCTAACCAGTGGATTCAGGTAGATTATGACATCTACGCCGAAGACACTGCCAACAGCAGCACCTTCACCACTGGGAACTCTGCCGGGGACCGCACCGGCACGACCGCTTTCGCCAACCACTCTTCCAGCGTGAACTGGACCACCGGCTGGCACGAGTTGGGGCACGTCACCAGCGCGGTACAAGAAGTGGTCGACCGCGGCGATTGGGCGGCGGGTAATGCGCTTGCCATCATCCTGCATGGCACCGGCGGGCAGTACGGCCGCAAGTTTGTGGCAAGCTACGATGGCACCCCGACCAACGCTCCGCGTCTGGTGATCGAGTATGAAACCAGCCAATCCACGACCAACACGCCAGTTCCTACAGCAACCAATACCCCCGTGCCGACGCTTACATCGACATCTACGAGTACGACAGTACCATCAGCAACACCGACGAGCACGTCGACGAATACACTTGTGCCCTCAAATACACCTACGAATGTCGGGCCGACCAACACGCCCACCCTCACCTATACACCGGCCCCTACGAACACACCCACCAATACCGCACTGCCAACGGCGACTCTGACTGCAACTACACCGCCTACTTTGACATCTACTCCAACCCAGACCACGCCACCGACGGCCACTTCAACGCCCACACAGCCACCCGCCTTCGGCTCAGTGACTGCCCAGGTGAGCGCATCAGCAAATGACATGTACGAGATCGGCAGCAGTGTCTACCTGACCACATCTACGATGCCAATTGGCGGTGCCAGCACGTATTACGCCGGGATGCGCTTCACAAACGTCGACGTCCCAGCAGGGGCGACGATCACTGACGCGTACGTAGAAGTTTATATGCCGTCCAGTCAGTGGATCCAGGTGGACTACAACATTTACGCTGAGGATGCTGCCAACAGCAGCATCTTCACGACCGCCAACTCCGCCAGTGACCGCACCGCTACAAGTGCATTCGCCAACTATTCCGCCAGTGTAAACTGGTCGAGCGGTTGGCACGAGTTGGAACACGTTACCGCTGCCGTCCAGGAAGTGGTCGAGCGTGGTGATTGGTCAGCGGGCAATGCGCTCGCTATCATCCTGAACGGCAGCGGTGGACAATATGGCCGCAAGTTCGTGACCACCTACAACGGCAATCCGGCCAACGCTCCCCGGCTGGTGATTGAGTATGAATTCAGCCAACCGGCAACCAGCACCCCGCTGCCAACCGCGACCTATACCAACACCGCCGTACCGACCAGCACCTCCACCAACACCGTAGTGCCAACGGAAACATCAACCAATACACCGCCAACGGCGACCTTTACCAATACGGTTGTGCCCTCAAATACACCGCCGAATACGATTGTGCCATCGGCAACTCCTACCCTCACGAACACAGTCTCCACACCGCTACCATCGGCGACGCGCACAGCGACCATTACAACCACCAGCGTGCCATCCAACACCCCCGTTACCCCGCCACCGTCTCCGACGCGCACCCCTACACCTACAAACACGAATCCTGCTCCAACACTTACATCGACGCACACGGCGACGGTCTTGCCAACGCGTACCCCCACCATGACACGCACTCCAACCACACAACCCACTGCGACGTACACGCTCACCGTGGTGCCGACCGCCACGATCACCAATACGGCTGCACCGTCCAGTACAGCTACAGCGACCAATACTGTCGTGCCTTCAAATACACCCACAAGTACCTTATCACCATCGGCGACGCCGACCGCGACCAGTACCCCGGTCGAGTTCATCATCGATAACGTGGATGACGAATTCTCCACGGTTGGCAGTTGGGTGCTCGATAACACCGGCCTCTATCCATCCTACGGGCCAGACTTCGTTTACAGCTTACCCGGCACGGGTGCCAACACAGCAACCTTCACCCCCGACTTCCCTGTCACCGGCAACTACGAGGTCTTCATCTGGTGGGGCACCACCCCGTTGGGCGCCAGTAACCAGGTCTTCACCATCAACCACGCCGACGGGTCAACGGATGTCACCATCAACTTCCAGGGGGCTGCCTCCGAACCCGAATGGTTGAGCCTGGGCGTTTACCACTTCGCAGCCGGTACCACCGGAACTATCCAGACCAATAATGCCGCCGATTCGTTCGTCGGGGCAGATGCGATCCAACTGGTACAGACCAACGCA
>JAFGRA010000079.1 GCA_016935415.1 Anaerolineales bacterium
CAGGTCGAGGATGCGCTGGTCGTTGGTGTAAGAGTGGATGGTGGTCATCAGACCGTGGACGATGCCGAAGTTGTCCAGCACGACCTTGGTGGGGGGAGCCAGGCAGTTGGTGGTGCAGGATGCGTTGGAAACGATGTTGTGCTTGTCAGCTTCGTATTTGTCGTCATTGACACCCAACACGATGGTCAGGTCTTCGCCCTTAGCAGGCGCGGAGATGATGACCTTCTTGGCGCCGCCTTTGTCGATGTGGGTCTGCGGGCCGGGATCTTTGCTGGTGTCGCGGAAGACACCGGTGGACTCGATCACGATGTCGACGCCCAGGTCGCCCCAGGGCAGGTTGCCGGGGTCGCGTTCGGAAAAGACTTTAATGGTGTCGCCATCTACAACCAGGTCACCACCATCGACCTCGACGGTGCCGGGGTAGATGCCGTAGTTCGAGTCGTACTTGAACAGGTGAGCGTTGGTCTCGGAGTCGAACAGGTCGTTGATCGCAACTACATCAAATTCATCGGCGTGATAATCTTTGATGGCTTTCAAAACCTGACGGCCAATGCGGCCAAATCCATTAATACCAATTTTTGTAGCCATTTTTTGCCTCCTATGCAAAAAAGAAGTTTAAATTAAATTTTCGGTAAGCGGATGATAACCCCTGGCGTGCAGCTTGATAAAGTTTCGCCGGGGGATTGCAGTCCTACTATACCGGAATTTATAAAACCAAAGGTCCGGTGCGTTCTTGTAAAAGGTCTAATAACACCTTTGCCAGTTTACCAGCATCGTGCTGTCCAGGACTATCAGAATCTGCCAGGTCGGAGCGGTAAATGGCGTATTCTTCGTCCAATGCTTCTTCTGGGATCACCCATTCCACACCTTGCGGTAGTTTGCCTTCGTAGCGGTTATTGCATACCACCATGTCGAAGAAGCCTTTGCCAACGTGGGCTTCGAGGGCACGGATGTGATCGCCGCAGGTGTAGGTGTCGGTTTCACCTTGCTGGGTGGCGACGTTGACCACGAAGATCTTCAAGGCCTGGCTGGCGCGCACTGCCGCGGCCAGGTCGGGCACCAGCAGGTTGGGCAGGATGCTGGTATACAGGCTGCCCGGCCCAATCACGACCAGGTCGGCCTGGAGCGTGGCCTTGATCACAGCCGGAAAGACCGATGGATTGTTGGGTTCGAGCCAAACCCGGCGCACCTGCCCGGAAATCTGCGGGATGCGGCTTTCGCCATGCACGCGCACTTCGCGGGTCAGGTTGGGCAGCGTTTTGTCGGCTACCAGTCTGACGTCGTGCAGCGTGGAGGGCAGCACGCGCCCGTTCACCGAGAGCACTCGGCCGGACTCGGCCACAGCTTCTTCGAAGCTGCCAGTCAGTTCGGCCAGCGCGCTGATGAACAGGTTGCCGAAGGAGTGTCCTTCGAGCTGCCCGTCGCCGTCGGCAAAGCGATATTGGAAGAGCTGGGTAATCAGCGTCTCGTCATTTGAAAGTGCAGCCAGGCAGTTGCGGATGTCGCCTGGGGGCAAGATGCCCATGCTGTCGCGCAGCCGCCCGGAAGAGCCACCATCGTCCGCCACGGTGACTACCGCGGTCAGGTTGTGGGTAAATTCCTTCAGACCGCGCAGCAGGGTGGAAAGGCCATGCCCGCCGCCGATGACGACGATGCGCGGCCCGCGTCCTCTGCGCCGGTAGCTTGCCAGCGTGTCCACGACCGACCGCTCAGTGCGCATGAACGGCGCTAAGATCGAGCGGTTGAGGCCCATGATCCCGGCGAAGATCAGGCCGAAGCCCAAGCTGCCAAAGATCAAAGCCCGCACCGGGCGGGGCAGGAAGCGCAGCGCGATCCAGGAAAGGATGGGCAGCCACCAGGTATCCGGGGCGGTGCGGTAGACGTCCAGCAGCAGGTAAGCCAGGCCGGAGCCGAGCAGTGTAACGCCGACCAATACCAGAATGAACCACCGTTTAACACCGATACCGGGCGTAAACCACAAAAAGAAACGAGAAAGAAATTCTCGTGTTCTTTTTAACCAAAGCGACAGCTTTCCCATCATTTCGACCGGATAATAGCAGTCTTTTATACGCGCGTCAACGCTTAATTGTATCACCGTGCGGGCCAAGCGGGGGAAAGCTAAACGGAAGGTTTAATAAAAGAAATGCCCCGGGACGGGAAATGAGCTGTGAATAGTAATTAGTAACCAGTCAACCAGTAATCAGGATGGGACGTTTGGTAATTGGAAGTTCTTGGCAAGCGGTGTGATCTGAACGTAAATCGTGATTCGGTACCCCTTGCTAGTTACCCTGTTTCCCTAAGTGCCTTCCATTCCTAATTCTTAATTCATCAATCTTAATTCCTGGAAATCACTTATAATCTTTTATGAAAATAAATATCAGGAAACTAAGGATAAATGACTCATATAGAAAAACGTTGGCAAATTGCTCCCCGAATCTCCCAGCAAGCTGAAGAAAGTCTTCGGAAATACTTCCCCGTAGCCCGTCAGATTCTCTACAATCGCGGGCTGGCCTCTGAAGAAGCGGCGGATGATTTCTTGGATTCATCCTTTGAGCAGGATGATGGCAGCGCGCCGACCCTGGCAGGGGTGGCCGAGGCCGTCGACCGGCTGGCAACTGCGCTGGAGAATCACGAACATATCGTCGTATACGGCGATTACGATACCGATGGTGTTACCGCAACCGCCTTGTTGGTGGACACGTTCTCCGCGCTGGGCGCGGACGTGCGCGGTTACATTCCCAACCGCTTTGAAGACGGTTACGGCCTCAACACCGAAGCCCTGGATGAGATTAAAGCTGATGGGGCTCACGTGGTGGTGACCGTGGATTGCGGCATTCGTGCCCTGGAAGAGATCGCTTACGCTCGCTCGCTGGGTCTGGATATGATTGTCACCGATCATCACACCACCAGCGACGAATTACCCTCGGCGGTCGCCATCATTAACGCCAAGCGCCCCGACGATCCCTATCCCGACAAGAATCTAGCTGGCGTCGGCACGGCCTACAAACTGGCCAGCGCGCTGCTGGGACGTTTCAAGCCGAACACCATCTCGGAAATGCAGTTGTTGGACCTGGTTGCGGTCGGTACGGTAGCCGATCTGGTGCCGTTGGTCGGGGAGAACCGCAGGCTCGTGAAACAGGGCCTGGAAACGCTGCGCACCCCTCATCGCCAGGGATTGTATGCCTTGATGCAAATGGTCGATCTGGACCCTCGCAGTATCACAGCCAGCGATATTGGTTTTATGCTTGGGCCGCGCCTCAACGCCGCCGGACGGTTGGCTTCCGCTTTGGAAGCCTATAAACTGCTGGTCACCAAGGATGTGCAAGAAGCCGGGCAACTGGCCCAGGAGTTGGATAACCTCAACCGCGAACGCCAGCAAATCACGCGCGATATGCTGACGCGTTCAGAAGAAATGGCCGTCGACGGTGGGACGGTCAAGCCCTTGCTGTTCGCTGCCGACCCCGAATTTAATCCGGGGGTGGTGGGCCTGGCTGCTTCTCGCCTGGTCGACCAGTATTACCGCCCAGCGGTGGTTGCTTACCAGGGCGAGGAATTCACGCGCGCTTCTTGCCGCAGTATCCCTGAATTCCACATTACCGATGCGCTCGATAAATGCGCCGATATCCTGGTGCGCCATGGCGGGCATGCCGCCGCGGCCGGTTTCACAGTGAAGAACGAGAATCTGGAGGCGTTGATCGAGCGATTAGAGGCGGATGCCAAAGAGCAACTGCACGACCTTGACCTGCGCCCGGTGCTGCATGCCGATGTGGAAGTCCAACTGGTCGATTTGCGTCAGCAGTTGCTGGATTTCCTGGCCCAGTTGGAGCCGACCGGCTACGGTAATCCAGAGCCGTTGTTCATCACCCGTAACCTGCGCGTCAAGCGCAGCCGGGCAGTTGGGCGAGATGGCGCACATCTCAAGCTGTCGGTTACCGATGGCTGGGAAACCATGGATGCCATCGCTTTCCGGCAGGGGCATTGGCAGGCGAACATGCCCGCAGAGATCGATCTGCTGTACGCCTTTGAACTGAATGAATTCCAAGGCCGCACCAATTTGCAATTGAATGTGCGTGACATCAAGCCAAGTAACGCCACCGAGTAATGAACACAAAACCCCCGCCAAATGGCGAGGGTTGATTTTTTAAATCCGTGATGTTGTGATTAATTCACAAAACGATATTTTATCAAGGCCCACATGGCGATGAAGCCGTCTTTGGCTTTGATCTTCTTGCCCTCATCGTACGGGCGCGGGTTGAAAGATATCGGCACTTCGTAGATGCGCACGTTGCGCTTGAGCAGCTTGGCCGTGAATTCCGGCTCGAATTCAAAACCCCGGGCGTGTAATGTCATTCCCTCGACCACCTCTTTGCGGAAGACCTTGTAACCGGTTTCCATGTCGGTAAGGATATTGTTGTAGAGAATGTTGGTGACGAAGGTCAGGATCTTATTGGCGACCATGTTCCAGAACAGGATCGGGCGGCGCGGCCCACCCAGGAAGCGCGAGCCGTAAACCACGTCGGCGATGCCTTCCTCCAGCGGCTTGAACAGGCCGGGATAATCGCGCGGGTCGTATTCCAGATCAGCATCCTGGATGATAATGATGTCGCCCTGGGCAGCCTTGATGCCGGTAATGACGGCCGAGCCTTTGCCCTGATTGCGCTCTTTCAGGATGACGTTGACGTCAGGGAGTTGTTCCAACTCCTTGAGAATTTCGCGAGTACCATCCACCGAGCCATCGTCAACGATCAGGATTTCGTTGACCAGGCCAACGTCCTTCACACGCTTAACGATCTCTCGAAGGGTGTCCTCTTCGTTATAGACAGGCATAATAGCGGTAATATTCATGCTGCAAGTATAAAAAGAGTTGGCGATTTTAGCAACCGCTTTCTGGGGAATTCGTCATGTTTCTAAAACTTGTTTTCATTGAGACATAACAAAAATGCAATGAAAAACGCATTCGCTTTGGAGTATGATACATACAGATGGGCAAAATCATTTGCCAATTTAGCTGGATTTACTTATGATTAACGCACGCGCGAGCGTTTTGTTTTAAGAGCGTGTCGATCCAGACCAACGCTAAGTAGAGCCATGCTCTTGTTTTGATTTCTTGTAGCATTCTTCATCGATTCCCTCCATAATAAATTACAATAGGTAGGATTGTAGTTTATGATTGGTCAGGAGGCAGGCCATGAGTGTATTAGGAACACAGCAAGTACAGCAGCGGGCAGCCGCATCACAACCCCAGGGTTTTCTTCCCCCGCCGATCACGCGGATCGAAGATACCGGGCTTTCGCAATTGTGGCTGCAAGATTTGGCGTTAAAGATCCTGTACTTTGGCGGTTATTTGAATGGCTTCCAACTTGCCGAGGCTATCGCACTTCCTTTTGCCGGTGTTGTCGAGCATATTGTGGAAGCGCTGAAGCGCGACAAGCTGGTTGAAGTTAAAACTTCCCAGATGGGCCTGGGGGAAGGTTCTTACCTGTATGCGATTACCGGTGCCGGGGTTGCGCGTGCTCGTGAGGCCCTCGACCGCAGCCAGTATGCCGGCCCGGCTCCTGTGCCGATTGAAAGTTATAACGAATCCATTTTGAGGCAAGGGCGTGGCCGCACTTCGGTCACGCAGCGCACCATGCGCAAGACCTTGTCCCACCTGGTGCTTTCCGAGCGGACTTTCGGGCAGATCGGCCCGGCCGTGAACTCGGGTACGTCGATGTTCATGTACGGCCCGCCCGGCAATGGTAAGACTACGATTGCGCGCGCCATCGGTAAGATGACCGGTGCGGAAAACATGTACATCCCCTATTCGATTGACATTGGCGGGCAGGTGGTCAAGATGTATGACACCGTCAACCACCAGTTGGTGCCCGACGAGAATACGACCGCGGCTGGCACCGGCTCGCTGCGCTCCGGCAGCCGCCGTGACCCGCGCTGGGTACACATCCGGCGGCCCTTCATTATGGTCGGTGGTGAGTTGACCATGGCCGGTTTGGACCTGGTATTCGACGATACCAATAAATTCTACGAAGCCCCCTTCCAGGTCAAGTCCAACGGCGGCATCCTGCTGATCGACGACTTCGGACGCCAGCAAGTCCGCCCGCGCGACCTGCTCAATCGCTGGATCGTGCCGCTCGAAAACCGCATCGACTACCTCACGCTGCACACCGGACGCAAGGTGGAAGTGCCCTTCGACGTGCTGGTGATCTTCTCGACCAACCTGCCGCCGCGCGACCTGGTCGATGAGGCCTTCCTGCGCCGCCTGCGCCACAAGATTGAGATCGGCGACCCCTCTTACGAAGATTTCCGCGAGATCTTCAAGCGTTTTGCGCAGATGAAGAAAGTGCCCTACAGCGATCAGGGCCTCGCCTACCTGCTGCAAGAATGGTATATCAAGCCCAACCGCAAACTGCGCGCTTCCCATCCCCGCGACATTCTGGATCAGATCATCGATATATCCTCTTACCTTGCGGTTGAGCCTACGATGGATCGCGATATGATCGACCGGGCTGCTGAGGCCTACTTTGTTGATTTGTAAGTATGTTCTCCAAGCTACCGCGCCCCGCTATCCTTGCCCATCGTGGCGCAAGTGCATACGCCCCTGAGAATACATTAGCAGCTTTTAAGTTAGCTTTAGAACAATCCGCTGATGGTTTTGAACTAGATGCCACCCTGACGGGGGATGGTCATGTGGTGGTATTGCATGATGACGATGTTGACCGCACCACAGACGGCAGCGGCGCAGTGGCCGAAATGATGCTGGATGAAGTGCGTCAATTGGATGCCGGAAGCTGGTTTTCGGATGAATTCAAGGGGGAAGGCGTGCCCACGCTGGCTGAGGTTTTCGGGGCAGTGGGCAATGTTACAATAATCAATGTGGAACTCAAGAATTATGCTTCATTGTGGGATGACTTGCCCAATAAAACCGTTGAACTGGTGCGGGCGTACGGCCTTACCGACCGGGTGTTCTTTTCTTCTTTCAACCCGATCGCCTTAATCAAGGCCCAGCGTGCTGCCCCGGAAATCCCCGTCGGATTGCTGGCGATGCCCGGCCGTTCCGGCGCTTGGGCGCGCTCCTTTTTGGGGCGGTTGATCCCCCACCAGGCGCTGCACCCCGAATTTACCGATGTGACCCCACAGATGATTGCCAGGGCGCACCGCTCTGGGCGGCTGGTGAACACTTATACTGTTGATGAAGCGGAAGATATGCGCCGCTTGTTTGAGTGGGGGATCGACAGCATTATTACCGATGACCCGCGCCTGGGTGTGCAGGTGCGCGCGGAGGTAATGGATTGATAAAACGTCACCTCCTCCGCCATTGGCTCCTGCTGCTGGTGTTCTGTCTGCAATTCGGCTTGCCTGCCCGCAGTATGGCCGCGCCCGCTGTCCAGGGAACCACGCCCGAAGAGCGCGCCCAGGCCATGCTTGACAGCCTGACCCCGGAGGAACGCGTCGGGCAGTTATTCCTGGTTACCTTTGAAGGCACTGACGTTTCGGAAGAAACTGAACTCTACGACTTGATCATTAACGGGCATATTGGCGGGGTGGTTTTGCAGGCCGAGAACAACAATTTTGTTGCTGCCCCGGATACCGTCTCGGCCGCGCTGGCCTTGAACCAGGAATTGCAGAACATCGAATGGCGCAGCAGTTGGGAAGAGCAGACCATCCCCAATACCACCCAGCAGTTCAACCCGGCTTTTATTCCTTTGCTGATCGGTATCTCCCAGGAAGGTGGGGGGTATCCCTACGATCAGATTCTCAACGGCCTGACCAAGCTGCCCAACGCCATGACCTTGGGCGCAACCTGGGACCCCAACCTGTCCCAGCGTGCCGGGGAAATCCTGGGACGCGAGCTATCCTTGCTTGGCTTTAATATGTTGTTTGGACCTTCGATGGACGTACTCGAAAACCCGCAACCCGAAAACCTGGGCGACGTGGGTGTGAGCAGTTTTGGCGGCGACCCTTATTGGGTGGGACGCATGGGCAGCGCTTTCGTTAGCGGGCTGCATACCGGCAGCAATGATGAACTGCTGGTGATCGCCAAACACTTCCCCGGCCAGGGTGGTTCCAACCGGCCCTTCGACCAGGAAATTCCCACCGTAAACAAATCACTGGAACAGCTTTCGCGCATCGAGTTGCCGCCTTTTTATGCCGTGACCGGCAATGCAACTACGCCTGAGGCCACCGTGGACGGGCTGCTGCTCTCGCATATCCGCTATCAAGGTTTCCAGGGCAATATTCGCGCCACCACCCGCCCGGTCAGCTTCGACCCGCAAGCGTTTGGCGAACTGATGGCGCTGGACCCACTCGCCAACTGGCGCACGGCAGGCGGCCTGATCGTCTCCGACCAGCTTGGCAGCCGGGCGGTGCGTCGTTTCTACGATGCCTCCGAAGAAATTTTCAACGCGCCCGCCGTGGCGCGCGATGCTTTCCTGGCCGGTAACGATTTGCTCTACCTGAGCAACTTCATCGCCAGTGACGATGAAGACAGTTATACGACTATCTTACGCACGCTTGAATTTTTTGCCCAGAAGTACCGCGAAGACGTGGCCTTTGCCCAACGCGTCGATGAGTCCGTGCTGCGCATCCTCACTCATAAATATACGATCTACCCCAATTTCCTGATCAGCCAGGTCGAGCCGAATGAGAACGACCTGGAAGCGATCCAACCGGATACGCAGTTTGCTTTCGAGGTCGGGCGCAAGGCGGTTACGCTGATCAGCCCCTCGGCCCAGGAACTGGACGCGGTGATGCCGTCGCCGCCCGGTTTGTTAGATCAGGTAGTGATTATTACGGATACCAATATCCAGGAACAATGCCAGACTTGCCCGGAGAGTGAGGATATTGCCGTGGATGCTTTATCGCAGGCCATCCTGCGCCTCTATGGCCCGGAGGGCGGCGGTCAGGTACTGCGCGGCAACCTGTTCCCCTTCACCTTCGACGACCTGGTCGAAATGATGGATGATACCAGCGGCAATTTCAATGCCTTGCTCAGCAATATGCGCCGCGCCGAATGGGTCATTTTCCTGACCCAGAACCTGCGCGACGACAGTCCCAGTTCTTTTGGGTTGCGGCGCTTGCTTTCCGAGCGCCCCGACCTGCTGCGCGGCAAGCAGGTGGTCGTGTTTGCGATGAACGCGCCTTATTACCTGGATGCGACCGAACATTCCAAGATCACGGCATTCTATGCGCTCTATAGCAAAGAACCACAGTTCATCGAACTGGCAGCGCGCCTCTTGTTCAAAGAAATCACTGCGCCGGGCGCTTCGCCGGTTTCGATTTCGGCGGTGGGTTACGATCTCATCGACGTCACCTCACCAGACCCCAATCGACCGTTCTCTTTGGAGCTTTCGCTGGAACCGGGAAATGGAGCGACGGTACAGCCCACCGCGCAGGCTGATGTGGGCAGTGGACCTACGCCTACGATCGATCCTTTAGGTCCTACGGCTACTCCGGAACCGCCTCTGGAGTTGCGTGTTGGCGATCAGGTCTATTTTCAGACCGGGGTGATCCTGGATTACAACGGACACTCTGTGCCAGATAATACCCCGGTGCAATTCATCCTGACCACCAACCAGGAAGGAGCCACGATCCAAAGGGAGGTTACGGCGAATACTGTCAATGGCGTGGCGCGCACTAACTTTGTTTTGGAAATCCCGGGAACGCTCAACGTGCGGGCGGTCAGTGGTGTGCCGGAAGCCGTCTCTCCGATTTTACAGTACGATATTGCCTCTGATGGCAGCGAGCCGATCGTGATCACTCAGACGCCGGGCGCAACTGTCGAGCCGACGATAGAGCCTTCCCCCACAATTGCGATCACTCCGATGATAGAGGCGGCCTTGCACGAAGAAACTACTTTTGGCGATTGGATCTTGCTGCTGCTGATCACTGCCTTCATCAGCCTGTTTGCTTATCAGGCCGGTGCGCTCAGTGGACAGGTGCGTTGGGGCATCCGCTGGGGCTTGTTGGCCCTGATCGGCGGCCTGGCAACTAATGTTTACATGGCACTCAGCTTACCAGGCACCCGCGATCTGCTGCTCAATAGTGGCTTGTGGGGCATTGTGCTGCTCACAGTTGGTGGTACGATTGTGGGCTGGGCAGCCGGTTGGGCCTGGCAGCAAAGCACCAAAAAGAAATAAATGGCAATTCCATGTCTAAAGGGACATGGAATTGCTTTATATTCCTTCTCTCCCTCCAAGTGAACTGGCGGGTTTTCTGGAAGAAGGAATAAAGCGCGGATTGCCCGCGCTTTATGTATTAGGGAATGTTGGCAAAGGGGAATTGTAAATGCCCGGCTTAGAGTAAATTCAATTGGTTTCCTTCATGTGTGTGTACGAGCGCTTGATCAGTTTGCGTAATATGTCTGCATCGACATCGGCCAATTTATTGAGATACAGGCAGGCCTTGCCAGTCTTGTGTTTGCCCAATTCTCCCAGCATATCTTCGTAATCATCGAAGCCGGGCATGATGTACACGGTCATGCTTTGCTTGCGCGGCGAGAAGCCGATCAATGGCATATCGCCCTCGCGACCGCTTTCGTATTTGTAGTGGTAGCTGCCAAAGCCCACAATGCTGCCCCACATCACAGCCTCTTCACCGGTAATCTCCTGCATCATTTCCAGTAAAGTGAAGCCGTCCTGTCGGCGGGTCTTGTGTTCGACGTTCTTCAAGAAGTCGATCACATCCTGGTCGGTAGGTTTGGTCTTATTCTCAGACATCGCTTATCTCCTTCGGATGGTTGGGCCGGTTTGCTTTGATTCTAGCAATCCGATGTTGGCTTGGAACCGGTACACGGGTGATCTTCGAGAAATCTCCAGTTATAAACATTACTTAGTTTACCTTATTTAAGATAATATCTGGGCTTCGGATGGAGTTTCGACCTGCTTGAGAGTCAGGGGCGGATTTCTGACTTGTTTTCAAGGTTTGGCAGTAAAACGCGCGGCCTAAACCTGCGTTTGGGGTTAAGCAAACTGTGAAAAGCAAGAGGAAGCGAGGAGCATTTAATGGTAGCTGAAAACGTTAATCGAGATTTGCGTTTGCGAGGGCAGACCGCCATCGTCTGCGGCGGCTCGAAGGGAATTGGCAAGGCCACCGCGGTGTGCATGGCCGCAATGGGTGCCAACATCTGCATCGTTGCCCGGGAACAAGCCGTTTTGGACGCGGCCGCAGCCGAAATTTTGACGGCGTGCGCCGATGCGGAACAATTTGTGGAGACGATCTCGTCTGACACCACCGATGAAGCGCGTCTGCGCCCCTTGCTGGAAGTATTCGTGGCCGCGCATGGCGTGCCCGATTATTTGGTCAACATGGTGGGGTACGCTTATCCCCAATATGTGCAGGAGCTTGCGCTGGATGATTATCGCCGCAACATGGAAGTCAATTACTACGGCCAGCTTGTTCCAATCCATATCCTGCTGCCGCATTTCATCGCGGCTGGGAAGGGGCATATTGCCAATGTGTCTTCGATGATGGGCTATTTCGGCATCATGGGCTATGCCACCTATGCTCCCAGTAAATTTGCCATCGTCGGCCTGACCGAAGTGCTGCGCCACGAACTCAAGCCCTACGGGATCACGTTTTCGATCCTGTACCCGCCAGATGTGGATACGCCCGGCTTCGAGCGTGAAAACCAGACCAAACCGCCGGAATGCGCCATGATGTCGGAGAACGCCAAGTTGATGTCGCCGGAAGCGGTGGCCGAGGTGTTCGTGACTGGTATGCTCAAACGTAAATTCAATATCCTGCCGGGAAATGCATGGTTGGCGTGGTTCTTGTTCCGCCATTTCCCCGGATTGCTGCGTTGGTTCCTGGATAGCGATTATCAAAAGGCGCGCCGCAAACTGGGCAAGGTGTGATGGGGTAAGTTTTTGTTATCAAGATAACCTTTGCTTTACCGGTGTGTTATTACAGTTTAGGCTTATGAAATTATTGTTCGGTATGATCTGAGGAGGTCTTGCCATGGATATCTTTCAGAAGACAGAGGAATTTACAATTGCTCGGGAAGCCCAGAAAGCAGGTTTTTACCCGTATTTCATCCCGATGGAAGGCAACGAGGGGGCCGAAGCTGTTTTCCAGGGCAAGCGATTGATCATGTGCGGCTCGAATAATTATCTGGGCCTGACCGTGCATCCCAAGGTGCTCGAGGCCTCCCAGAAAGCGATCCGCGAATATGGCACCAGTTGTACCGGCTCACGTTTCCTGAACGGTACCCTGGAACTGCACCTGGAATTGGAACGCCAACTGGCCGACTGGGTAGGCAAAGAAGCCGCCCTGGTTTTCTCTACCGGCATGCAAACCAACCTGGGAACGATCAGCGCCATTGTAGGGCGTGAGGATTACGTGATTATGGATCGCGATGACCACGCCAGCCTGGTCGATGGGGCGCGCCTGTCCTTTGGTGAGATGAAACGCTTCCGGCATAATGATGCACGGGATTTGGAGCGCGTGCTTGCCAACCTGCCCGAAGACCAGGGTAAGCTGGTGGTGGTCGATGGCCTGTTCAGCATGGCGGGAGATATTGCCCCGCTGCCGGAACTTGTGCCGGTATGCAAAAAATACGGGGCGCGCCTGATGGTCGATGATGCTCATGCGATGGGCGTGCTGGGCGGTGGGCGCGGTACGGCCGCGCATTTCGGAATGACGGACGACGTCGATCTGATCATGTCTACCTTCAGTAAGTCTTTTGCTTCTTTGGGCGGTTTCATTGCCGGGGACGAGCAGATCATTCACTACATCCAGCACCACGCCCGCAGCCTGATCTTCAGCGCCAGCATCCCGGCGGCCAACTGTGCGGCCGTATTGGCGGCCCTGGAAATTATGAGGGAGGAACCGGAGCGCATCGCACGCGTGAATCAGAATGGCAAGAAAATGCGCGCCGGCTTGACTGAACTGGGCTATGACATCGGCAATTCGGTCACACCGGTCGTGCCGGTGATCATCGGGGACGATATGCTCACTTTTACGATGTGGCGCTTCCTGCTGGAAAACGGGGTGTTCGTTAACCCGGTCATCTCGCCTGCCGTGCCTCAGGGCCACCAACTGCTGCGCACCAGCTACATGGCAACGCACACTGACGAACAACTGGATCACGTGCTGGGTATTTTCGAGCAGGTTGGCAAGCAACTGGAATTGATCTAACGAACGGACACTGGCTTCATTCCTGTATTGGTTTTTCACTAAGGGCCTGGGAAGGCTGGTAAGATTCTGAAAAAGCAGGTACTATTTCTGTAGAGAGCAGATTTGTAAGATTAGGAATTCAAAACTAACTTAAGACACTTGCTTATTTAGGGGAGGGCACAGAACGAATTAGGACGTTCTGGAGGTCCCTCCCCTGTACGCGCCGCGTGCCCTGAGTGCGTTCAGCGCACGTTCATACTTCTGTTCATATTGTATGTGCATACTATCACTAGATAAAATACCTTTCAGCGAGCACAGGTGAATCAAGGAGGATCCTCTTGGATATTTTTCAAAAAGCATATGAATACACAACCGCTAAAGAACTGAAAGCGGCGGGGACTTATCCATATTTCATGCCGATGGAGGGCAATGAGGGCAGCGAGGCGATTTACAAGGGCGAGCGCATCGTGATGTGCGGCTCCAATAACTACCTCGGCCTGACCATGCACCCGAAGGTGCGCGAGGCGACCAAGAAAGCCGTCGATGAGTACGGCACCAGTTGTACCGGTTCGCGCTTCCTGAACGGCACTTTGGAGTTGCATCTCGAATTGGAACGCCAATTGGCCGATTGGGTCCAGAAGGAGGCTGCGCTGGTCTTTACCACCGGGATGCAGACCAACCTGGGTACGGTCAGTGCGATTGTTGGGCGCGGCGAGTATGTGGTGATGGATAAGAACGACCACGCCAGTCTGTACGACGGGGCGCGTCTATCCTACGGCAACGTGAAGCGCTTCCGTCACAATGATATGGAAGACCTGGAACGCGCCCTGGCCAGCTTACCCGAAGACGCCCCTCGCATGGTGGTGGTCGATGGGCTGTACAGCATGGAGGGCAGTGTCGCCCCACTGCCGGAGATCGTGGCGCTGAGTAAGAAATACAACGCCCGCCTGATGGTCGACGATGCCCACGGAACGGGCGTGTTGGGTGAGGGACGCGGCACCCCGGCACATTTTGGCGTGACCGACGACGTCGACATCATCATGTCCACCTTCAGTAAATCGTTCGCTTCGGTGGGCGGTTTCATCGCCGCCGATGAAGTCATCATCGAGTACATCAAGCACAATGCCCGCAGCTTCATGTTCAGTGCCAGCATCCCGGCGCCGAACTGTGCGGCCGTGCTGGCAGCGTTGGAAGTGATGAAGGAGGAACCGGATCGCATCGAGCGCGTCAATCAGAATGCCAAAAAGATGCATCAGGGCCTGTCGGGGATGGGGTACACGACTGGCGATGCCTCAACGCCAATCGTGCCTGTGATCCTGGGAAATGACACAACGACCTTCACACTCTGGAAACTTTTGCTGGAGAATCGCGTTTACGTTAACCCGGTGATCTATCCGGCCGTGCAGGACGGTCACCAGCTTTTGCGATGCAGCTTCATGTCCGAGCACACCGAAGAGCAATTGGATTACGTGCTGGAAACGTTCGAGAAACTCGGCAAGCAGTTGGGCATCATCTAGCCGGCACAAACTGGGTAAGTGGCTTGCCCAAACCCAACAGAATAAGCGAAGGAAGCACCTGCTGTGTTGATTGTTTGCAGCAGGTGTTTTGATTTTTTAACTACCTTTCAACATGGTGAGATTCTGCGGCGCGTATCTTGACCTTTCTGCTTATCCAAGCTACAATCACGTGTTGCGCGCGGACGTACTTGCACCGCGGCATGTTTTGTTGTCTGTTGTTGGCATGAATTATGTTTGAGAATCTGACCGAACGCCTGACCACTGTTTTTGACGAACTGCGTCGCCGCGGTAAATTATCCGAGGCGGACGTAGATGTCGCTATGCGCGACGTGCGGCTGGCCTTGCTGGAAGCCGATGTGCATTACGGCGTGGTCAAAGATTTTGTGGCGCGGGTACGCGAGCGCTCTATCGGTCATGAGGTCTCCCGGGCGTTGAACCCGGCGCAGCAGGTCATCAAGATCGTCAATGAAGAACTGGTCGCCACACTGGGCGAGCCAGATCGCCTGAACCTCAGCGGGCCGAAACCACATATGATTATGCTGGTGGGGCTGCAAGGTTCCGGTAAGACCACGATGGCCGGGAAGCTCGCCAAGAAACTGCGCGCCGAAGGCGAACGCGTACTCCTGGTGGCGGCCGACCCCTATCGCCCCGCAGCAGTAGAACAGTTGCAAACCCTGGGCGAGCGCATGAAAATTGACGTGTTGGCCGATACCAGCATTTCTCCGCCGGAACTGGCGGCGCGCGCCCAGACCAAGGCCAAGCAAGGCGGCTACGGCATCTTCATCCTGGACACGGCCGGGCGTTCCCAGCTCGATGGTGAGTTGATGAACGAACTTCAGGCCATCACTGCCAAGGTCGAACCGGCCGAAGTGCTGTTGGTGGTCGACTCGATGATCGGCCAGGAATCGGTCAACGTGGCGCAAGGTTTCCGCCAGTCCGTACCGATCAGCGGGTTAGTGCTCACCAAGATCGATGGTGACGCGCGTGGTGGCGCTGCCATCTCGATTCGCTCGGTAACCGGTGTGCCGATCAAGTTCCTGGGTACTGGCGAAGGTCTGGACGCCCTAGAAACTTTCGATCCCAACCGTCTGGCCTCCCGTATTCTGGGCATGGGTGATATGATTGGCCTGATCGAAAAGGCCGAAGCCAACCTGGATGCCAAGACGGCTGAGAAACAGGCCGAAAAGATGCTCTCCGGCGACTTCACGCTGGAAGACTTCGCCGACCAGTTGCGCCAGGTGCGCAGCATGGGCCCAATCGGCCAACTGTTGGGGATGCTCCCCGGTGGCGGTGGCATGGGCAAGCTGGCCCAGCAGGTCGACCCGCAAGAAGCGGAAAAAAGCTTGGTGATGGTCGAAGCGATCATCAGTTCAATGACCCCGTACGAACGGCAAAATCCGAAACGGATCAACGCCGGACGTAAACGCCGTATCGCCGGCGGCTCGGGGACCGAAGTGCAAGATGTCAATCGTTTGCTGCGCCAGTTCCGAGATATGCAGACGATGTTCAAACGTTTGAAGAAATCAGGTATGCGCGGCATGCCGCGCATGTTTTGATTGCATGTCAGTGCAACCGGTTTTGCGCCCCCCTTCAGCGCTCCCCCCTCTCCGGTTACTGTGGCACGCAAGTTTGAAGGAACTGATCGTTTAGAGTTGATAAAGAAAATTCTAGTGCGAAATGCTTATCATTGGATGATGACCATTTCGCCACAAACGGTCAGTAATCAAAGTACAATTAAAAAACTGAAGGAGATTTACTAATGGTACGTATTCGTTTACGCCGCGTTGGCCGGAAGAATCAAGCCAGTTTCCGGCTCGTTGCTGCAGATAAAGAAAGCCCGCGCGATGGGCGCTTTATCGAAATCCTGGGGTTCTATAACCCGCGCACTGAACCGGCAACGATCACGCTCAAAGAAGACCGCATCTATGATTGGCTGAGCAAAGGCGCTCAACTGTCGGATAGTGCGGAACGAGTTTGCCGGTCGGCCGGGTTGTTGGAACGCTACGAGCGCTTCAAGGGTGGGGAAGCGGTTGAAACTTTGCTGGCAGAGGCCACCGAGGCCGAAGAAACCCGCAACGCCAACCCCAAGACTCGCCGCGACGACCTGACGCCCAAGAAGAAAGCCAAGCCGGCAGAAGAACCTGTAGCCGAAGAACCGCAGGCTGTGGAAGCGGAAGCTGAACCGGTCGCAGAAGAACCCGCGGCCGAAGCCGAAGCCGAACCGGTTGCGGAAGAAGAGCCCGCGGTGGAAGCAGAAGCCGAGGTTGAAGAAGCGGCTGCCGAAGAAGCTGAACCAGAAGCAGAAGAATAAACGAGCTTTGCGGGAGGCAATCCATGAAAGCATTGATCGAGTATATTGCGCGTTCCCTGGTTGATGACCCCACCCAGGTGCATGTCACCGAAGTACGTGGTGGTTCACACGTGAACCTGGACCTGGAAGTCGCCAAAGAAGACATGGGACGGGTGATCGGCCGAGGGGGGCGAGTTGCCAATGCGGTGCGCGTGTTGTTACGAGTAGCCGCGGCCCGCGATGGTAAACGCGCCAGCCTGGACATCGTCGAGCCTGAATGAGTTCTCGACGCAGGCGGATTGCCGCACGTAGGAAAGAAAAAGGCTCAGGCTCACCGCAAATTGGTGAGCCTGAGTTTCTTGTCATTGGGCACCTCCATCGCCCGCATGGCGTACGAGGTGAGCTTTTGATGGGGGTGATGACGGACTTCCCGGAGCGTATCAAGGCCGGAGTTACAGCCTATCTGGGAGAAGATCACAAACCGGCTACCATCGCCAATGTCCGGCATCACAACAAGGGCATGCTGATAAAGTTCGAGGAATATCCCACGCGGGAAGATATTGAATTCATCCGCAACTGGCCGGTGTTCGTGCGTGCTGATGATCGCCCGGACTTGCCCGAGGGTGAGTTCTACTATCACCAGTTGATCGGCTTGCAGGTAATCACTGACAACGATCAGAAACTTGGTCAGGTGGCTGAGATCCTGGAGACGGGCGCCAACAACGTTTACATCGTACGTAATGAAGCCGGGGAAGAGTTCCTGCTGCCGGACATCCCGGATGTGGTGCTCGACCTGGACCTCGAAGCCGGGGAAATGCGGGTGCACATCCTGCCTGGGCTGTTTCCTGAGGATGAGTAGGTAGGGGAAACAGGTAAACAAGGGGTGGAAATTGTTTATGTACAATTTGTAATCTGGAGGGTTGGACAAGTCCTGACAGGTTACGAGCAGGATACAAAAAAGCGTAACAAGTCAATTGACTTGTTACGCTCGGACAGCAGAAC
>JAFGRA010000080.1 GCA_016935415.1 Anaerolineales bacterium
AACATCGTTGCTCACAGGCCGGATAAGCCATCGCTTATCCGGCCTTTTTGTTTCCAATAACTTGAAACGAATCCAATTTTGCTTGCAAAATTGTAAAGTTGCTTTTTTTGCTCCTTGCAATCCTGTATGCTGCCTGCTTGCGCTTTTGTACTATAGTTTAGTTGGGATGATTGTGTGTAAAAGGTGAGTGGTCTTTATTTAATTTATTTGTAACCACTCACGCTGGCAAAATCGATTTTGATTTACCTGGACTTGGTGCTTATAAGATATTGAGGGATGACAATGCAGATGACAAAGCGTAACTTCGGAGGCGTAAAGGGGTGTAATAAGACAGCGGGGAAATTTGTCCAGCTTAGGCAGAAAGGTCAAAGTGCAGTAGAGTTTGCCTTGATCTTGCCGGTATTGTTAGCGTTGCTGTTCGGGATCATTGAGATGGCGCGCTTGATGCAATCTTACCTGGTGGTCACCAATGCAGCCCGCTTTGGGATGCGGTATGCAGTCACCGGCCAATATGATGCCCAAATATGTACGAGTTTGCAGATTGATCTTGATGGGGATGATTCTTATTGCGATGGTGATAGTAAGGAAGATGAGATCGACATCGCCCGCGTTTATTCTGCTTATGTACAAGCTCATAATTTGATGGGATCGATTAGGATGGCCGATGCCCATTCTGACCCTATCCATATGGAAAGAAGCGCTGACCCGATTGGCGAACCAGGAGCCTGGAATATCACAGTTTGTAGTAACGAGCCGATCGATGGGACAGCTTTCGTTTATATCCCGCCGGGAGAATTTGTCGATGGCATGGAAGCGGGCGAGGGCGATTATTGCGATCCACCTGAATCACCTCCGGCAGATGTGACTTCGCTAACAGGTTGGAATGGTAGCGATTGGGATCAGGCTGGAGACCCAACAACCGGGCGGCATCGGGTTACAGTGGCGGTAACATACGAGCATGAATTTTTGATCCCGATCCCATTTTTCAATGTCGAGTCGGTTACCTTGCATGCAGAACGGGGCGGTATCCTGGAACAGTTCCGGGCGGCGCGCGTGGTGGAATTGCCCGGTGGTGATGGCGTTTATGTGCCCACCATCCCGCCGCCAACCTCGACCCAGACTTTGACCCCTACCGTAACGTTGACCCCGACTGCCACGCTGACCCCGGATTGTGATGAGATCATTATCAATTCGGCCAATCTGAATGGCGATAAATTCGACGTGCAGATCGTCAACAATAATGGCGATGATGCCGATTTGATCAATACGGTCTTTACCTGGCCGGACGACCTCGCTCCCGGTGTACTCAGCGTGGACTGGATGCGCTTGGGTGGCGATACGTACTATGATGATGAAGATTACCTTTCACCGATTACGGTGGATTCGTCTGCTTCCCCGCCGCTTTTGTATGGAGATGGGACGGCAAATGGCTGGCAGTCTGATTTCGATGGTTATTCGGGTGATTATTGGGGCACTTTCCGCACCGATTATACCTTTGCGTTTGAAAATGGTTTGGAGTGCGTAGTTTCTGGCGAATACGCCATCGCTACGCCGACGCCCTCGCCAACCCCGGATTGCAGCCTGTACTCTGTGGAGGACACCGATATCCTCGGGACCGGTGGGCAGATCCGCTTGCGGGTGCGTAACAATTCTAGTGAGGATGAGTATTACAGCAGCCTGGAATTGGACTGGGAATATATTTTTGACTATCTGGATGCCTTGGGCTACAGCAACCTGCGCAACCAATGGTTCAAGCTTGAGGGCAACTTACTGCCGAGCGGCAGCAATATTGATGATTATGAATCGCCGACCCTGATTGAAGGGAACTATCTCTTCGATAGTGGGGATACGGATGTTCTCGTGGCCGATTTTGATTGGAGCGGCGAATTTTCGGATGCTTTCAATGTCTTGGGTATTTTGCCAAGCGATTTTGGTTGGCAGCTGGAACTGACCAACGGTTGTGTGATCAAACAAGAGCGTATCGATCGCCCGATCGCAACCCCGACCCCACTAGCCCCACCGGACTGTGATAACCTGTATGCCAGCGAAGTACAGTGGAACGGCGATGATTGGGAAGTGTACCTGCATAATGACGACTACAGTGCCGCAGTGCTGGTTGAGCAGACCATTTACTGGCCGGCGGATGGTACATTAGTATCCAATTTCAGTAAATTGAACGGGCAGCAGTATAACAACCCGAATACGACATCGTCGCCGATGGTATATTCCAACACCGGCAGCGATTACAATGAATTGATCAATATCCAATCCGGACAAGACCTGTGGTGGGAAAACGATTTCAATAACGCCCCTGCAGATTATCCAATGGGTTATTGGAGCGGCGAGTTTATCTTCGAATTCCCAACCGGCCTGCAATGCACGGTGTTCATCGAAGATGATCGCCAACCCTGCACGGAAAACGGTACCGGCCTGCGAGGTGAATATTACAGCGATAATAGCTTAGGTTCGTTGTCGATGGTACGCATCGACAACGAAGTCGATTTCGATTGGGGCAGTGGTAATCCCGGCGGTGGCATGGCAGATGACAATTTCTCGGTGCGCTGGGCCGGAGAGATCCAACCGCAATACTCGGAAACTTATACGTTCACCGCCCGCACCGATGACGGCGTGCGTTTGTGGATAAACGGCGATCTGGTTGTCGATCATTGGTATCCGCAGTCGCCTACCAATCGTTCGGGGCAGATCAGCTTAGAACGCTGTCAGCTTTACGATATCGAAATGGAATATTTCGAGAATGGTGGTGGGGCGGTAGCCGAGTTGTACTGGCAGTCGGACAGCGAAAGCTATGGAATCGTCCCAGAAGAAGATTTGCATCCTTCAACTGCTGTCCTGCCTCCTACGACCACTCCGACCCTAACCCCGACCAGGACGCGCACACCTACCGTTACGCGCACGCCGACGATCACACGCACACCGACGATCACGCGGACGCCGACCAGGACACCGACGCCTACGGAAACGCCGCAGCCAATCTACATCAATATCACGACCCCAAGTTGGAACGGCAGCGAACTGACCAGTACCAACCAGACTCGCTTCGAAGCGGTTGCCTGGTGGCCGGACGTGGGCACTTCAAATGGAGCTGGCATCAATCGAGTACGCATCTGGGTGCGCGGCCCGAATGGTGAGAATGAGGGGGATTACACGACTTACAGCCCACAATATTGTGCCTATGGTGGCGGTTCTTCATACTGTAACGCGATGAGCTCGTCCGTGTTCAATGCCTTGAACAACGGTACGCATATCATTTATGCCCAGGCGCGTGATACGAGTGGGCGTTGGTCAGATATTGTTACGCGTACTTTTGTGATCGACCGGCCGCCAACGCCGACGCCTACCAATACGCCGAATATCCCGATTCATATTGCTTTCTTGAATCCAAGTTCGCCAAACCAATTGATCACCAGCATCAGCCAGACGCGCTTCGAGGCGGAAGCTTGGTGGGGTATAGTTGGCACGAGCAATGGGGATGGTATTAATAGGGTGGAGTTCCGGCTCTATGCCCCAGATGGCAGCACAGTGATGACACGTGCCGAAGGTGTAAAACCTTATTGTGGGTATGGGGACAATGGGAGTACATGCTATGAGATGGACTCGAGCACATGGGATAGCTTGGTGAATGGTACATACACTATCCAGGCGCGGGCGCGGGATGATAACTACCGTTGGTCGAGCTGGATCACGAGTACCTTCCGCATCCAAAAGGTGGCAACGAACACCCCAACGAAGACTCCGGTTCCACCGACGGCGACCAAGACAGCGACCCCTCCAAATACCCGGACGCCGACGGCTACGGCGACCAAGACGGCGCCACCGGTTTCATCACCAACACCAACGCGTACACCATATATCGAGTAGGGCGTAAAGTAAACAAAATAGGGCGAGCAGAATGCTCGCCCTATTGCTTTAGAAACTAGCGCAACAAATTTTATACTGCTGCTTGCTCTTCTTTATTACGGCCGAACCAATTGCGCCATTCTCTGTTTTCCCAAACCACCAGGATGGGGGCAGCGTTGAAGATGGACGAGTACGTACCGCTGAACACACCAACTAACAGGATGATGACGAAGTGCCGGATGGTATCGCCGCCGAGCAGCGCCAGGGAGAGCAGGGTTAGCATCACCGTCAACTGTGTATTGATCGAGCGGTCGAGGGTTTCCACAATCGAGTGGTTGACGAGTGTCTCGTAGGGAAGGTTGCGATATTTGGCGGAGTTCTCACGAATGCGGTCGAACACTACGATGCTGTCGTGAACGGAGAAACCGATCACGGTCAGCAGGGCGGTCAGGAAAAGTGCGTCCACTTCCCAGCCGAAAAGCAAGCCAAAAATTGCCTCGACGCCGACTACGACGATAACGTCGTGCAGCATAGCGATAATGGCGCTGACGCCATAACGGTGGGCATTGGGTACGCCACGGAACTGGTACCAGATATAAAGAAGGATGAAGACCGCTGCCAGGCCGACTGCGCCGGCGGCGCGTTGAGCAACCTCTTGGCCTACGGAAGGCCCGACGGTTTCAAAGCGTAAGATGGTGATCTCGCTGTTGAAACGTTCTGACATGGCGGTGGTGATCTCACTGCGGGTGGTTTCATCCATTACTTTGGAACGGATGATGGCATCTCCGTCCGGTGAGGTCTGCACGATCGTGTCGGGATAATCAAATTCTTCGTAGAGGTCGCGAATTTCACCAGGCAAAGGTGCCTCACCGGACTCGAAGGTGACTTCCAGTAGGCTGCCGCCGGTGAAATCGATAGCCAATTGCAGGCCATTGGTGGCTAAAACAACCAATCCGGGGATGATGATGATCAGAGAAATTGCAAAATATAAGTAACGTCTTCCAACGATATTGAGCATGACTAACTCCTAGATACCAAACCAGCGCGGATGCTCGGCGAATTTGATGTTATCCAGCACCAGGTGCAGGATCGTGCGGGTGACGATGATGGCTGTGAAGAGGCTGACGAGCACACCCAGGGCAAGTGTAATTGAAAAACCCTTGACGATGGTCGCACCAAATTGGCTGCCGAACCAGAACAAGATCCCACAGGTGATCAGTGTGGCGATGTTTGAATCGCGGATCGAAGGCCAAGCTCGATTCCATCCCAGGTCAATGGCGGTGCGCAATGGTTTATCGCGTCGCAACTCCTCTTTCAGGCGCTCGAAAATGAGCACATTAGCATCTACGGCCACGCCAATACTCAACACAAAACCGGCAATGCCGGGCAGGGTAAGCGTAACCGGGATCAGCCGGAAGAGGGCGTAGGAAATCGCGGTATAGGCGATCAGGGCGATGGCGGCGATCACGCCCGGAAGGCGGTAGTACAGTATCATGAAGAGCATCACGATCACCATGCCGATCACCCCGGCAATAAGGCTCTTCTGAAGCGAGTCCTGGCCGAGGGATGGGCCAACCGTGCGGCTCTCAACGATTTCAAGCGCGAAGGGCAGTGAACCGGAACGCAGTTGGACAACAAGTTCGTTTGCGGTTTCATAGGTGAAATTGGGCGAGGAAATACTGCCGCTTCCACCAGGAATCGCTGAATTGATTTGGGGGCTTGAAATTACAACGCCATCCAATACCAATGTGAGGAACTGTCCAACGTGGGTGCGGGTGTGTTCATAGAAAATGTCTTCACCATCACCATCCAGTGCAAAACCAACAACGATCCGTCCGGCTTCATCTGTGCTCACACCGACGTTTTCAATGTTGGCGCCGGTCATGATGGTATGGTAGACGGTGCCTTCGGTTTCGGCACCTTCCGGCAATCCGTAGTCGGTTGGCAGTTCAGTGCCGGTGACCGGTGAATAACTGCCGGTATCGACCCATTCCAACAGACCGGTCTCACGGATGGTCTGCAACGCGGTTTCGGGATCAGTTTCACCGGGCAGTTCGACCAGGATGCGATCTTCTCCGGCCTGTTGCACGACGGCTTCGCTGACCCCCAGCCCGTTGACGCGGTTCTCGACCACGCGCCGGGCAGCTTCCATGTTTGTTTCGATATCGGCTGCATCGGGGGGGACATCGGCCTGTAAGAGGGCCTGCACACCACCCACCAGATCAAGACCTA
The DNA here is from genome assembly GCA_016935415.1 of Anaerolineales bacterium. Classification (GTDB taxonomy): domain Bacteria; phylum Chloroflexota; class Anaerolineae; order Anaerolineales; family UBA11579; genus JAFGRA01. Next base: position 6,091 of record JAFGRA010000080.1, read on the forward strand.
ACACGGTATCGATGTCGCGATTGATTAGGTCATTGCCGCCGGGGAGGGGGATGAAAAGTCGTTCTGTGCTGGGCAGATCAACCCAAATGGCGAAGGCCAGCAACAGAGCGATGAAGATAAAGGAACGCAAGTAACGATTCATAGATTCTCACCTGTTTAGGATTCATACAAAAGCCAGCCATGGGCTGGTTTGTTCGACCATTATACTCCGATCTGATAGCTGTGTCCAACTTTTCACGAATGAGGAAGAGCCAGGTGCGGATTTATTGTTTAGACAAGCCTTACACTCAGGTTCTATCCAGGAAGTCAGCGACCTGTGCCAATACCTCGTCAGCCGAAAGCGAGTCGGTTTGGATGTACAGATCGGCATGCTCACGGGCGTGTTTGAGGCGTTCCAGTTGTTTATCGTAATCGGCGCTGGTCCAGTTCAGGCGGCCGCGTTCGACCGTCAGGGGGTAGGTGACATCGAGGAAGACCAGGAAGTCGGGGTCGGTGAGGCGCTGCCACATGGTGGGGACAAAGGAATGTTCCTGGGCGATTTGGCGGGCCTGATAACCGCGCGCTATCAAATTGTTTACGAGTGTTGTTTTGCCAGCTTTGCAAGGACCAACGATGCCGATCAGCACTTTGTCCTCAGACATAGCGGGTAAGCGGTAACCTGACCTGCATTCGGCGGACTTCATTCCCATTGTAGGGCATTACCCGTAAAACCACGATACTGACGTCATCGATGGGACGGCCTTCGTCAGCAGTCATTGCCAAATCCATCAGCCGGTCGGCGAACGTCTGGGCGGGAGGATTTTCGGCAAGGATGGTTTGTACACATTCGGGAATTTCCAGGCGCTGGCCTTTACGATCTCCGGCATGCCTCAGCCCATCGGAAAACACAACTGCTACTAACCCTTCTTCCAGGGCGACTTCGGTGATCACCGGGCGCGTATTGCGGTAAATGCCTACGGAAACGCTGGCTTCGTCCAGCACGCGCATTTCGCCTTTGCTGATCACGATAGCCGGAGTTTCATTGTTGCGGGAGATTACCAGCGTGCGCGAGTGCATATC
>JAFGRA010000081.1 GCA_016935415.1 Anaerolineales bacterium
ACCTCAGACCTGGTGGCGGCAATCGACCAGGCTGTCGCAGATGGGGTGGATGTGATCAACTACTCGATCAGCGGCACGCAGACCAACTTCCTCGACCCGGCTCAGGTATCCTTCCTGTATGCCGCGGACGCAGGAGTATTCGTTTCAGCCTCGGCCGGCAACAGCGGTCCCACGGCCAGCACGGTTGCGCACCCCGGGCCCTGGCTGACCACCGTGGCCGCCGGAACCCACAACCGCAACGGCGTGGGCTCGGTCACGCTTGGCGACGGCATGACTTACGACGGCGCCTCGATTGCGACCGCGGTCGGACCCGCCCCGCTGGTGGATGCGGTCGATGTCGGCATGGCAGGCGCAGATCCGGCCGAAGTTGAAATGTGCTTTATTGGAACGCTCGACCCAGCCCTGGTGGCGGGCAAGATCGTCCTATGCAAGCGCGGCGTGATCGCCCGCGTGGACAAGAGCCGGGCCGTGCAGATGGCCGGCGGCGTGGGCATGATCATGTACAACTCGCCGGACAGCTCGCTGAACGCCGACTTCCACTTCGTGCCGAGCGTGCATGTCCAAGAGGCTGAAGGTCTGGCGATCAAAGCCTATATCGCTGGGATGGGCGCCGGCGCGATTGCCACAATCAATGCAGCCACCATCGTTTACGATGCGCCCGCCCCATACACAGCCAGCTTCTCATCGCGCGGACCGCTTATCGCCGGCAACGGCGACCTGCTCAAGCCGGACCTGATGGCGCCCGGCGTGGACGTTTTGGCAGCAGTGGCTCCTCCCGGCAATGCGGGGTTCAATTTCAACCTGTACAGCGGCACCTCCATGTCCGCTCCGCATGTGGCTGGCGTGGCAGCCCTGTTGAAGGATTTGCACCCCGATTGGTCGCCCATGGCGATCAAATCGGCGCTGATGACCAGCGCGTACGACATCCTTGACGGGCCGGCCGAGCAAGTGATCTTCCGCATGGGCGCGGGCCACATCGATCCCAATGCTGCCGCGGATCCAGGATTAATTTACGACAGCGGCTGGAATGACTGGCTGGCTTTCCTGTGCGGCACGACCAACGGCGTCGGCCCGGCGACCTGCGATTTGCTGGAGATGTACGGTTACTCAACCGAACCCAGCAATCTGAACGTCCCATCCATCGCCATCGGCGCGCTGGCTGGCACGCAGACGGTGACCCGCACGGTTGAAAACCTGTTCGGTAAGCCCTCGCACTATACTGCCTCGATTGAAGGCATGGATGGGATCGATGTAGTCGTCGAGCCGTCCACGCTGGATCTTAACCCAGGCGGATGGTCCGATTTCACGGTTACCTTCACCACAACCACCGCACCATTGAACACCTATACCGGCGGCTTCCTGACCTGGAGCGACGAGCACGGACACAATGTACGCATCCCGCTGGTGGTCAAGCCGGTTGCGCTAGCCGCTCCCGTGGAACTCTTCGGTACCGGCGACCCATTGAGCTTCGACGTGACCTTCGGGTACACCGGCGATTTTGTCGCTGCTCCGCGCGGGCTGGTCCCGGCCACAACCTTTACTGACACCGTCCTCGATGATCCAACCGACAACTTCGTCCCTGGCGGTCCGGGCACGATTAGCTACGACATCGTCGTACCGGCTGGCACTACCTACATGAGGGCTGCGCTGTTCGATGAGTTCACCGACGGCGCTGACGACCTCGACCTGTATGTCTACCGCGGCAGCACGCTGGTTGGCTCGAGCGGCAGTGGCACCTCGGCAGAGGTGGTCAACCTCATCGATCCAGTGGCAGATACCTACACGGTCTGGGTCCATGGCTGGGGAACAGACGGACCGGACGCGACCTACACCCTGTTTACCTGGTTGCTCGGCGCTGTTGACGAAGGGAACATGACCGTAACCGCGCCAACAACCGCGCTAATCGGCGAGACTGGCACGGTCGACCTGACGTTCAGCGGGTTGATGCCAGCGACCAAGTACCTTGGCAGCGTGGCCTACTCGGATGGGGTGGACCCCTTACCTCTGAACCCGACGATCGTCCGCATCGACACGCCGTAAGGCGCTCCGATCTTCAAAAGAACAGGCTGGCAGATTTTGCCAGCCTGTTTTTTTAGCCTGAAATGAGAAGGGCAGATGCTTCAGGAACTACACGTCCGGCGGCGCGCCGGGGACGGGCGGCTGAGGGTTTTCGCAGTACAGCAGGGGCGCGGCCCGGCTGGCATGATATTCGTATTCCTGACCGCCGGCCTCGAGCCGGATCAGGTAGCCAGGCGTGAGCACCTGAGCGTACGCCATGCCTTCCTCCGGGCAGCCCAGGCTGGCATCCGGCCAGACGACGCTGGCGGCTTCCAGGAGATTGATTTGATCGACCGTAACCGCCAATCGCTTGGCGAGGTCGGCAGCAGCCTTATCAACCAGGTCTTGCAGCCTGGCATCAGCGGGCGTCTTAGAGGAGGGGGTCAATGGAACGGCTCCTTCTGGTGACTGGGTGGGTGACGGCAGCGTTCCAGTTGGGGGCAACGGCGTCTTTTCGCCCGACGGTTCGGCTATCGTCGCCGGGCTGCAGCCCACCAGGGCGAGCATCATCGCCACGATGAGAATTCCTATGATTGCGGGAAGAACGGCTGTCACCTTGTGCATATTATTTCACCAATAATCATCCTGTTTATTCGACGATTGTGCCCACAGAATAGTTCCAGCATCCGGCTCTGGTATGCTTGGAGCCGCCTGTTGCTGGCTACTCTAAAGCAGATTTGTTGATTGAAATCTGGCATCAACTAAGCAATAATCATTATAAATGGAAATTCGTATCGATCCTAGACAACGATATCTACCGGCCCTTATTGGATCTCCACAGATGTCCGCTGCGGTTCATTCAAAAGATCTAATTTCGCGGAAATATGTATCCAGTATATCGCGGTTGAGTGGTCGTCAGGGCGACCAAGGAGGAGATGATGTGCGAGTTCTGCCACGAACACGGAGAGGGGAAGAAGTGGTACCTGCAGATGAAGAATTACTCAGAAGAGTTACTCCACGCAGACCTTACCGCTGACCAAAAAGCGAAAGTTGAGGCTGAAACCCGCTATCAATGGACGAAGCGCTTTTGGGAGGGTTTTGTTTACCCGGCAATAACGGGCGCGCCCAATCCATCTCATTACGGCTTCGCGGAAGGACCTTCCGTCCAAACCAATAAAGATGAGATCCTGGCTCAGCGGAAGACCGAACATTTCGGGCAGGTGCTGCCGATCGAGGACGTCGAGAAGGTGATCGACATGGTCGACTCGATCACGCGTATGCCGTGTGGGTGCCGCTATATCCATACTGGTTTGGCAGACAGGCGTTATTGCTTCGGCCTGGGGCTGGATAAATGGTCAATTCTGGGGAAGTATCCTGACGCTGCAGCATCGCTCGAGGTGCTGGATAAAGCGGAAGCCAGGAAATATTTCCGACACTTCGACCAGGAAGGGCTGGTGCACAGCATCTGGACCGGCGTGACGCCCTACGTGGTCGGATTGTGCAACTGCGACCGCGACTGCCTGGCGTACGATGGCTACATTATCAGGCGCGGGCTGCCGCAGTTCTTTCGGGCGGAGTACATCTGCCAGGTAGATTGGGACGCCTGCACCGGTTGCAAGAATTGCATGAGCCAGTGCCAGTTTGGGGCGATGTTTTATTCCTCGGCGCTTGGCAAGATCAATATCGATCCGCACAGGTGTTTCGGCTGCGGCGTGTGCCGGGCGGAGTGTCCGAACGACGCCATCATGCTGATCCCAAGAGAAGCCAAACCGGAAGTGGCCAACGAATGGCTGGAGGAAACCGGCGGGTAAGGATAGAACCAATCACCGATTCCAGTTCATCATAAGGGGTTCATGACAGGGGGCCAGGATGGGAATTTGATACGCCAAGATTCATCATTGATTAATTTTTTTCATTTCCCTTTTCATCGCAGGGAGTACTGCACAAAATCAGAGACCCTTATCGAAAATGCTAACAGAATAAAATTTACAGCACTTCCAACAACAATTTCACGATACTTTCACGGTTTTTCCGTATGATGTGGTTATTGACGATATTAATTATTGGTTTCATTCAAGACCGGAGAAAGTTCGAATATTTATGATTGGCAAATTGCGGGTAGAAGCGAGCCCAGGGAGATAGGCTGATCTTCATTAAATTTACCAGCAGACCAATCACTGGTCATTATGTGAAAGGAAGAAGGAATATTTATGTCAACGCCACCCTCCACCAACCTCATCCGGCGCAAACCGCTGCTCATGTACTTTGTGTTTGCGTTCGCGTTCTTCTGGCTCTTTCTAATTCTCGAGATTGCAATCATTACCGTCGTGATGGGAATAGACATCGCTTCGGTGCCCTCCTGGGTGTTTATCGCGTCGTCCATTATTGGCTCATGGATGCCCTCT
>JAFGRA010000082.1 GCA_016935415.1 Anaerolineales bacterium
CCCTACGCAACGGTTTTATTATTGACGCTCTTGTACTATCTTGTCCAAAGATACAAATCGCCATTCATGCAAGGTTGAAAACGGCCCACCTGAAAGGTCGGGGTTTTTTGACCCTATTTACAGACAATAACAAATTAGCGAGCAGGAATTAAGGTCAAAGTCTTACCCCCAAGATCCGATTCTCAAATCAGGCAAAAGCCGGTTCGCGCCAGATGCTGTCCAGCACCAGGGCAACCGCGCCAACCACCACAGCTTCCGGGCCAAATTCAGAAACAATGATCTCCAGCCCAATCTGCGAAAGTTCCAAGGCGTTCTCTTTAACACTTTTCTGCACTTCCGGCAACAGCATCTCGGCGGCATAGCTCAAGGCACCGCATAAGATCACCAATTCCGGGTTGAAGACATTCACCATATTGGCGGTTACGATTCCCAGGTTATAACCCACTTCTTTCAATGCCGCCAGGCAAACCGCATCACCGGCCGCGGCCGCGTCGCTCACCGCCTCGAAGTTGATCTTCTCAGGATCGTTACCGGCCTCGCTCAAGATCGAACTTTTAGCCCCCTGTGCCAACTCTTCTTTCACCCGTTTGACCACTGCACGCGGCCCGATGATGGTTTCATAACAGCCACGTTTGCCACAATTACATGGCTCGCCATCGGGCACAAGCTTGACATGCCCAATCTCGGCCGCATAACCGCGGCTGCCCCGGAAAATGTCGCCGTTGATCATAATGCCCGCCCCCAGGCCAACACCGGCATTGATCGCTAGAAATGTTTGCGCTTCATTGGCCGAGCCAAAATAGTATTCACCCAATGCAATCGCATTGGCTTCATTCTCTACGAACACGGGCAGCTTGAAGCGTTCCTCCCAGGGTTCCTTGATAGGGATTTCTTTCCACCCCAGGTTGGGGGCAAACATCAAAATACCTTTTTCGCAATCGACCAGACCGGGAAGACCAATCCCAATTCCAAGCGGGTTCATGCCATGTTCTCGCCCGGCATCAAAAGCCATTTCGGTCAGATCGAAGGCACGCTGGATGATGGCGAGGAAGCCATCATCCGGGTCTGAACTTTCCCAATGCCGCCAGAAGGTTTTGGCCGTAAAGTCGGCAGCAATTACAGAAATAAAATCTACACCGATCTCCAGCCCAATGGCGAATCCCCCGCCTGGATTAAGTTCCAACTGCATCCCCGGCCGACCGATCCGGTCAGATTGATACGTGGTCTCAACCACCAAGCCATCCTCCAATAAGGCTTTGATAATTGAAGAAATGGTAGAGCGGTTGAGACCTGTTGCGGCGGATAGTTCCGCTCGCGAGATTGGAGCTTGCCGCCGCAAGGTATTCAATACCAGCGCAGTGTTATGCCTGCGAATCAAATTGTGATCAGCCGTCAAGTCCATGGTCTAATTCACCACGATGTGGCCTTGTCGTAGTTTAAGTTCACGATAATGCCAGGAACGCATATCCCTGACGTCAGTGCTTCAAGATGATTTAGCTCTTCTTTTTCAGGTACACATCGGCGTAAACAGCGATCACCAGCACAATGCCTTTGAGCACGTACTGCCAGGCCGCCTTAACGTTCAATATCTGTAGACCATTGGTCAAGCTTGCCATGATCAGCGAACCAACCATCGCACCGAACACGGTACCCACACCGCCTAATGTAGAAGTGCCGCCGAGAATACAACTGGCGATCGCATCCAACTCATAGCCCTGTCCGGCAGCAACCGTACCATAACCAACGTACGAGGCCAGCATAATGCCAGAGATACCGCACAATAAGCCCATCAACACAAAGACCATGAAAACGTTCTTCTGGATATTCACACCAGAAAGCCGGGCAGCCTCGCTGTTACCACCGATGGCGTAGGTATACCGCCCTAAGGGCGTGTCGGTGGTGACATAAGAGAAGACCACGGCCGTAATTGCCAGCAGCAAAACCGGGAGCTGCACACCATTGTATTGGTTGACGATCAGCACGTAAACGAGGATCAGTAGCGCAAAAATGGACGTCTTGACCATGTCGATCGTCAGCGGATCAAGCTCGAAGCCGTAGCGGCGCTTATTCCTACGCCCCTGAAACATCATGAAATAAAGCAGACCTACAACAAACAGTGCCAATATCCACCCCCATAGCAGCGGCAAATATCCTTGTGCAATTGAAGAAAAGATCGGCTGGTTGGCAGGGATGGTCTTTCCTTCGGTTCTAACCAGGATAAGACCATTGAAAATCCACATGAAGCCAAGTGTAACGATGAAGGAGGGGATCCGCAGATAGGCGATCAGATATCCCTGGATTACGCCAAAGATTAACCCCACGCCGAGGCCGATCAGGATCGATAGAAAGGCAGCCAGCGCCGGTTGATCGGGAATCAAATCGTACCATACGTATGCCTGATAGTGCGCTACCATGACCGAAACGAAACCCGCAAACTTACCCACAGAAAGGTCGATATTACCGGTTACGATGATCAACACCATCCCAACAGACAAGAAGGAGGTAACCGTCATCTGGCGGAACAGATTGGAAAAATTCTGCGCGCCCATATACCTGCCACCGGTGAGGATGGAAAACAGGATCCAGATCGCTCCTAAAGCCAAGATGATGGCGTAGGTCTGCATGTTTTCTTGGAATTGTTTTTTGAAATAAGAGACCGTATTCATTGATGTCACCTTCGAATAAGATTATTTTGAACGATGATTATTGGCAACACCGGTTGCCAATCCCATAATGGTTTCCTGGTCCGCTGAGGCAGCATCCAATGTTTGAGTAGATTTACCTTCGTGAAGCACAACGATGCGGTCACTCATGCCCAGAATTTCTTCCAATTCACTCGAGATCATGATAATGGCAATGCCGCTTTCAGCCAATTCATTCATCAGGCTATAGATCTCAAACTTTGCGCCAACGTCGATCCCGCGAGTGGGATCATCCATGATCAACACTTTAGGCTTTGACATTAGCCACTTGGCAATCACAACTTTTTGCTGGTTCCCACCAGAAAGGGAAAAACAAGGCACGGTCAGGTTAGGTGCTTTGATCGCCAGGCGTTGGGCATATTCCCGACTGGTGTTCATCTCTGCCAGATGATCGATCTGGAACCAATTGGAGAAGTGGGGCAAGTTTGGCAACGAAATATTCTTCAACAGCGATTGAATCAGCACCAGGCCTTGCGACTTGCGGTCTTCGGGAACCAGGCTGAGGCCCTCGTTCATGGCCTGGCGCGAACTCGAGACATGGAGTTCTTTACCATCCAATACCACTTTGCCTTCAGTAATCACACCGTACTCGCCAAACAGGGTAGTGACCAGTTCGGTTCTCCCGGACCCCATCAGGCCGGCCACCCCCAGGATTTCGCCTTGCCGCAAATCAAAGGAGATGCCGTTAAGGATTTCGCGATTCGCCTGATCGGGATCGACGGCGTGCAGATTTTCAACAGATAAGATGACCTCACCAGGCTTGCGGTCTCCTTTGGGAAACCGCTCTTTCATCTCACGGCCAACCATGTGCTGGATGAGTTTATCTTCATTGAGTTCGCTGGTGGGTTGAGTGGTGATCAGTTTGCCATCGCGCAGTACAGAAATCGTATCCGTAATCCTAAAAAATTCTTCCAATTTATGGGTAATATAAATGCAGGTGACCCCATGCTCCTTCAAGGTCTCCAGAATCAACATCAACTTATCGATTTCGGATTCGGTCAACGCGCTGGTAGGTTCATCTAGGATCAGGATTTTGGCGTTTTCCGAGAGTGCTTTGGCAATCTCGGTCATTTGCTTTTTCCCCATCCCCAGGTTGCGGACAATACTTTGAGGCTCAATGTCCAGTTTGTATGTTTCCAGGATTTTCCGGGTCTCGGAATACATTTCATTCCAATTGATGCCGACTCCATTGACCGGCTCTCTACCCAGATAAACATTTTCCCCCACGGTCATATCAGGAACAAGGGTCAGTTCCTGGTAGACGATGGCGATGCCTTGTTCGCTGGCCCGCCGGATGGCGCGGTCTTCGAGATGCAGTTCTTCGCCTTCGTATAGGATCTTCCCTTCGTAGGATCCCCAGGGATGTACCCCTGATAAGATTTTCATCAAGGTCGATTTTCCAGCCCCGTTTTCACCACACAGCCCGTGAATTTCGCCTCTGCGAATCTGAATAGAGACGTTTTCCAATGCTTTCACGCCGGGGAATTCTTTGGTGACCGCCTGAAAATCGAGAATAATATCATTACTCATGTTGCCAAACTCCTGGGAATAGTGGTGGTTTCCCTGCGCAAATGCGCAGGGAAACCTGTCTAAAGAGAAAGTTAGGAGCTATTTACTACGGCTTTGCCGGTCGTTCGCCTTCGGGGATGTCGCGGTAGACATCATCGTAAGGCTGGAATCCACTGACAACAACCAGATCATAAACGTTATCAGCATTGACCTGGAAGACTTCCAGGAACTGGCAAGGGACGGCGCCTTCGAGGCTGTCATCCAGGGTCAGTTCGGCCAAAGTGTATTCTTCCAATGCGGGGATATCTTCGCCCTTGGCGAGTTTGTCGGCCAGATCAACGGCCAACGGGCCCAAGTCACGAATGTCCTTCAAGATCGAGACGGTGAGTTCACCCTTGACGATACTGTTGCAGCCGTCAGCGGTGGCATCCTGCCCAGAGATCGGCACGGAACCGGCCAAACCCTGCGCGGACATCGCCTGGAGAGCACCCAGAGCGGTACCATCATTCGAGGCGACTACGCCGTCGACGTCGTTACCAATGGAGACGAGGATGTTTTCCATGAGTTTCAAAGCATTGGCTGCGTCCCAGTTGTCAACCCACTGGTCGGCGACGATTTCGATCTTACCTTCTGCTTCCAGGGGATCCAGGATCAGGTCTTGACCTTGGCGGAAGAGGATGGCGTTGTTGTCGGTGGGGCTGCCGCCCAACTTGACGATGCGGGCGGGGCCATTGGCTTCCACGTCCCAGTTTTCGATATCCAGGGCGGTCATGACACCCAGCGCCTGCTGGCGCCCAACTTCAACATTGTTGAAGGATACATAGGCTGCAATACCCGGGGATTTGATCAGGCGGTCATAAGCAATTACTTTCACGCCTTCAGCCGCAGCAGCGTCTACGGCTGTGGCCGCAGCATCACCGTCTTCAGCAACAATCAGGATCACGGCCGCGCCCTGCGAAACCATGTTTTCAATCTGGTCATTCTGCAGTTTGACGTCGTGGTTGGCTTCCTGGACAATGACTTCATAGCCTTTTTCCTCGAGCAAGCTTTTCATGAGTTCGGACTCAGGCTTCCAGCGCTCGGTGGCGAAGTCAGAGAATGACAGACCAATAATGGTCTTGTCGCTGCCACCGCCACCACAGGCGGCCAGAGAGGTCATAAGTATAGCTATAACTACAAGCGTGATGATCGAACGTTTCATCAGGTATTTCTCCTTCCTTACAAATAGAATAGGGAACAAATCGGGGGGAAAACAAGATGCGAATATCTTTCTTATGCGTCACCTCCTCAGGTCACCTCATGCAGCTCCATAGCCGGATCGCACGAATTAATATCCTAAATCTTGCAGGTTGTTGATAATTTGTTTGTTGCACATCCAAACAAACTCTCCCTATGATAGCAATGTTTTCGATAAAAGTCAATAACATTTTGTTAACAAACTACATTTTAGCAGTCGTAAATGCTTTCTTCTGTGCCAAAAAGCTGACATAATTGTGCCATCCCCAACAAATACTCTACAGGCTTTAAAATGCTATACGTCCCATAAAATATGTTAGCGGAGATTATTTAGGCGATGTTATGTTTATGGAAGAATAAGTTTGATTAGCGTATTGGCCAGCCACTGCTTATATTTTTCGACAGGCCAACCGCGATCTACTACCAATAGCGTATAAACTTCACCACTTGAAATCGCCCAGATGATTTCAGATGCATCATCCAAACTAAGCTCATCCTGTAAAGGGCCATTCGACAATAAGGCAGCGGCAAAAAACTTCAATCCCTCCACTCGCTCATCCAATATCCTTTGCAACATCTCGGCAATATCCGGTTCGCTCTTTGCGGCAGCACGCATCACCTCAAAGAGCGGTGCAACACGCCCCATAATCTCAACCATTTGACCAGCAAATAATTGGATTTGCTGGTTTTGGTCTTTTTCCTGCTGCACGGCTAACGGGCCTTGGCGTTGCAAAAATGGGGTAGGTTCATCGTCCCCAACCAGGGATACGTCGATCAACCTGGAAAGAATATTGCGTTTGTTTCCGAATGAAGCATATACGGTCTCAACAGCCACACCCGCTTCTTGAGCAATGGCCTCCACGGTCGCTCCAGAGTAACCAAACGCACTAAATAATGTACGCGCCGCTTCAACGATTTGGCGGCGGGTTTGGCGCGCCTGCGCCTTTCGACGGCTGGAATTATATGCTCGTTTCGACATTTTTTGGTACTCACACAATCTTGACAACTCTCATCTAGTTTGATATATTAGATACAGTAATACTATATTTAATATATTATTACTGTATTGTAAACGACAATCTATATTGTGTCAACGAAAGGAATACAAATGAAAGTAAAAAATGATCATCCACACCTTATCGTCAACCCGTTTGTGCTCTATGTAGGATTTGGTCTATCCGCAGCACTGTTACAAAACCTCGTCGCGTTGCCCTTTGCCCCCACCCAGACAGCCCAGATTACAGGGATTACGATTATGGCAACCAACCTTCTATTCGGGCTGCCAGCCCTCAGGGGAATGTTACAAGCAAAAACATCTCCCAATCCCAATCGTCCGACAACAACGCTGCTTTTGTCTGGCCCATATCGTTTCTCCCGCAACCCAATGTACGTTGGCTTAACGCTTATTTACGTTGGCCTGATGACTTTCCTGCAACTTCCTTGGGGAATACTTTTCACACCGATCGTCATCTGGTTGATCACCGCATGGGTTATTCGCCCTGAAGAAGAATACCTGGCAAGCAAATTTGGAGATACGTATCTTGAATACAAGAAAATTGTCCGGCGTTGGATATAAATCCGCTGAACTTTCTTCTCGAAAAAGAGCATGAATTACCCACAGAAATAAGCAAACAAAGCGTTCGGGGCCTGAAATTCCCGAACGTTTTTTCAATTTCCAGTTAGCAGGATTTTAGGCTTTTTTCGGACCTTTTTAACCACCCTTCCATTTTCGAATCTTAAATTTATGCACCGCTACATTTCAGTCTTTATCTGGTTTGGGTTGGCGTTGCGGAATTTGCAAATAGAAGGTACTGCCGCGGCCAAGCTGGCTTTCCATCCACACACGCCCGCCATGGCGCTCGGCAATCGACTTGACGATCGCCAGGCCCAGGCCACTGCCGCGCTCTTTGCGGGAGTCGCGCGTTGCTGCCCGGTAGAATTTCTCAAACAGGCGCGGCTGGTCGACGGGGGCAATGCCAATACCGTTATCACGCACCGTGATCTGCACCTGGGCACCCCTTTCCTGAATCTTCACCCACACCTTACCGCCCTGCTCGGTGTATTTGATGGCGTTCTCCACCAGATTATGGATAGCTTGATGCAGCAGGGCCTGGTCGGCCTCGACCAACGGCATGGTCTCCTGAGGGACATCCACGGTCATTTCGATGTTCTTCTGGGCGGCGTTGAGCTGCAAGGCATCGCTCACCTGGCGCACAACGTCGACGACCGGCACCATTTCAAGCTGCAACCCTACCCCGGCCTCGATGCGGCCCAGGTCGAGCAGGTTGTTGACCAGGCGGGACATACTCTCCACCCCAATCACGATATTGCGCACGTAGCCTTCCTGCTGCTCGTTCAATTCGCCGACCATTTCCAGCATGGTGGCATAGCCGCGCATCAGCGTAAGCGGCGAGCGCAGGTCGTGGCTGACGGTGTTGACGAATTCAGATTTAAGGGCATCGACCTCTTTGAGATAGGTGATATCGCGCAGCAAGCATACGCGCCCCATCTGCTGCCCTTCGGTCATCACCGGTGAGGCCGTAGCGTAGAACACTTTATCATTCGGGAAAACGACCTCAGTAGTAGTCGAGCTTTCATCGGAGGCTTGTAAAAGCTTCAATAAATCGGCGTGTTGGACAAAATCCTCTACCGGGGAACCGGTCATCGGCTCGTTGCCTTCCGCCAACAATTCGCAGGCGGCCGGATTGGCAACGTACATGCGATTACGGTGGTCGGTGACCAGCACCGGGTCGGGCGTGGAAGCCAGGATAGCAGCCAAACGTTGGCGGCCGATCTGGGCATTCAGGTACAGGCGGGCGTTGGCCGCGGCCAGGGCGGCCTGCCCGGCCACCGTAGAGAGGAAACGGTCTTCCTCCACGGTGAATTGATGGGGTTGGTCGTAGGCCACCCACAGTGTACCGTAATACCTGTTCTCATGGCGCAAGGCGATTGCCATCAGTGAAGCCGGGGGCGGTGAACCATCATCCAGGCGCAACCCGGCGCGCGCCGGGTTGGTCAAGGTCACGCTCTCATGCTCCTTGGTCAGATCCAAGACCTGCTGATCGAGGCTGTGGTAGCGGTCGTTAGCCGGGCCTAGGCCAAATTGCTTCGGCATGTCGCCTTCGATCTCATTCACCACTGCCGAAGACAGCACCAGACGGGCGGTCGAAGCGCCCGTCGTCAAGGCCGCTTCCAGGATCGGTTTCACAGCGGCTTCCATCTCCAGACTGGAGGCAACCCCCTGGCTAACGGATAACAGCCGGTTGATCTCATCCAGGCGTGATTTCAGGCTGACACGCATGCGCTCGAAGGCCTGTCCCAATTGCCCGATCTCGTCAGTCCCATCGACCGAAAGCGCCGTTTCCAACTGCCCACTGGCAATACGTCCTGATTCGGTCGCCAGTGTTTGCAGCGAACCGGTCACGAAACGCAGCGTGATGCGCAACAAGATGAAGCTGATCACGGCCAGGATCAATAGCAAGCCCAGGCGCGGCAAAGTCAAACTGAGCGCCTGCTGCTGGGCGAGCTGCACCGGAATAGAGGTGACCACTGCCCACGAACGGCCGGACACCGGATAGTAGAAAACGATCTGGCGGGTGCCGTCCGGGCCGGGTTCGGTGAAGAACTGAGGCGTTTCAGATACACTGCCCGTATACGGCTGCATAATCCGTTCGGCAGCCGGGTGGGCCAGGATCAGGCCTTGCTCATCAACGATCAGGCCATCGCCACCAGCAAGCCGGATCGTAGCCAGGCTTTCCAAGACCGATTGGAAGAAGGGGTTGGTGCTCAAGTCGGTGCGTCCCAACAGCACCCGATTGATCTGTCCGGTTTCATCCACCACTGCGGCCATAAAGGAAAGCTCCGCAGTCTCATCGTCTTCGTCTAAAGGGGGCACGCTGAAAGATTGGAAGATCACCCCGGCCAGGGCACGGTCGAGGCCGGTATTTTCTACCGAAGCCAGCGGGAAGGTCACAAAATCACTAACCGGATAACCAGCAATGGCATGTCTTTCGGTATCTAACAAATACAACTGGCGAAAATACGGCACGGCGCGCAGCCCCTGCTGTAAGCGCTGCTGAATTTCCTCCGGGGTACCTTCCGAAAAGACCGGGTCCTGCGCCAGTTGGGTGATCAGGCTCTGCCCGGTTTCCAGGAAATAAGGCACGCTTTGCGCGGCCGTGACGGCCGTGCTTTCCAGGCGCGTTTCCAGGTTGCGCTGCGCCAGTTCACCCGACACGATCCAATCCCCAGCAATCAGAAAAATTGCCAGCAAAATGAACAACGGGGTGAGGATGTACAGCAAACGCGTTTCCAGGCTGCGTTCCGCGGGAGATGGCACCAACGGCCCGGAACCCTGCCAGACCTTGGGCAAGGTAAAAGCAATCGCTTCCCCCAATACACAGGCGAACAGCAGCGGGACCGAGAAACCAACCGTCACCCAAATAGCCCGCGAAAGGCCATAGTCTAAACGCACTGCCAGGTCGCCGCCAATCAGGAACAAGTTAGAGATCAGATAAAGCAGGGGATAAAGCACAGAAAGCGCCGCCCCGGCAATGAAAGGCCGCCGCAGGAAGCGGAAGAGCAAAGTGCGGTAACGCTGCTTGACGGCCGCGCTGAACATTACCGCAATCAGCGCATATTCCAGCATGGTGAATGGGCTGTGGGTATCGAAGAAACCGACGATCACCCCCGTCAGTCCGGCCAACAGCGCCGCTGGAAGCGGGCCAAGCAAACCGGCCGCCAGCACCCAGGTCAGCTCGGAGAATAGCATCAAGGCCGGGCCTTGCGGCACAAGCGGAAAACTCGGGATAGGCAGCGCGTTCCCCGAAGGCAAGCGTACCCCAAACAATAATGCCGTGAATGGAGTAATTAGAAAGAATAGCACCAATAAGACCCACTGGTGTGCTTTCCAGGTATCGTGATAATGACGGCTGCGCCAGAGCAGGAACAGCAGCAATCCGGCCAGGGCGAACCAACCAATCCAACCTACCAGCGTTTGCGGATAGGTGAAGAAACGGGTTTCACTCCAAAGACTAAAGAAATATTCCATATTGCTCACTGGTGCAAATCTAATGCCAGGAATGCATTATAGCATTTCACCCCCCTGCTCCGCCACCATGAAAAACGTTCAACCTTAAAGAAATTCAGGCGATCAACGCCCTTCCTGCGGCCAACCGGTCACCTGCCCGGCATAATAGCCGTGGTATTCCTCCGGAAGCAACTCGGCAATCTTGAGCATAACCGTATCGGCGTTACGCTGGCGGGCCTCGCGGCGTTCTTTACCAACGCCTTCAATCGGCGGCAAATGGAAAAGCTCACCGACACGCATTTCGACGTGCGGTCTCTCCAGCCGCAGCGCACGCTTGAGCATATCATCGGTCGTGCCCACCGCCCCCACCGGCACGATCGGCACACCGGTCTTTTCAACCAAATAGGCAATTCCGGGGTTAGCCTGGCGCATCCCAATGTCGTGCGAGCGGCCGCCCTCCGGAGCAATCAGCAGCCCATTTCCGGCCGCAAGCACACGCAATGCCGTATCGATCACCTTGCGGTCATATTGACCGCGGTGGACAGGAATGCCTTGATAGGAACGCATCAACATAGAAATCCCCGGCCGGTCGATCAAATCTGAAGCGCCCAGCGCTTCAGGCAGATACGGCCAGAAAGACAGCACCAGCGGCGGGTCGAATAAGGAAATGTGGTTTAGTGCCAGGAGATAGGGGCCTTCAGGCGGGACATTCTCGATCCCAACAACTTTTACTTTGCACAGCAGATGGAAGACCCCCCGGAAGAGAATCTGCAAGCTGCGGCGACGAAGGCGCAACCACCAGGAAACACGGTAGGGCTGGACGGCATCATCAGTCGAAGCTTCCATATCCCAGCGTTCATCTGCCTGTAGTTGCTCTTCGCGAGCAGGTTCGTCAGCCATCGTGATTTCGCACCAATCCAAGGATATAGGTCAGGGTCTCAGTGGCATCCATCGAGTCGGTATCGACGATGCGGGCATCGTCGGCCGGGCGCAGCGGAGATACAGTCCGGTTCGAGTCGATCTGATCGCGGTTGCGGATCTCGGCCTGCACTCCTTCGTAATCGGCAGTCTCGCCGCGCCCCAGGCATTCCTGATAGCGGCGGCGGGCGCGTTCCTCGACCGAAGCATCCAAGTAGATCTTCAGGTCGGCGTCCGGCAGCACGACCGTACCGATATCGCGCCCGACCATGACCACCTCGCCGCGCTGCCCAATGCGGCGCTGCTGTTCAGTCAGGGCGGTGCGTACACCTGGATAAGCCGAAACCGGGGAAACGTTTTGGTTCACTTCCGGTTTGCGGATTGCCCAGGTTACGTCCACGCCATCCAGGCAAACGTCATACAGGCGGCCGTCATCCACGCTGGGCGGCTGCACGTCAATCTTGACTGTTTCCGCCAACCTGGTGCATCCAGCTTCGTCATCAATGGGGACGCCGCGCTGGAGCGCGGCCAGGGTAACGGCGCGATACATCACGCCGGTGTCAAAAAACAGATAATCCAGTTCGCGGGCCAGGGCCTGCGCCAGGGTGGACTTGCCCGATGCGGCCGGGCCATCAACGGTAATTGTACTTGGTCTATGCATAAATCCTATTTTGGGTTACTCGCCAGTTTGCGAGAAAGATGTCGATTCAACACCTTCTGGGAATACGTCCAGGCGACCCCAGAGGATGATCTGGTCAGATACGGTCGGCGCCTCCCGGAAGAAGAACCAATAGATCCAATCATGGGCGCTCAATTCCAGGCGGTAAGGATAGACCAGCCAGGCAAAGCTCTGGCCGCGATAGGAACTATCGGGCAAAGCTTGCTCGGTACCCAGGCCGGTGATCACAATAGCAGGCGCTTCACCGCCAGAGACATAATCGGCGTAGCGCGCGTTCGGCAGCATGCGCAGCGCCCAACGTAGCGCATCACTATCGAAATTATAGACCACTTCGGCATCGTTGCGCGTACCTACCGCCCACTCAGAAATATCACCGAGCGTTTCCATCAGCAAAGCGCGTTCGCCCGTAATCGGGCCGGGGTTCCATAATTCCTGGGCCAGCCGCTCAGTATTGCGGGTCGTGCCCCAACCCACACTGATCAGGTACAGGCCGAGGAACACCAGCGTGCCCCAGGCCAGGCCGTAATTGGCCGCCGCGCGCGCCCAACCGATCCCAATCAACACAGTGGCAATGATGCCGACCAGGACGACCGCCCCGGCCACCACTAAACGCAGCGTGTAAACCTGTGTACCGGGAATCTGGTAGAGCAGGTTGGCGAAATCCATCCAGATGAAAACTAGCAAAACAAAGATCAGCAGCGCCAGCCCCAAGGCGGGCAGCCATGTTTCCCGGTCGCCTTCTACAACCAGCACGTGCCCAATCTCGCGGGCGGCCAGAGCCAACAGCGGCAGTAAAACCCACACCAGATCGTATACCTGGCGGGCCGGGTAAAGCAAACCCAGCACCAAAGCAACCCCGAAAACCAGGCTCAAGATTTTCCCGGTGGTGTCATCTTCCAGCCAGGCGCGCACCAACGCGATCAGGCCAAAGATCACGCCCAAAGGCTGGTAAACGACCAACGCCAGCAACAATTGTTCGGCAGGCACTTCGGAGATACTGAACCAGCCGCGCAGGTAGGCCGGGAAGGTGCCGCCGAAAGTCGCCAGGCCGGAGGGCACGGTCATGAATAAAGTTGCGCCCAAAACAAGGGTAATCACACTGGCAAGCGCGAATTGGCGGGTGGCTTTGGCTGGGAGCTGAAAAGTCCTACCATCCCTGCCCCATAAACCCAACAAGCGCGCCAACAACCCGGTAATAGCGACGAGCAGTAAACCATGCAGGAAAGCCGGACCGGAAAGCAATGCCAGTCCGGCCAAAATTCCGGCCAGCACCGGTGCGCCCAGCAACCCGGCCGCAAGCGCAAAAGCGCCGAAGCCCAGCGCCAAAATCGGGCCACCGGCCAGGCGGGAAACGGCGATCATACCAGGATCGAAAGCCAGCAAGAAGGCCAGTACCAGGGCGGCCTTCTGGCCCAACTTCTCGCGGAAGCAAAACGGCAGCCAGACCAGCGCGCTGCCCACCAGAGCGGGCAAGAGCCGGGCCAGCGCATCAGCGCTGCCCAACACGAAGAAGAGCAAGCCGGTCAACATGCTGTACCCCGGCTGCGGGGCAAGCTGTCCGGCCTGGCCGGTCGCTACGTGGTAGGCATCCAGCGCCCAGCCAGCTTCGAACTCACTCAGGGGCGGCGTGCCCAACAGCAGCAGGCGCAGCAAAAGCGCCAGCCCAAAGGCCAGAATGTACAAGCCATGTTCGATGGTCAGGGTCTTATTTTCCATAGGTCACATTATAGTAGAGTTTCTAGTTTTTACGTAATTCGAAAATCGTAAAACGAGAATCGTGAGGCGAGATTCGTGCCAGCTATTCTCAGAATTATCCCTTGTTGAATTGATTGTTTTGATTTTACCCTCACCCCACATCCTTGAAACTGCGTTTCTGCGGATGTTTCCCCTCCCCCAATGGGAGAGGGGTGGCGGCGAAGCCGACGAGGTGAGGGGCAGAAAACAGATGAAACCTTGATACCTCAATAATATATGCAGGGGTGCATGCAATGCGCCCCAAAGTACAAAGTGCGTCCCTTACGGCACTTCATACACGGTCACAGTGTCCAACTGGATCACCGGGATCAGGTTCTGGTCGAACTTGCGCGGGTTGACGTTATAAGCGTTCTGCTCCAAGGTGCCCACATAAATATAGCGAATGTCGTACATATCGATGATGCCTTTGGCAGACTCCCAATTAGAAGTCTCGTAGAGACTGCGTATATCGCTGCTGCGTGACCCCATTTCCGTAGAGCCACCGCGCCATTGGACTTCGTGGAACTCCCAGCCCAGCACAGCCACCTGCCCGCTGTGGGTGGAAATGCGGGCATATTGGGTATAACTGCCACCCACCGCTTCGGCCAGCACACCGCGCGGTGCGCGCTGCAACCACTGCACGGCAATCACATCATCCGGTGACAGGTAACTGCTATCCCGCGTGCCGTCCAGGGTCATTTGGGCATTGGGATTGCGCTGGTAGCTGGCAATTGTGTCGGCGAAACCGTACACCATGTAGGTCATGCCAACCAACAGCACGAAGATCAAGAAAGCATCGAAGATGATCGCAGGTACACCGCGCAACTTACTCAACAGATAGGCACTGCCAAAGGCCGCTCCCAAGGCCCAGAAGAACCAGCCCTGGTAATAGAATTTGAAGACCGAGTTGATGCGGTAGCCGAAGAAATCACGCAAGAAAAAGAAATCGGGGACGGTGACGACCAGCGCCCCAAACAACACCAGCAGACCGGCAAAGGCGTGGGCAGGCGACAAAAGCTTCGCTTGACCTTCTGCGGCGGTCTCGCGCTTGGTAACTTCGCGTTTGAACGGCCACTGTAAACCAATCGCCAGGCCAAACACCAGCGCCAGCGTGATCCACGTTCCGGCGCGGCTGAAACGGCGCAGCATACCCTCTGCCAACAGCGCCCCCAGATTAGGCGCGGCTACCGACGACAGATAAGCGTTCCCCGCAATCGAAGCCTGCGGATCGATGAAAGTCAGCGCCGGGACCAGTCGCGTGATGATCGTCGCCCACAGCACAGCCAACAAGCCCAAGGCCAGCACGATCCCAAACCCGACCCATACACCGTTGAAGATCGTATAGCCCGTTTTGCGTTTGACGGCCAGGTAACCGAGGTAAACGAAAATGGGCAGCAGCAGCGTGCCCCACATCACCCAAAAGTGTACACCCCGCGAGGCATAAATGATATTGGGCAGAATACCGCCTGCCTGGGAGGAAAAACTGAGGTGGAAGGGCAAGTAGAGTAAATAACCGCCCGCGCCCAACAAGATCCCGATTCCCAGGAATTCCCACAGGCGCTGCCAATCCCAGCCGTGTTCGCGGCCTTCACGCAAGGCATATGCCCCGGCGTACAGGCCGACGTAAACGGGGAAATCCCAGAAGTTCAGGAAGGCCAGGCCGCCAAAGGCAATCGCCGCCAGGGCGAAGTGCTCCATGCTGATGTGTACCTCCAGACGCTGAAACAAAGTAAATTGGCCGCGTTCATTCTGCAGGAACAGGTTGAGCGCCAGGGCAATCGTCAGGAAAGCGAAGGGCATCGCCAGCACGTGCGGGTGCAGGTCACCGAGCAAATAAGAAAAGGCCGGAAATTCGTCGATCACTTCCTTGTGGCTGCCGACCATGTCGTAGTCCTGGATGACGCGCGAGGCCCGCCACCACCACCAACTGCCGATGCCGAACAGGCGCGGCACCCACTGCGGCGGTGAAGTCGGCGGCTCGCTCAGCTCCACCATGTCCAGCCACGTCCAGAACCTGGAGGTCAGATTGGGGAAGGTGCCCTGCCAGAAGGCGTGGCGGGCATGCAGGATTTCCAGAAAGCCCTCGACGTTGCCGACCAGCAGCACAAACACCGGCCCCAGAGTCGCCAGGGCAGGATTGCCCTTGCTGCGGGCTTTCAGTGTTTCAAGCAGGTTAAAGATCACACCGTAAGCGCCAACCGCAGCCAGCGCAAACACCATCACCGTACCCAAATTGAAGGCCACGCCGCCGGACACACCGGTAAGTTGAGCCAGCATGCCGACCATCACGTAGCCAAAGTAATAATAGGAAATCCCGTAGCCGGACAGCCACGGATCGGAGGGCGGCATCTGCGGCGAGCGCAGCACCGAGTTAATGAAGGCCAACTCCATCGGCTTTTCGGTGCCAAGCACCCCCGGGTTCGTGCCGCGCAAGATGGCGATGAAGATCAGCGCCACCGGGAAGAGCATCTCCACACCCAATACGACGCGGCGGTTCTCGCGCAACCAGGCGCGCAGTTCGGCCAACCCTCCGCCGCGTAACGCCCAGGCGCTGAGTGCCAGCACCAGGATTAAGGCAAACACGATCCCGCCGGGATTATTGACCAGCAATCCCAGCGAAGTGAGCAGCCAGAAGATGAACCCCCACAACAGCAATCCCAGCGTGCGGCTGACCGCGTAACCGCGGTCTGGCAAACCGGAAAGCAGCCGGTAGGCCAGCGGGAAAGCCAACAAACCGAGCAGACTGAGCAGCAGGTACCAGGAAATCAATGCCAACATAGGTTATTCCATCGCCAGGGTCTCGTCGAGCACCTCATAGATCACGGTATCACCGGTGCGATAAACTTCTTGCCAATACACGCCGTCCTGGGCCTCGAATTTATCCAGGCCCTCACCGGGATGGTAGGCGCGCTCAAGTTGACCGACCACAATATACTTAACGTTATAGCGGCGCAAAAATGACAGGGCTTCTTCCAAATTGGTCGTGTTATAGAACGCGCCAACCTCACTCACGCGCTGTTCGACGCCCAGGCCAACCACAGCGCCGCGCTGCTGGCGTTGGTGCCAGTTCCAACCAACCACACCGGGTAAACCGGTATAGATCGTAAAACGCGACCCCCAACGATATTCAGGTGTGTTGCCTTCGACGATCACCGGTGAGCCGGATACGTTCTCCTGCATCCAACGAATGGCGTCGTAATCTTGTTTCAGATCGAAGGTTTCACCCTGATCGCCGTATTTAGCATACTGCATGTAGGTCATGCCATTCAGGGTGACGGGGGCATCGGGGGCCATACGGTCCTTGATCTTACCCGCGGTGGCAAGTAAGGGGAACAAGGCCGCCGAAGCCACCAACAGCGCCAGGCCGACCTGCCAAAAGATGCGCCAACTCGGTCGCCACAGCCGGATTTCGGACAATAACCAGCCGACGGCTGCCGCAGCGATCACGGCGTACAGCGTCCAAACCTGCAAGTAGAACTTGAAGACCGTGTTCATACGGCCGATGTCCCCGGTCAGCACGATGATCTCCACCATCAAGGTGAGGAACAGGCCGCTGCCCAACAGGAACAAAGCCACGCGTTTATTATCAGGGTAGTTGGGGCGCAGCAGCAGGATCGCAGTCAATAAGCCAAACGGCAGCACCACCCAGGCGGCGCGCACATCCATGACTTGCAGTACGACCAGCGCAATCGCTGCCACCAGCAACCCGGCCGCAATCACCATCAAGTAAGGCACCAGTTTGCGCAATGCCTTGACCGGCGTGTGCGCCAGCCACTGGCGCGTCTCCCACAACAGCCAGCTCAAGATGATGAAGAGGTAAACGCCCCAATGGGTCAAATAATCTTTGAGGTAAGTATTCGAGCCTTGCCACATCTCCACGTTGCTGTAGCCCTGGAAGAACCAATGTGTAAATGGCAGCGCGAAAACCTTGAACAGCAGGAACAACAACGCGGCCCCACCCACCGCGGCAGCAATACCCTCGAATCTAAACTCCCGTCCTTCGAAGCGCGCCAGCCGGAAGTAGCGTAAGCAGGCGTAGATCACCGCCAGGATGCCCAACGCCAGGTACAGCGGGTAATCCCAGGTATTGGTCGGCAGCAGCAGGCTGATCGCCAGGCCGCCGAACACAAAGCTCCACCCCATCGTCAACGGCTTACGCTCCTCTTCCCAGGCACGCCCCAGCACCACCGAGAGCACCCAGGCCAGCGCCAGCAATGCAATCGGCAGCACGATCAGGTGAGCGTGCAGGTCAGCGTACAGGAAGGTGAACATCGGGAATTCGGTGATTGGTTCGACGTCACCACGCGGGTCGATCACCCGGCTGGGGAACCAGTACCAATCCCCAAAGCCATACGGTAGTGAACCGCCGCTGATCGCTTCGATCAGGCCGTTCGCCCCCCACCAAACCTGCTTGAAGAATAACGCCGTGGTCTCGTACTGTGCGCCCAGGCGGCCCGCCCCCAGGCGAGCATAGCCGCGCAGGATCATTCGGATCGACCCCAGGTTGCCCAGGATCGCCATTAACAGGCCCGCGCTGCCGCCCACGATCCAAGGTGAGACCATCTCGGCCCCGTCACGCCAGTGGCGATAAGCCAGGTACAGATTCCAGGCGCACGAGAAAGCGCCCATGGCGATCATGCTGAACAGCGTCGGCAAGACCAGGTTGTAGGCAAAAACAGGCATGATGCCCAACAACTTGACCAGCGCGCCGACGTACACATAGCCGTAATAGTAATAGTTGAGGTAGCCCCCGGCATACCACGGGTCGTAGGGCGGGAAGGTGGTGCTCTTGAGCACCGCCGTGAAGTACGACAGGTTCATCGGTTTTTCGCCGCCCTTGGCTGGATGCCACAGGTCGGGGTTTGCCATACGGATCAGCAAACCGGCCAGGAACAGTGCCAGGAACAGCCCTTCGATGATCAGGAAATATTTTTTCTTGCCGCGCCATTCTTCGGCGAATTCTTCCCGCTTGCGGTAAACGACCACCGCAGCAGCCAGCAAGATCAGCACCCAGACGACGGCAATCGTCAACGGGATGAACGAAATTCCTAGCGAACCAGCCACCCAACTACCGTACGAAAGCAGCAACATCCCGGCAGCGCGCGCCAACGGGTAACCGCGGTCACTCAAACCGGGCAAAGCGACACGCACTAACGGGTAGGCGCTCAATCCCAGCGCAAGCACCGCCAGATACCACAGCAGTACTCCGGCAGGCTGAAAGCTATTGAAGATCGAACTGCTGTTGAATAATTCGCTCCAGGTGCCCCCGGTGCGCTGGCGTTCCAGCGACTCTTCACCGAGCATCAGGCTGCGGATGTTCAGCGGTTGGCGCGAAGCCTGCTTGGGCGTTAACCGGTTGACCTTGGTCAGGTCGACGGCCTCAAGAATAGCGCTCACCTGGTTGGAGTCATAGTCGGCGGTCTTCTTGAAGATGAACACCTTGGGGTGATCGTAGACCGTAAAAGCTTCTTCCGAGGGCTGGTCGTTGATGCGCCACGGCCCCAACGTCGGGTCGGACTGGAAGACCTGCACGAGTTCGTAACCAAGGTTGCCCTCGAATTTACCCACATCGGCCACGTTGTAGCACCACTCGATGGATTTATCTTGCGGGCAGCCCAACAGATTGCGGTAATAGGTAACCGCCAGCGGGAAGCGTTCCGGGATGCGCGGTGTGCTGGCCCACACCCGGCTGGAAGAAATTAACAAATATTCAGCATCATCCAGAATACGCTGCATGCGGTCGCGCTTTTCAACGTTGGCATCCCAGTACAATTCCAGCACCAGGTCTTGCTGGTAAATACCGCCATAGCCGTCATAGCCATCCATGCGCAGCGGCAGGCCATCGTCCCAGGTGGATTCGTTGGCAAGCGCCGAGCCGTACAATTCAATCGGGCCGCCTTCTTCTACAACGATCTGAATGTAATATTGTAGGCCCTCTTGCAACCGGATGGCGTTATCCAGATCGACGGTATACCCTTCCAGGTTTTCTAGCGAGGTATCGACCTGCAAGCTGCCGCTGGCAAGCACCTGGTCGAAGCTTGGGTCTTCGCTCAACAGCACCCTTAGCGCGTGCTGCAGAACCAGTGGTTCCGCGCTGGTGTAGTAGCCTACGGAAAGTTCGGCAATCGTGGCCGTGCTTTCAGCGGTAAACGCCACCAGGAACGGCGTGCCACCGATCACGGTTTGCGGCTGCTCCAATATGCGCCGGAAGGTCAGGCCGTTCTCGTCCAACAGATTCAACTCGACGTACTCGACCATCTGCTGGCCTTGTTCTGCAGGCAGTTCCAGACGCAAGATGTAATCCAGGCCTGTCGATAACAGCACCGGTGCTTCGGGAATATAGGTAAAGGTGTTGACCTGCCCCGCGTGGTAAGCCACATCCAGCGTCAGGGGCGCGTCCAGGATATATTCCTCGGCCGCACCCGCTTCGGAAATACGTACGGTCAGGTCTTTGGTCAGGTTGGGCGTTACCACCTTCTTGATGTTGATCTGTGAAAGCTCCCCAACCTGCTTGGGAATGAAACTGGTGAAGAAAGGTTGTCCAGCCGCGATCTGCAACCCATAGGGCACCGAGATTTGCTGGTTGACGGTTTCATCCTCACTGGCGATGGGCAATGAGATCGGGCCAGGAATGTTCTGGTAGATCCAACGCGTGGCTTCGACGCGCGTCACCGGGCGGGTGTAGATGCGTGTAAAGGCAAAGGCATACAACAGCGTTGCCAGCAAAATGCCCCCACCGACCACGACCGCCAACGGCCTGGCCCATTTCTGCGCGAAGCGGCGCAGTTTCTCACCGTTCGATTCGCGCAAATCCCACAAGGCCACCACTGTCCATCCGGCATATACTGCCATCGGCGGGTAGATCGGTAGTTGGTAGCGCATGGTGGGGTTGAAAGCCATCGACTGCCACAAGAAGTGGCCCATCGTCCAGGCCCATAAC
>JAFGRA010000011.1 GCA_016935415.1 Anaerolineales bacterium
AGAGGTGAAATACCGGTCCTTGATGCTGGCATTCACGTCGCCAATGGCTTCTCTTTGCGCCCTTTCCAGCCACGCAAAAAGACGCCCCAGCACGTAGGCAGGGTGGGTAAAGGACTCGTTGAGTGACATTTGCAGAACCTCCAGATAAGGATTGTGGCCCCGGCGGCGGTATTTCCGCAGCAGGTGGGCCTTGATGAATGCTGCGCGGGGGTAATTGATTTTCCGGCTTCGGCCCTCTTCATCGCTATCGTGACGGATGCGGTTGATGATGGCGGAATACAGGCCTTCGGGGTATTGCACGCCAGTCAGGATGGAGCGCATGAGCGCGCCGCCCAGCAGCCCCCATGACGATTTGAGCTCTTCTTCTCGTCGGGTGACTTTCGGTGAAACGCACTCCGCCAGGATTCGGTATGGGGTAATGAAATCGGGCTGGTTAGCAAACTCCTTTTGGATCTTCAAGTCATCGAAATGAACCATGATCCGTTCGACGAATTTCCCAAAAGGCTCGGTGAGGAAGAAGCGCACCGCCAGGCGCGCCGCATTGGGAGCTAATCCGAGCACAAAGAAGCGCGTGCTGGGGTCCAAATCGCTTGGCAGGCCGGTCACATCCACCGCCTGGCCCTTTTGCACCTTCCCTGCCACCTCTGCCATTTGTGCTTCAATTTCTCTACGCTCGCTCTGGTCATCGACAGGCGCGTCTTCAACAAAGGCCGGATCGATCAAAGCGGCAAAAGCATTGGCATAACCTTTGTTCGCGCTCTCCGCCCAATAGACCACGGTGGTGTCGCCGAGGTAGATCTTGCGGTTGGGATTCTGGGGAGACAACAGATAGTTGAGTGCAACGCCGTAGCCCGAGGCCACACGTCTGCTAATAGGTGAATTGGTTCCTTTCTCTCTACCATAGGAAGTAAACGCATCAAGGTTAAAACTGACTAAAGACGCCCCTTTTGTTTGTGCATCTCGTACGCCTTTGATATCTGGGTGTAAACGAGAAATAGGCTCGATCTCACCAGTTACCAAGCATTGCATTTCGATGGCTTCTTGTCCTAACCTATGATCCTCCCAAGCACGTTTGATTTTTGGGTCATCTAGTGCATACTTTCCTTCTACTTGAAAAACCAGATTGCCACCTCCTGTTATAGCTTCTAACTGGTGGGTGATAGCCGGGTGTTCTGTTGCGCTTTGTGGGTTGTGATTGTTCAGAAAAGAGATTATTGCTTGAGCAACGGGGCTGTTTGTCTTCGACAAGATTTCCACATTGTGCCTATGAAATGCTTCAAAACGTTTTTGGGCATATTGGGGATCTTTTGCCTCCTTGCCAGTCAGTCCCAATACATAGGCAGCATTGTCGCACATGAAATTCGCGGCAACATTCACACTTCGTTTTACTCGTTCTGGAACGTTCATGCGCTGTGGCTTTTCGAATGCAATCTTGCCCACTTGAACCAGGGTAAATAGTGGCAGGATATCCAATAATTCACCCTGAAAAGACAGGTTGAGTATGTGGCTGACAGGCTCATTGCTATAACCAGGTTCGGCAACATCCACTTCGGTGTCATTACACAGGATTTGGTAATATCGGTAGAGTGACTGGAGGATCATCGGCGCACCTCCGCTCTGGTCAGATCGACCACGCCATCGATCATCTGCGCTTTGAAGAATTTCGGCTGGATATCACGTGGGTTGGAAAAATCAAGGTCATAGAGCATCCAGCCCAGGTCACGCGCGCCTGCCAGTGAACTGCGGGGAATATCTTTCTTATCCTCGATGATTTCAACTCTGGCGGGAAATTCGCGGGTTCCTAAACACGGCTTATGAAAATACTGCCCGTTACGCAGGCGGCGTAAGGCGATGTTATAGTGCTTTTCATCAGTGTCATCTGCCTCCGCTTTGGCAGTCCGCTCAAAATGGGCTTCGATGATATAGTCAACTTCCTTCAGGACCATCGAAGCGCGCTGCTGGCGATTATCCACTGCTGAAATGAACAACATTTTGTTTCCACCTTTCATCACCTGCAACGCGTTGTCTGTAGAAGCTTTTTCGCTCACTTCGTTCCGCCGGATGTTGGTGAACTGGATCTCGTTGAGCACATGGATCTTATCGATCACCCAGCGGATGGCCGGCTTCCAATAGACGGCTTCGAGGACGCCGCGCGCCGCTGAAGGGGTGATCACATCGTAGCTGACCCGTTCCACCTTCATTTCTGGCCGGGTGAACAGGGCGTAAGGCCCACTTACACGGATCGTGATACCGTACCCCATCGTTTAAACCTCCTTTCGTAGGTTATGATTGCCATTTGGGTTGATTAATTTCAGAAGAATAGCCCATCCCCGCCGCCCCCGGCAGGAACGAGTAAGCCCCTGTTTGGATCGTAGTAATCCTCCATGTTGCTCAATACAGCATAGGCATCCGCAGCCATTTCGACCACGCCTTTGCTGCTGAGCGCATCGAATTCCCACTCGTAAATCGAAACCGTATAAGGCTGCAATTTACGCAGGGTATACAGCGGGTATTGGGTGATTTTCAATTCTTCGACCAGTCTTTTGGCCTCCTTGCCGAATGGGATGATCAAGGTCTTGGTGATATCTTCGATAACGCGAAAATTCTCCGCGACGGTTGCAAATTTGAAGATGGGTTGACTCTTCCGGTCGATGTAAAACTTGTCGAGCACTTTTTGAAAGTCAAAATCGTGAGGGTCTTTTAGCGCGTACAGCTGCTCGAAATATGCATGGATGGCAGGGATGGATATCGGCGACCGGTCGTATTTGCGCAGCACGCTGCGCGTCACCTCGACCCCCTGGGCAACATACCGCGGCGTTCGCCTGACCAAATCCGTATCAGGTTCGAAGATGAACATTTCACCCATCGACCGCTTCATATTGCGGTTGACTCGCCCCGCTGCCTGGTTGATTGAATCCAACCCGGTCAGGGCGCGGTAGCCCACCGGAAAATCCACGTCGATCCCGGCTTCCATCACGGAGGTTGAAACGACCCGGCAGAGCTGGCCGGTTTCTAGCCGTTCGCGAATCTCGGCCAGTTTCTGCCTGCGGTGCGCCGGGCACATGAGCGTCGAAAGGTGAAATGCGTCCTGGCTCTCCAGCTTCTGGAACAGGCCGCTTGCATGTTTGCGCGTGTTGACGATGCACAACACCTGTTCGTGTTCGCGCAGGCGCGCAATCAACGCGGCGTCGGTCAGCTTATCCTTCAAATGTCGTACTTCGACCCGTTTGTAAAAATCAAACAGTTCCTGGGGGTTGGGAGCGAGCTCGGTGATTTCGGTTCCCTCCGGCAAAAACCTTTCCAGGTTTGGCTGGGTTGCCGTGCAAAAGACAGAGCTGGCCCCATAATTCGTCACCAGTTCCCAAATCGCGCTCATCGCCGGAAGCATATAATCTTTCGGAAACATCTGAGCTTCATCGAAAATTATCACGCTTTTCGCCAGGTTGTGAAGTTTGCGGCAGCGCGACGATCTGCTGGCAAACAACGACTCGAAGAACTGCACGTTGGTGGTGACTACAACAGGGATTTCCCAATTCTCCGCCGCCAGTTTGAGCTTGGTGTAGACGCTTCTGGTTTGGTCATCGGCCGCTCCGGTCGCTTCGCGTTTTTTCTGTTCCCAGTCAAAATTCGAATGGTGTTCGAGGACGTTTTCCTCGCCGACAATTTCCTTGAACACGCCGGCGTTTTGCTCGATGATGGTCGTGAACGGAATGACGTAAATGATACGCTTCAAGTCGTGTTCGGCTGCATGATGGAGCGCAAACGCCATTGAGGCCAGTGTCTTGCCCCCGCCAGTGGGCACGGTGAGCTTGAAGAAACCGGGCTTTTGAGCCGCTTTTTCAATACAATGCCGGAGCGTCTCAGTGCGTTTTTGGTTGATGCCCGAGGTAGGATTGTCAAACCGGCGCAGGTGAACGTCGAGTCTGTCACGCAGGGCTTCGATGCGCTCGTGTCCGCCGCGCGGCTTTTCGCCCTGCATGAACCGCTCCGTATCCTGGAAATCGGCATCCACCAGCGTAGAATAGATCATGCGCGTCATAAAAGCGAACGAGAATCCAGGGTGACGCCTGTCAGGTCGAATGGCTAACTGTCCGGGCAATGTCACCTGCGCCGGATCGAGCTCGGCTTTAAAGTGTGTATAATCACAAACTTCTGTTTTCAGACGGGCAGTCAATGTACCATCTCCAGGCAGATCTGAAGGATCGCCAAAATCCGGCAGGCCCGTATGATGTCCAATGATGCAATAAGCCAACAAGGCCGCCAGGGGCGCTTGAGCCGTGCCCTGGAAAAACTGGCAGATTTCCTTCGCGCCCGCTGTTGAGTGGTCGACACGCAACGGCTTACCTTCCAGGCGTTGTTGAAATTCCAGTGAATACTTACCAAGGTCGTGCAGCAGCGCGGCCGTCTTCGCCAGAGGCGCAATTCCAGCATCTTGCCCGAAAACTTCCGCCAGCTTGCTTGTTGCTGTCAGGTGATCGATCAGCTTCTGCCATTTCTCCTTACCTTCGCCCTCTTTCGTGTGGGCGTAGAATTCGCGCGCTTGTGTCTCCCCCATCGCTATTCCTCGTTCCTCTGGTATATACCGGCCAACTTCTTCACTTCCTCGATCAGCGCCTGCCGCAGCTCCTCTGGCTCCAGCGCCTCCACGTCTGCCCCCCAGCCCCTGATCCACGGAATCATCTCCTGCACGGCCGCCACCCGCCCGCGCCAGAGCAGGCTGCCGTCGGCGAGCAGTTCAACCTGCTGCGAGCGGTGCCAGTGCGTTTCCTGCACCCGCCCGGCCACCCGCGGGCTGAACTTCAAGACCACATCGACCGGCTCTTCCTCGGTATACCAGATGCCCCAGGCGTCGGCAAGCAACTCGAACGGGTCGAAATTGGGCGGGATGCTGTACGGATCGGCAGTCAACTCGGCCTGCTCGATCCGCTCGATCTTGAGCGTGCGGACCAGCCCAGGCGGTTCGCGTAGCCCAATGGCATACGTCGAGCGGCCGGCAGACCCCGGCTCGATGTAGTATGGCGCGAACTGGTAGGCCGCCAGCGGTTCGGCCAGATTTTTACGGTGCCAGACCTGCACCTTGCGCCCGGTCGCCCAGCCCTCAGTCAGCGCCTCCAGCACGCGCATATAGGTCGGGTTGTCGTAACGGGCCAGCTCGTCGATCTCGTCCGCCGACCCCAGGATATGCCGACCCAACTGGGGCGCGATTGGCTGCAGGGCCTGGCTGATCTTGCGCAGCGCGGTGGAGGCGTGCGCGTTCTGCCGGTCCAGGTTGGTCGCCAGCAGTCGCGCCGCCAGGTGCAGGCTGAGCGCTTCATGCAGCGAAAGGCGTAGGCTCAGCAGGTAGCCTTTCCGGTCCAGGTGCAGGCGCCCGTTTTCTTCGTACACAGGCGCCTGCAGGTCGGGCAGGTTGCGCGAGATGGTGGACCGGTTCACCCCGAGCCGGCGGGCAATCTCGGTTTGGGTCATTCCCTCTGGATGCGCGAATAAGAGGGCTTCGATTTCTTGCAGGCGAGCAGTTTTATTTGCAACGCGGCTCATCGGCTTTCCTTTCATTTATTTCTTCTTCCATCATATATTTCCTTGTTGCAAGTAATGCACGCAGCGCGCGGGAATTCGCAACAAATCCTGGTCAACTTTTGTTTACCGGCAAAAATACCTTTTCAAAAAACAGGAAAACCCTCCCGGCTGCACCCCAACCCGGGTGAAAAGACAACGTTAAAACGGCGGCTGCCCGCCTGCCTGGGATCTTCTTAGACTATACAACAAATCGGGACCGGAAACCAATAAAATTCGCGTGATAAT
>JAFGRA010000083.1 GCA_016935415.1 Anaerolineales bacterium
ATCGTTGGCGACCGTGGAATAGGCGGGTTCCGGCCGGGCAGGGATGGGGACCAGGTTTGGTTTGACCGGCTGGGTTTCTTGCGGATCAGGTGGCTGAGCTTCTCCCTCGGGGACATTCATCGGTTTGGTTTCTTGCAAACCCAGGTTGATACGTTCTGCCCCGGGGAGCAATTCCTCCAGGCTGGGTGCGCCCAACCCGGTCACGATCAGGATGACTTGAGTGCGGTCGCAAAGGCGTTCGTCATTGGTGACGCCGAGTATCACATCTACCTGGTCACCGGCCATTTCCTGTACATAATTCAGTGCGGTGCCGACTTCGAACAGTGAGAGGTCTTCACTGCCGGAGAAATTGGCGATCACACCGGCGGCGTCTTGCAGGGAGATGCTTTCCAGCAACGGGTGATTGAGGGCTTGGTCGATAGCTTTGCGGGCTTTGTCTTCGCCTTCGGCCTGTCCAATTGCCATCAATGCCCCGCCACCCAGCCGCATCATCTGGCGGATGTGAGCGAAGTCGACGTTGATGACACCGGGTTCGGTAATCAGTTCAGCGATACCCTGGACGGCCTGCCGCAGTACATCGTCGGCCAGGCGAAAGGCTGTTTCGATCGCCAGGTCGCGCGGGGCCACATAGAGCAGGCGGTCGTTGGGAATGGCGATCAGTGTATCGGTGTGTGGGCGCAGGCGAGTCAGGCCGTCATTGGCATTCTTCTGGCGGCGGCCCATCTCAAAGGAGAAGGGAGTGGTAACGATGGCAATGGTGACTGCGCCTAATTCCTGCGCAACTTCCCCGGCCACGGCAATCGAGCCGGTACCGGTGCCGCCACCCATTCCGGCGGTCAGGAAAACCATGTCGGCACCTTGCAACGCCTGCCGGATCAATTCCCGGCTTTCCTGAGCGGCCTTGTAGCCGACTTCCGGGTTTCCACCAGCACCCAACCCACGGGTGAGCTTGGGGCCGAGTTGCAGTTTGACAGGAGCCAGGCTTTGTTCGAGCGCCTGATGGTCGGTATTGGCGGCAATGAAATCCACACCGCGCAGGCCGAGTTCGATCATGCGATTGACGGCGTTGCTGCCGCCACCGCCCAGGCCGAGTACCTTTAGACGCGGCATGCGAATACCGCTTTGGCTTGCTGCTTGTTGGTTGTTTTTTGTGTGTTGATCCATGTTTTCACCTCATGCACTTGCCAATTTAGTTGCAATACTCGTGCCATCTCCGGAAATTTGCTCGATCTGGCAGCCGGCCTGTTCGAGAATTCGGATCACATCCTCCGGGAAGGATTGTTCTCCGCCAACCACAGTGACCCGGGCGGCGTTGGCGGCTTCTTCGACCGAGAAACCAATTGTGGGGCAATATTTCTTTACGAAGGGCTGGATGACTTCCAGATGCCAGTCGGCTACACCCCATTCGTAGGTCGGCAGCAGCAGGTAATGGTCGATCAGCGCGCTGGATTTAGCTTTGGGTATGCCGGATTCGGGCGCAAAGGCTTTGTCCTGGGTTTCGGTGGGCGGTTGGCTGGGGCGTACGGCCTGCCATTCCTTTAGGCGGGAAACGATGGGTAAGGTGGTGCCGTCTGCCTGGTACCAGGCTTGTTTGGCGTTGGTGTGTTCGGGGTTGGCAGCCAGGAACCAGAAGTTGCAGGCCAGTACCTCGTCTGGGATGGGTTCGATGCGTTCATCTTCAGCGGTGTATTCCCCGGCCAGCAGTTGAGCGACGGCCATCGTGCGGGCGGCGTGCGAGTCAGGATTGATGGCGGCCTGGGTGATATCCCGTTGGTCACCGATACGGCTGCCGCCAGCCAGGATGATGACGGGCAGTGGTTCACCGAGCACAGCTCGGCTGATGGTGGTGTACCAGTCGAAGATACGGAAGCCGGTCTGGTCTTGCTCATCGGGCGGGGTGAAATAGGGCCGGGTGCCGGGCCAGCGTTCCGGGCCGCCCGCGCCCCAGTTCAGGGAGAGGTTGTCGGCCCAGGCATACGCCCCGATCACCAGGCTCTTGAGCAGATCAAATTCTTTGCGGTCTTCAAGGGTTTGCAGCGTGCTGCGCAGGAAAGCGGTGTCCCAATAATCGCCACCGGGTTCCAGGGGCGGGAAGACGGGCGTCATCCCGGCTGCGACGATCAGTTTGGCATAGGGCAGGTAAGCGTCGAGGAAACGTTCGATTAGATTGGTCTGCGCCCAGGAAGCACCCGGCCAGCTTGTCCGTGAATTGGGGCGGTCGAAAAGCGCAATGTGGCCGACACCCCAGCGTTGGTAGGCTTCGAATAATAAGACCAGTTCTTCTGGCGGGGGGGCACTTTCTACTTTCAGCGGGAAATGTAAGATCGGGCGAATACCGGCAGCAACCAGGCCGCGGATGAAGGCTTCGGGGATCGCCCGGTCGACAGGAGCGACCAGCGTGATCCAGGTGACGCCCAATGCTTGCAGTTCCGGCAACCAGGCTTGTAGGTCTTGCTCTCGGTAATGAACGGTATCGGGAAAATAATGGATACCCAGTCGGTTCTTCGAAATCGTATTTTTTGCATCATTCATGGTTTCACTCCTGGCAATTCTGCTGTGTATGTTGCAAGAGTGGTGCCAGTGAACGTGCCTCAGATACAAAAAAGCGCCACCTCAAGGCGACGCTTTGAAAACTTATATCCCGAACACCAGATTTATTCGGTCGGGTCTGGTGGCTGCCATTCAAATTCCCAGGTACCGGGGGATAGATAATGGACGTGCCAAAATCGGCAAGAGACTAAACCGTGGGGGAGGCCATCCGAGTAGTAAGTTTCAAAGAGCTGGTTTGTGCCGTGAATGGCCCTGCTTTGACCCCAGATGGCTGTAGCTTCTCCTTGCCCTTCACAAATGATCTGCCCATTGAAATACTCGGTTGCGGTGTTGAATTCGATGCCATAACCTTTGTTTGGCGTATCTTGAGCCACGTCAGCGGGTTCTTGAACGACCTGGACGGATAGAACGGTGATTTGGTTCCCGTCCAGATCGATTTCCTGATTCAAATCCCAGCTTTGTCCCACCTGTGGGTCCGCATCCGCATCGAAAGAAAAGGTTGTCGGGTTTTCGTATTTGGCAGAAACCCAGAGACTTTGAACGTGCAGCGTCAGCGGAGAAGCGAAGTCTTTGGTAGCAACTTTGATGACAAATTCGTTATCGAGGATGCTTTCAGTAGAGGGTTCCAGGGGAACCGCTTTTCCTGCTGCGTCTGTACCAGATAAAGATGTGCCGTTTAGGCCAACGCCGATCCAATGCGCATCCGTGTATTCGATATGGCCGTATAAAAGGTAACCATCTTCCAGGATCACGGTGTGGTCAACGATAAACTGGACGTCGGATTGGGCAGCTTCAGCTGTGGTTTCGCCGCTGGATTCGGGCGCACTGCCTCCGGTAGTTTCGGTCGGTTCATCCACTACAGGCAGAAATTCGATGTCGGTTGGTTTGGTGGTTCCCAGGGAAAATTCCACTTCCCAAGCTGGCAGGGCGGTGCAAGCAGCTTCTGGGAATTTTAAGTTGGCGAGTAGTGCGGCTTGCGTTACACCCTCCGGCAGAGGCATAAATTCAACGCGCGCTTCGGTGTAAGTTTGTTCACAGGAAACGCCTCCGCCGATGGGAAGCAAGGCGGTGCCATCCGGTAACAATAATTGGCTATCGTTGTAACAGCAGGATGGTGTGCCGGCGGTGGGGAGGTTGTCGATGCGATAAGAGATTACAGTCTTATTGGCATCCGCTACAATCTGTTCAATCGTCAACGTGAGTCCGTCTTGTTCGACGACGATGGGTTCGGCTAAATAAAGCGTGCTGGTGTCGTTTTGCACGAGACCGATGCCCGGTAGAAAGTCGAACAGGCTGCGTAAACCGGCCAAGACTGCTTGCGGAGAGACAGCGATCAGGATTACAGCTAAGACGAAAACAACCGTTACCGGAAGCCAACGCCAATGGGGAGCGCGTCTGGGCGCAGGTGCTTGAAGCGGGGTGCGCTTGATCTCTTCCCATAGTTTTTCGGAAAATTCAGTGGACGGCTCGATTAAATGCGCTGCGTTAATGATCTTGTTTTCTAGGGACTCACTCATGAGCTTTCTCCATTTTTAACTTTAGCCTGTCGAGCAAACGAGAGACGGATTTCCTGGCGGTATCCGATTTGCAGCCGAGGATCTCACCGATCTCGCGATAGCTTAGTTCGGCGATGAAGCGTAGGCGGATCAAGGTCTGTTCCTTTTCAGTCAAACCTTTCAGCAGGGAAAATAGTTGTTCGATCTCGCTTTGTATGGTGGCCTGCGAGAGTGGTCCCGGTAAGTTGGAGGGAATTTCCAACTGCTCGATGTCGATGTCACGGACTGCTTTGCGTGAGCCTTTGCGATAGTGATCGACCAGGCGGGCATGGGCGATGGAAAATAACCAGGCGGAAAAAGCGCCCTGGTTCCGATAACGCGGCAGGTCTTTATATGCTTTCAGGAAAACTTGTGAGGTTAAATCTTCGGCATCTTTGACATTGCCCAGGCGGAAATAGAAATAACGATATACTGGCTTCAGCCATTTGAGATAGAGCTCTTCGAACCTGGCCGGGTTTTGTTGGGCTGCTGACACCAATTCGGCGTCTTCAGCCAACTGGTAATTCTGATTTCCTTTCCATGAAACGGGTTGGTCCATACGTTTTTCCTTCAATTTATTTTTGAAGATGCAGCTTCACATGGTTAACCGTATGAGAGCCTAAAAGCGGACAACAGACTTGGGGTTGGCACCAGTGTATTTTATCCCTTGTTGATATTTAGTGGGGTATATCGTGGTTGATAGATAACCGATTGATGAGATCAGTGTTCGATTTATTATTCCCCACTTGCTGATAAAGATGTTTGGATCGTTCTAGCGTGCCTGGTTTAGAAGGCGTACACCGGTTGAGCCGCGTGGCGGTGGACTACCTGCATCCCGGCCAGGATGTGCAGGTGGTTATGCCTGATCTCGCGGTCTTTCTTGATCGTGTCCAGTGCCTCGGCAAAACCTTCCTGATCCAGCCGCAACTCGCGCATTGCCTGGCGCGAGAGCGCGTCGGCGGCCTTGTTCTGCTTGCGGCGTACCCATTGCCAGTTCATGATCCAGAGCTGCTCGGAAAGTTGTTTGGCCTTGTGATACAGGGGCTGGATGCGTAGAGAATTGACGTGCGAGATGCCTTTCATCTGGTCGATAATCACGCGGGCGTCACCCAATACGACTACCGGCTCGGCGGTGATACCCATGTCCAGTAACATCTCCAGGCCGTCCACCAGCGCCAGGTATTCGGCCACCATCGAGGTGGCATCGTTGCCGCGTGCAGCTACACCATAACCCTCGGCGACCAGGGTATTGTCCTGGAATAACAGCCAGCCGAAACCCATGAAGCCGGTGTGGTTGCGGCCGTGCGCCTTGCGGAAGAGACCATCGAATTCGAGTACATACATCATAGACTTTTATCCTTGCGCGTCGTTGAAATGAGGAGGAGTTAAAAAGAAACTGGCGGTCCGATACAGGCACCGCCAGTCGATTACAACCACCGGGAGGGTGGGATGATGTTGCATTGTATGATGATGATCGGGGTTTATTTCAGTCCTATCCAAGGTTCTCTGCTTGATCGTAGATTTGATTGTCGGGATTATACAATAATTGTATTTCCTTTGCAGGAAAATTCAAGCGGTTTTTTGTAAACCGTTATCCGCAAATCTGGCCGAACACACCACAGTGGTTGGCGATCAGATAAAGAATGAAGCCCATGAAAGCTGTGCCCATAAGTGCCCCAGCTACGGTTTGCAACAGGGTGTGGCGCTTGAGGCGCAACCTGGCCCAGGCCACCAGTGGAATAGTGAACAAAACCGGGAAAGCCACCGAGCCGTAAATGCTCCATACCAGAATGGCGAAGCTGGCAATGCCCATACTGTGCCCACTGATCTTCCATTTGGTGGTAATCAACAATAACAAACTGGTTTGAATGACACCAATCCCAGCCAGCACGGTTAGCGGGTAAGGGGCTGAGCCAACCAGCAAGAGCAGCCAGCCGGAGATCGCGCAACCGGCGATCATTAAGTTCGGCTTCAGGCGCTGCTCACGGACGCGCAGGTGGAAATCAGTCACCATACCGCGTTTGACCAGCCAGACGATGTAAAGCGTGGGAATGCCCATGACGATGAATACATACAGCCCGGTCCAAATCCAACTGGGACGCGTGTCAATTGCCATAGCAAAAAACAGCGCGCCCAAGATGGTGAGTACGGGCGGGCTGATTACATCGGAAATGATGCGCGCCAATTTCCTGTCCCAGGTGACAGGCATCATATCGGTGGGATCGGGTAAATGATTGTAGCTTTGTTCCATTTGCATTTTGTGCTCCGCATGTGATGCATAGAATATTGTTGGGCAAGAACACATCATCATGCTGGATGCCGTATTCTACACCACTTTTATAAATATTATATGAATCTTTTGTTAATTGTCTTAACAAATTGGTTAAATGTTATGTAAACTTTAGATTATCGATTTCTTCACGAATTGCTGCCCGCCGCGTGCTATAATCGGCTGGCTTTTCGAGTGATTTATTTTTTACGCATTTACTTAGACGGAAAAACAATGATACTTGTTACAGGCGGAACCGGATTCGTTGGCCAGGCGCTCATTCGTCACCTGGTAGAAGACGGGCAGGCGGTGCGGACGCTGATCCGGCCTTCTGGGCGGTCGCCGCACCTGCCCAAAGGCGTCCCGGTGGAAGCGGCAATTTGCGCCATTTCGGATGAACGCGGCCTGCGCGCCGCCATGGTGGGGGTGGATACGGTCTACCATCTGGTGGGCGCCGAGCGCCAGGGTACCCAGGTCGATCTGTTCGAGAGCGAGGTGGGAGGCACACGTAACCTGGTGAATGTGGCGCGTGATGCCGGGGTAGAGCGCATCTTTTACGTCAGCCACCTGGGAGCAGACCGCGCTTCGGCCTATCCCTTGTTAAAGGTAAAGGGCATTGCTGAAGAACATATCCGGCGTTCGGGGATCGACCATACCATTATCCGTTCCGGGCTGGTGTTTGGGCCGCGCGACCATTTCACCACTGCGCTGGCGCGCATGTTATATGTCTTACCATTCGTCTTCCCGCTGCCCGGTGACGGAAATACTGTGCTACAGCCGCTATGGGTGGAAGACCTGGCAACGATCCTGGCCTGGGCGGTGGAAGATGATGAAACCCGCAACAAGACCTATGAGGTCGGTGGACCGGAATATATCACCGCCACCGAACTGGTGAACGCGGTGATGCAGGCCGTGGGGAACCGCAAACGTATCATCCACGTGCGGGCCTCCTATTTGCGGCTGATGGGCGTCTTGCTGGAATATCTCTTCCCCCAACTGCCGTTCTCGATCTACTGGCTGGATTACCTGGCGGCGAACCGCACGGCTGACCTGGACACGATCCCGCGTGATTTTGGGTTGATGCCGGCACGCTTTTCTCACCACCTTGGTCACCTGGAAGGCCAGCCCTGGGAGCGCATCGTACTGCGTGAGCTTTTCAACCGTCGGGCGGCGAACGCCTAGCTACCAGTGCAGCCATTTCGTGGGGGTGACGGCAACCAACTGCGTGTACTGTGTATCACTGGTAATGTCCCAATCGTATTTCTGTTTGAAAATCCGGATCACTTCTTGTGGCCAGGGCTGCTCGATCTGGGCAGCTTCGCCTTCGCAGATCAAGGGCTTGGAGCCATCTTCCAGTGCCAGGGCGACGCGGTTGTTATCTGAGAGGTTTTTGGCTTTGACGCTGGTGGGGTCGATGCAAATGTAGAGTTGGTCGGCGTGCCAGGCGAACCAGACGGGCACGAGGTGCGGTCGCCCGTTCGGGCGCACGCTGGCAACCCAGATGTTCTTCTCGGCTTCCAACTTGTTCAGGGTATCTGCGGGGGGAGAGGGCATATTTTATGCTCCTGGATATATTGGCGGACGCCGTGCTTGAATTGCTTCACGCCGCCATGCGAGGGGTGACGGATGTACACTGTTTTGGCGCCCAGCCGTTTCAGGGCGTTTTCCGCCTTACGCCCGATTGCTAACACGTGGGCGGGTTTTAGATGGGTGAGTAAGGCTTCGAGTACGTGCAAATGGGCGCGGATTTCGGAAGTTTTTGGTGTCCGGATTGATAAGTAATCATCTTGGTGGTGGGGGTGAAAGGGGATGCTGTTCCACAGGAAGAAATGCGGGTGGCACCTCCCGATGGTTTCCCACATTACGTTAGCAGATACTTCGGCGTAGAGCTTGTCCGCCCGGCTGGTGGGCTGGCCTTTGAAGGGCAGCAAGTCGTGGAATAGTTGGTGCTCGTTGGTGAAGGGAATGCCGGAGAAGCGACAGCCGTTAGGGCCGGGGGCTTCGCCCACCAGCAGCAGGGCAGGCATCTGGGTGAAGCTGCTCAATTAATTGTGCAGATTCTGGCGGCGGGTAGCGGGCGCGTCGGGAATATCCAGGTTGGGGTGAAAGCCGGTATAAGGATTGAAAAGCTCCGGTGGGGAAGGCGCGTTGAATAGCTGTTCCGTGAACGTCTGCCAGACGGGTTCCAGCAGCATCAGGTCTTAGGCGCCCGGAAGCATGGCGTAAGCGCGCACCGGGAAGGCGGCCGCGCCGCGCACCTTGACCGGTACAGCGTGGAAAGTGAAGCCTGCTGCGGGCAGCTTATCTAGATTGGTGAGGTTCTCGACGATCAGCACGTTGTTCTTGAGCAGGTTGACGTGCGCCGGGCGGCGGGGGTTGTTGGTATCGTCGATCACCAGAAAATCGACCCCGGCCAGGCGCGCCCCGCGTTCTACCAACGTGATCGCAGTTTGCTCCATTACGAAAGGATGGTCGTAATAGGCCATCTGCTTCCAATAGCGGCTCCAACCGGTATGGAAGAGCACGGCTTTGCCTGCAATGTCGATCCCGTCCAGCACCTGGGGAATGATCGGTTCGTTGCCCATGATGTGGCGGCAGTCGATGACGACGCCTTCCAACACCAATTGCTCCAGGAGCAGCCTTTCGATGGAG
>JAFGRA010000084.1 GCA_016935415.1 Anaerolineales bacterium
CGTACCAATCCCCGGAAAAATCGGGCGTGTCGGTGGGGGTAGTGATCGGAA
This sequence comes from Anaerolineales bacterium, assembly GCA_016935415.1. GTDB lineage: Bacteria > Chloroflexota > Anaerolineae > Anaerolineales > UBA11579 > JAFGRA01. Next base: position 52 of record JAFGRA010000084.1, read on the forward strand.
TTACTGGGGAGGCCGTTGGCGTCACGGGAACGCAAGCCGAAAGCAGCAAAACGATCAGCGCCAAAGTCAGCGGCCAACGTGAATGATTGTGGTTTAAGTTTCTATGCATAAATATCTCGCTTGATAAAAGTCTAAGTCTAATCCGGTTTGTGCCAGAAGGTCATCAACACCGCTGCCAGCAGGGCCAGGCCCGCGCCAAACAGGAACGGTGCACCGGCTCCAAAGCCTTGCCAGTTCCCTACGCCCTGCCACAGCACCCCGGCAATCAGCGAAGCGGGCAGATCGAGAAGGCCCAGCACGGCGTTGTACGTGCCGTAGGCCGTGCCGCGCAGGTTCTCATCCACAATATCAGCCACCATCGCCTTGGTCGTGCCGTAAGTCAGGCCATAGTAGATACCATAGAGCAGGTACAGGCCCCAAATCTGCCAGGCGGCCCCGGCCAAACCAAACCCGGCGTAGATCAGGGCATACAGCAGCCAGCCGCCGACCAGCAGACGTTTGCGTCCAATCCGGTCAGAGAGCGAACCGGCCGGTGTGGAGACTAGCGTGTACACCACGTTGAAGACCACCAGCGCCCCCAACACCCCGGTCACGCTCAGGCCAATATTCTGGGCGCGCAGCACCAGGAAGGCATCGGAAGAATTGCCCAGGTCGAAGATACCGACAATGAGCATGAAGACCATGAAGCGTTTGCCCAGAGCACGGAAGGCAAATTTGGGCATGGCATGGGTCTTGGTAGCGGGCACATCACGCGCCCCAATCGCCAGTGACAACACAGCCAGCACAGCCGGGATCAGGCTGAGCAGCACCACTGTGCGGAAAGTATTGGCCCCCAACGCCACCTGGCTGGATTGCGCCAACCAGACCGCCACCAGCGCAAACACCAACCCCAAAGCCGCCCCGGCGGTATCGGCAGCACGATGCAGGCCAAAAGCCAGGCCACGCGTCTCAGGCTTAACCGAGTCGGCCACCAGCGCATCGCGCGGGGCAGTGCGCACGCCCTTCCCGACCCGGTCGGCCCAGCGCACCCCGGCAACCACGCCCCAGCTATTGGCGAAATAGAAGAACGGTTTCGCCAGGGCCGAGATACCATAGCCCGCCACGGCAATCCATTTACGGCCGCGCAGCTTATCCGAAAGCCAACCGGAGAACAGTTTGAGCAGGCTGGCGGTCGACTCGGCCACCCCTTCGATAATGCCGATGATATTGGTACGCACGCCCAGCACATTGGAGAGAAACAGCGGCAGGATATTGATGACCATTTCGCTGGAAATGTCCATAAAGAAACTGGTCAGGCTGACCGCCCAGATGTTGCGCGGCAGATTGCGTAATGATACTTTCTCTTCAGAGTCGTTCATGGCTTATAACCTGCCAGCCAGGAAGGGTACCAACATCTCTTCAGGGTGTAGGCCGCCGTGACGGCCAACAAGCGGGTTGGGCTTGTCCGCCCACCACAGGTAACTGTCCCCATGCGGGACGACGATCAGGTCTCCGAGGCGGTCTTGCATGCCAGGATGCGGCTGCCCGGGGCCAAACAGGCCGACATCCAGGGCATAAGCCGCATCAACGACCTGGAACTGGCCCATCCAATGCTTCTCGATGTATTCGCGCACGGCCTCGGTTTGTCCGGGGCGCACGTGCAGGTAGAACAGGCGGTTCTCGCCGGTTGGTTTCAGGTGCAAACGGCGGTCGAGGTCGGGATGGGTGTTGAGTTCGTAGTGCGGGTCGAGGCGCGTGGTCAACTGGCCGTGGTCGGCGGTTAGGATCACGACCGTGTCCTCGCGGGCCGCGGCGCTCAACGCATTCAGAAAATAATCCTGGAAGGCCTGGGTGAAGTTCTCGAATTCGGCTTGCGGGCGGGGGTCATCTGGGCCGTGCCGATGGGACAAGCTGTCCACATTGCTCCAATACGCCCAGCAGTACATTTTCTCCTCGGGAGACTTTTCCAGCAATTGGCGCATACTGATCCACAGGTCGGCCGCCGTGGAGAACGAGCGCTTGTTGACATCCCGGAAGAACATTTCTGATAAACCCGAATTCATGATCGAGTAGTGCTGGAAAGCATACGTCGAGACGCCGTGCGCCGCCAGGTGGGTGCCCATGGTTGGAAATGCCAGGTAATTCTCGGCATCGAAACCGGCCGTCTTCAGCGCGCCCGCTTCGCTGTGCAGGTACATGGGGGCATGCAGGATCATGTTGGCGATCACACCATATTCCTTCATCCACATCTCGTAACCGGTAATGCCATGCTCGGCGGCCGAACGCCCGCTCCAATAAGTGGTGATCGCCGCGCAGGTCGTACTGGGTGTAATCGAGGTAATCGGAGCCAGCACACCATCCTGGAGCAAGTTTTTCCAGGCCGCCAAACGTTCGCTTTCCAGCCAACTTTGCAGGCGGTGCAGCGCCAGGGCATCCATCAAGATCAAGATCACACGGCGCACACCATCGCCCAGCGGGGCAGTCACGCGGCTGTCGAGCGGCGGCGCGCCCAACGGCGGCGCGCCCAATAACTGGCTCACGCCAGAGGGTACGTTCAAGATCGAAAGTCCATCATAATGGGGGGATTGTGAATCGTCACCCAGGTCTAAGCCGGGAATGCGATGTCGTTTTAGTTCTGGAAGTAACGACTCAATCAGGTCGGGCATCTTAGCTCCTTAATTTATTGCTAACGTGTTGTTTGTTTATATTACCTGCATAAACGCAACAATATAGATTTTTTTAGTATAATACGGACATGGACTTGCCAAATTTGGGCATCCAACTACCAAAATTCGTAGGCTTATTACCGCCAATTACGGGAGGCAAACTCTCTTATGGATCTACCCGTAAGTAAATCTTCCAAGCTAACCGCCTCACAAGGGATATTCTCTGGTCGGCGCTTACGCCAACTCCGTGAATATATTACCGCATATCTGATGATTGCACCGGCAGTTATTTTGATATTCGTTTTCGGTATCTTTCCAGTTGGGTTCGCGCTGTACGTCAGCCTGAACAAATGGCGCCTCAAACGCTCTGGCCTGATCGGTCTGGATAACTACACCAAGTCGATCGGCAACCTGATCTACGTGGCACTGTTTGCACTGGCGCTGGGTGCGCTGGCTGGAGCGATCATTCTTTTGATCCGCACCATCCGCCTGGCGCGCGAGAAAGGGGACAAACCCTGGCTGCTGGCGATCCCCGGTGCGCTGCACGCCGCTGCGGTGGCAGCCTTTTTCCAGTACATCTTCTACCAACTGCCGGAATTCCTGGATATTGCCAACAAGATCGTCGGCAAGCAGAAAACCCGCGAGCTGTTCAACACTTTGCTGTCGGAAGCCTTCCGCGCCGAGACCGTGCAGCCCGCCTGGCAGTTGTTCTTCTGGCTGTTCATTGCCGCGATTGTAGTCAGCGTAGCAGCCTATTTCTTGTGGCGCAACCTGAACAACCCCCTCTACCAGGCGAATTTCGCGTTGGTGTGGCTATTGGCGATAATCAGTGTCGGCCTATCCATCTATACCTACAATGCCATCCAAAGTGCTTACGCCGTGGCCCTGGAAGAAGGCAGCGACCCAGGCATTTGGCCGCAATTGCTGACCATCAGCGTTGGAGCGATCTTGCTGGCGTTCGCCTGGTGGCTGTGGGACAATGCCGAAAAAGCCGCCTCCACCTTTAGCTTCTGGCTGCGGCTGGTGGCCGCGCTGATCTTGATGGTTGGCGGGTGGGCGCTGATCGGCCAACTGCCGATGGTGATTGCCAACAGCGATCCTGACCTATGGACCGGTTTGAAAGTGACCGTCTTTTATTCTTTGGGCACGGTACCGTTCCAACTGTCGATTGCATTGTTCATCTCAGTGCTGCTCTTCCAACGGCTGCGCGGCTCCGAGATCATGCGCGTGATCTACTTCCTGCCTTACGTAACCCCGGCCGTCGCCAGCGCAGCGATTTACAAACAGCTTTTCTCCAACCGGCCCCAAGCCCCGGTCAACCAACTTTTAGGATTATTTGGGATTGGGACACAGCAATGGCTGCGTGAACCGCGCGGCATCTTCGCCATGATCGCCCAGGGAATCGGCATCGAGAACCTGCCGGAATGGCTGGGCGGGCCAAGTATGGCGCTGGTCGTCATCATGATCTTTTCAATCTGGACGTTCGTAGGTTACAACACCGTGATCTACCTGGCCGGGCTGGGCAACATTTCCAACGAACTGCTGGAAGCGGCCGAGATCGATGGGGCCAATCGCTGGCAAATCTTCTCCAATATCATCTTCCCGCTGCTCTCCCCCACCACATATTTCCTCTCACTGATCTCCATCATCGGGACATTCAAGGCCTTCAACCATATCTGGGTGATGCGCGACGGTCTGGCGCTGGGTACCACGGACACTTTCTCCGTGATGATCTTTATCGAGTTCTTCGAGAAATTGCGCTACGGCTACGCTTCGGCGCTGGCGTTCGTGCTGTTCGCCATCATCCTCGGACTCACCTACATCAACAACCGGGTGCAAGGTTCCCGGGTGTTTTACGGATAAGGCGGTTACTCCATGCGATTTACCAATTCAACCTTATCGAAAGTTCTGGTCTATATTTTCCTGATCAGTGGGGCGATCGTCGCCCTGGTACCCTTCGTCTGGATGATCTCGACCTCGATGATGGACCTCGGCGAAGCGATGGGGGTGCGTTTCTTCCCGTCTGAAATCCACTTGGAGAATTATGCCGAAGCCTGGGAACGCGGCCAGTTTTCCGAGTATTTCCTGAACAGCGTACAGATCACCTTGATCACGCTGTCGGGTGAGTTGATCTTCAGCATTATGGCAGCCTACGCCTTTGCACGCATGCAGTTCCCCGGCCGCGACCTGATCTTCAGCGTGCTTTTGAGCACGATCATGATCCCGGCGATGGTATTGATTATCCCCAACTTCCTGACCGTGACCTGGCTGGGCCGCATCGGCCCGCTTGCCTGGATCAATAACTGGCCGGCATTGACCGTGCCGTTCATGGGCAGCGTATTTTCGATCTTCCTGCTGCGCCAATTCTTCGCCCAGATTCCCGATGAACTTTACGATGCCGCCCAGATCGACGGCGCCGGGCACATGCGCTTCCTGATCCAGGTCGTCCTGCCGCTTTCCAAAGCGCCAATCATGGTGATCGTCGTGCTGTCTTTCATCGGCTCCTGGAACGCGCTGGCCTGGCCGCTGCTGGTCACCAACAACCCCGAATGGCGGCCGATCTCGGTTGGTCTGCTGAACTTCGTCGAGGAAGCCGGGCAGGAGATCAACCTGATGATGGCCGGGGCATTCATTACCATTATCCCGGTATTGCTGCTGTATTTCATCACCCAGAAACAATTCACAGAGAGTATTGCCCGCAGCGGTTTGAAAGGTTAATACCCGGGTATTATTTGAGAAACCAATGATTTCTGTTACAATGAAATATTGGAAAGGAGGTGCTTTGACAAAATTTAACCGATTCAAAGAAGATCCAATTTACTCACGTAAATCCTACCTATACATCTTTTAGGAGAAGAAGAATGTTTAAAAAATTGTACCCCGTTTTTGTTTTACTGCTCGTAGGCGCCCTGATGCTGGCTGCTTGCGGTCCGCAGGCTACTCCCACTGAAGAACCCATGGCCGAAGAAGAAGAGCCCATGGAAGAACCCATGGAGGAAGAAGAGCCGATGGAAGAAGAGGAACCCATGGAAGAAGAAGAGCCCATGGAAGAGCCGATGGAAGAAGAACCCATGATGGACCTCAGCGGCACGACCGTGACCTTCTGGCACGTGTGGGGCACCGGCTCCGTGAACGAAGCCATGCTCTCGATCGTCGATGACTTCAACGCCAACAACGAATACGGCATCACCGTAGAGCCCTTGGACCAGGGTGGCTACAGCGACCTGGAAGACGCCATGAACGCTGCCATCCAGTCCGGTGACCTGCCCAACATCGTTACCGCCTACACCAATGCCCTGGCCAACTGGGCCAGCGTGGACGTGATGGCCGACTTCAATGAGTACATCACCGACCCCGACTACGGCCTGAGCGCAGACGAACAAGCCGCGCTGTATGCAAACGCAGTCGCCGGTGGCCAACTGGCCGACGGCATGCAGGTCGGCTGGCCAATCAGCCAATCCGCCAACGTGTTGTTCTACAACAACAGCTTTGCCCAGGACCTGGGCTTCGACTCCGCCCCCACCACACCCGCCGAGTTCAAAGAGCAGGCTTGCGCAGCTGCCCAGGCTAACAATGACAGCGGCGACCCCGACCTGGCCGGCACCGGTGGCCTGGTTATGTACGCCAGCGCTTCCAACTACATGTCCTGGTTGTACGCCTTCGGCGATGACGGCCTGAACGAAGCCGGCGACGGCTACGACTTCTCGTCCGATGCTTCGGTTGCGACCGCCACCTTCCTGAAGGATCTTTGGGACAGCGGTTGCACAATGACCACCGAAAGCTATCCGAACCCCGAATTCGCCACCCGCAAATCGCTCTTCGTGATGAGCTCCACCGCCGGTCTGCCTTACCAAATCGCGGCCTTCGAAGACGCCGCCAATGAAGACACCTGGTCATTCGCCCCCTTCGTTGGGGACGGCGGCATGGCCGTCAATGGCTTCGGCCAATACGTTGGTGTGGTCAACACTACCCCCGAAGAGAACCTGGCCTCCTGGCTGTTCGTCAAGTACCTGACCTCCCCCGAGGCCCAGGCGACCTGGATCAACGGCAGTGCCTACTTCCCGACCCAGGACACCACCGTGCCGCTGGTTCAGGATTATGTTGACGCCAACCCGATCTGGAGTACCGGCCTTGCACTGACCGAATACGCTGGCTTCGAACCGGCCCTGGCTTCCTGGACCTCCGTCCGCCGCGCCGTTGGCGATGCTTTCAACGAAATTCTGCAAGCTGAGAGCGCCGACGCCATCCCCGGCATCCTGGAAAACCTGGACGCCACCGCAGCCGAACTGGTTGCCGAACTCGAGTAAAGTTTCAAAATTATTGTGTAACATTGAGCCGCCCGAATGGGCGGCTCTTTTTATATTGTTCCCGGCTGTTTTAGGGGCACAGCATGCTGTGCCCCTACGTGCTCATTGAAATAACCAGCTCACATTACTATGGAAATTACTCGATTCACAGAAAACGCACAGGTCATTTGACGCGCGCGTACACCGTCTCGACTGCCTTGGCTTCCTGTCCATCTGGTGTAATATTGTACATGGTGATCGTAATGTGATCCGCGTCAACGATCTCGATTTCCGTCCGCCAGCCCCACAATGGACCTTGTTCTGGATCGCCATATTGGCCAGCAGCTACGAAAGCCGGGTGTGCCGCTTCGCCGGTAGAAAACATAATCGCGGTACCATTATGGCAAGTATCGACCCAGGCAGCTTCAAAGCGCTGGCGCTGCAAATTGTACCCATAGATCGCCAGCGCCTGACAATCACTACCCATCAAGGTGGTAGTGTATTCATGCAGGAGGAAACGCCCATCCAGGATCGGGCGAATGGTGCCCCGGTTGGGCTGTTCGTCCCCAAGTTCTCCCGGCTTGAACCAGGTCCTGGTTATTCCTTCCCATTCCCCGGTGAGCAAGCCAAGCTTGTAGTGGATGCCGCCTTCTCCCTGAGATTGGGCAAACAAATCCGCGTCCATAATCACACCTCCTAAATAAGATATATTCTACCCATTATAGCACGTTTGTTTTATAATTAGTGCGCCGCGATAGTTTCCTCCCACAAATCGTGGTTCTTTCTTTGCGAATTTGATACAATAAATAGTAATTCCTCAAAATTCCAATCCCCGCAGCAAGCTGCGGCGCATGCTGGAATTTTGTCCCTACGGGCACGGAATTGCTTCTATATTCCTTTTTTCCATTCATCCTCCCGGTAAACTGGTAGGTAATATGGAAAAAAGGAATAAACCTGAACTTATAAGCTTGATATTCAATGAGGAGTAGTGGTATGCAAACTGATGGCAAATTCTATCTGGGGCGGATTTACGATGCCGACAAACATGAAATTACCGACCAGACATTTTTCTACGATCCTGACGACCTCACCACCCACGCCGTAGCCGTCGGTATGACCGGCTCCGGCAAGACCGGCCTGTGCATCGGTCTGCTGGAAGAAGCCGCCCTGAACAACGTCCCCGCCCTGATGATCGATCCCAAGGGCGATATCACCAACACCTTGCTGCATTTCCCCGACCTGCTGCCCGCCGATTTTCAGCCTTGGGTCAATCCCGACGAAGCCCGTCGCGAAGGTAAGCCCATCGAGCAGGCCGCGGCCGACGAAGCTGCCAAATGGAGCAAGGGACTGGAAGGTTGGGAGATCGGTAAAGAACGCATGCAGGCGCTCAAGAACGCCGCCCACTTCACCGTGTACACGCCCGGCTCGACCGCCGGTATCCCGGTCAGCATCCTGGCCTCATTGAAGGCCCCCGTTATCCCCTGGGAAGAAAACAGGGAAATGCTGCGCGAGAAACTCTCTAGCACGGTGACCGCCATTCTTGGGCTGGTCGGCATGAATGACATTGATCCGGTACGCAGCCGCGAACATATCTTGCTGGCCAACATTTTCGAGCACGCCTGGAGCCAGGGGGCGGACCTAAACCTGAGCGAGTTGATCTTACAAACCCAGAACCCGCCCTTCGAGAAACTTGGCGTTTTCGACCTGAACACCTTCTTCCCTGAAAAAGACCGCTTCGACCTGGCCATGTTGTTGAACAACATCCTGGCCGCGCCCACCTTCCAATCCTGGATCGAGGGCCAACCGCTGGACATTCCCACCCTGCTATATGGCAAGGACGGCCGCCCGCGCCACAGCGTGTTCTACATCGCCCACCTTAACGATGCCGAGCGCATGTTCTTCGTTACCCTGCTGTATTCCGCCGTAGAAACCTGGATGCGCAGCCAACCCGGGGCAACCTCGGTGCGCGCCCTGGTGTATTTCGATGAAATCTTCGGCTACCTGCCGCCAATCGCCAACCCGCCCTCCAAGCAATTGATGCTGCGCATGCTCAAGCAGGCGCGCGCTTTTGGGGTCGGCCAGGTTTTGGTCACCCAGAACCCGGTCGACGTGGACTACAAAGCACTTTCCAACGCCGGGACGTGGTTCATCGGCAAGCTGCAAACCGAAAGGGACAAGGAACGCTTGCTGGAAGGTTTGGAAGGCGCCAGCGGCGGCAGCCTCGACCGCGCCGCCTACGACACCCTGATCTCCAAATTGGACAAGCGCGTCTTCCTGGCGCACAACGTGCACGAGAAGCAGCCGCAGTTATTCCACACACGCTGGGCAATCAATTATCTGGCCGGGCCGCTGACCCGTAACCAGATCCCCGCCCTGAACGAGTTAGCCGGGGCCATTTCCCCTGCCGCAACCGAGCAGTCTGCCGCCACCCCTGCTGCACCGGTCACAGCCGCAGCCGCCCCGGCCGCCGCCGCAAAAGCGCCGGTAAAAGCGCAGTCCGCAGCCGAAACGCCAACCGGATCGGCCACCCGCCCAGCCGTGCCCAGCGGCATCGCCGAATATTTCCTGCCCAACAACCTGACCCTAATGGAAGCCGTCAAGGTATCCGGCAAATCCCTGCCGGAAAATGCTGTGAGCGAAGGGCTGCTCTATAAGCCCGTCTTGCTGGCCCAGGCCGACATCCGCTTGATGCAGCGCAAATACAACCTCGACCACGAACTCAAACAGACAGCCCTGGTAGCCAACCCGGACAAGCGCGGCGTGGTGCATTGGGAAGAACACCTGACCGGCGGCATCGACCCAGGCTCACTCGACCGCCAACCTTCCCCGCAGGGACGTTTCACCACCCTGGAAGCACCGCTTTCGGATGGCAAAACCATCCGCAGCCTGGAATCCGATTTTGTTGATTGGGCCTACCGTACGGTCAAGGTGGATGTAATGGCGAACGAAACCCTGAAACTTTATGCCGGGCCGCCAACCACCGCCGGTCAGTTCCGCAAGCAATGTTCGGAAGAAGCCCGCAAGCAGCGCGATGATGAGATTGAGAAGGTCAAGGCTACCTACGAGAAACGCATCGATGCCGTCCGCAAGAAGCTGGCCCGCGAGAAACGCGAACTTACCCAGGACGAGAGCGAACTTTCCCAACGTAAGATGGAAGAATTAGGCACGCACGCCGAAAACATCCTCGGCCTGTTCACCGGAAAAACCCGGCGCGTTTCCACCTCCCTCACCAAACGCCGCATGACCGCCCAGGCCAAATCGGACGTTGAAGAGTCGCTGGATGCAATTGGAGAACTGGAAGCCGATATGGCTGACCTGGCCGAAGAGATCGAAGCGGCCATCGACGAGGTCGAAGAACGCTGGGGCGAAGCAGCCGGGGAGATCGAGGAAATCCCCGTCGCACCCTACAAGAAGGACATCCTCGTCGACCTGTTCGGCGTAGCCTGGATGCCCTACCACCTGATCGACACCGGCGGCCAGGCTATCGAACTGCCCGGCTTCTCGGCAGAGGGCTGAACCTCAATTTTCGCAACCCCAACCCGCGCAGTAAGCGCGGGTTGTTTTTATGAGCACCGATCTCACAGGCACATTTCTACAGGAGATTTGCATGAACAAATCCGACCTACTCGAAAAACTCAAGGAAGCCAACCAGCAATGGGAAACTTTGCTCACCGAAATCGGCGTGGGGCGTATGGAGCAGCCTGGTGTGAGCGGCCACTGGTCGATGAAGGACATCATCGCTCACCTGAACGGCTGGAACCGCTGGCAGGTGGCGCGTTTACAAGCTGCCTTCAACGGTGATCCCCTACCGGCCTCACCCTGGCCCGCCAACCTGCAAGGCGATGATGAGATCAACGCCTGGATCTACACCGCCAACCACGACCGCCCAATCAGCGCAGTGCTGGCCGATGCCCGCCAGGACTTCCAACAGCTTATTGCCCTGATCGCCGACATATCTGAAGACGTCCGCTTAGAACTGGTCGAGCCGAAATACCTGGTGGTCTGGGTCGGTGAGGAACGCTTCCACGTCAGCGAATTCTTCGACCATTTCTACGACGACCACGAGCCAGACGTGCGTGCCTGGCTGGCGCGCCTGGAAAACGCCGAGACTTAACCACAAAGAGAATCGTAAGGCGGTTCTCGTTTTTCATTCTTGTAATATTCTCCGGGGTTACCACATCTTAACGGCATGGATATTTTCACCAACGTTCCCCCCGCCCTATCTCCCTGGCTGATCTTGCTGGGGTTTTTCGGGTATGCCGCCGGGCATTCGATCATGGCCTCGAATTGGTTCAAGCAGATCGCGGCCTTCTTCATGGACAAAGCCTACGACCGCTACTATCGTCTGGTCTTTAACGCCGGAGGCACAATCACCTTACTGCCCATTCTGGCCATGGTGGCTTTGCTGCCCGACCGCCAATTGTATACCATCCCTTTCCCATGGAACCTCGTAAACTTCGCCTTGCAGGGCCTGGGGGCACTCGTGCTATTGACCTCCCTGCTGCAAACCGGGGCCGCCGAATTTCTGGGCATCAGCCAGGTGTTTGCGCCCAAGGCCGCCAACGAACCCAAACTGGTGGTGCGCGGGTTCTATAAATACATGCGCCACCCGTTGTATACCGCCAGCATGTTGTTCTTATGGGCCACGCCCTACCTGACGCAAAATATTCTGGCGCTCAATGTGGGCATTACGGTGTACTTCTTTATCGGCACGATCTTCGAAGAACGTAAATTGGTGCAGGATTTCGGGGAAGATTACGCAGTGTACCGCAGCCAGACGCCGCGTTTCATTCCTGATATACAAAAATTAATCCAAGGATAAAAAAACGTAGACCTCGTAGTAGGGGAGGGTCTGAGACCCTCCCCTACACGATTCTCTGGCATTTACCAGGGGACTGCTCTTAATAAAGTCTGGGCGTTTTACCTCACGGTCACGGTGAACTGCCAGGGGCCGTCCCAACGCTGCTGGAACATGCGCGCCCCAACGTAAATCATCGCCTGATCCTGGGTCATGGTTTCGGGATAGGCGGTAAGCTGCATGGCTACCAGCGTTTCCGGGCCAATCGGCCGCATCATCACCGAGCCGGTGAACGAGGAATCTTCGCCAAAGGCCAGTTTTTCCATCTCCAGTTCGATGCCGCGTTCCGCAAAATAAGCGATTTCAGCATCGATCTCCGCCTCGTCGATCTCCATGATCGGCTGCTGGAGATATTCCACCGTAATGATTATCGGTCCTTCACCCAGATAAGGCGCCACGGTGCGCATCGTCCCACAGTTCTTCCCATCAATCAGTGTCCATTCGGTATCCGCCTGGGCAACATACACCTTCTCACCATCGGCCGTCAGCCCGGCGCGTTGCTCGCTGGTGGGTGCAAAATCTTCGTAGCCGGTGTTGACAAACACCAAAGGCGTCCAGCTTGTATCGCCACCAGGCGGGTTATAGCAGATATCGAAAGCGATCATTGACGGTGCCACTCTGACATTATCAACCGCAATGGTGACATCATCGTTCACCACGCTGGCAGAGTCTACCTGACCTTCGACGGCCGGGATATAGGACACCTGATATTCGAAGGTAAAGGTCTGCTCTTCAACCGGTTCTGCATTCTCGTCATTATCAGATGGTGCGCTGAAACCTTCCGGTGGTTCACCCCCGCCACCCCCACCAAACTGCATCGGCATTTCGCCATACGTCAGGGTCAGGATCAGATCCACGGTTTCGGATTCGCCCTGCAAGATGCTGCTGTCGAAGTTCAGGTTGGAGACACTCTCCGCCCGTCCATCACCCCCCACCCCGCCACCCCCGCCGCCAAATCCCAATGAAGGCAATTCCCGGCCGTCGGCAGTGGTCAAACGGGACTCCACCAAATTGAGTAAATCATCGTGATCGGGGAAAACAGCGCGCACGCCTACCGAAGCCCGGGCCGCATCCAGATATCCCCATTCCAGCGTGACGCGCATATTCTCCGCCGCTTGCGTCGCATTGATCTCGGTCAACAGTTCCGTCGGAATGGTTGGGTCATGCACGATATTGTAAATCAAGTAACTTGCTGCCGTCAGCGCTACCAGGATGAACACGGCAAACGCCAACCGGCTGAACTTGAAAAGTGTTCTTTTGCTGGGCGCATCCGCAGTAGGCAGCGCCGCTTTGATCTTAGGCCACATATTCATAGAGTCTTGGATCTCCTCATTGGCTATATCTTGTAGGGTTTGTCGAATTTCCTTGTTATTCATGGCTCCCCTCCTTTTCGGCTGGGGATGATGTCAGGCGTTGCAGGATTCCCCGCAGGCGATTGCGTCCGGCGTGCAGTCGCCACTTGACCGTACCCGGCGGCGCATCCAGCGCTGCGGCGATCTCTTTCTCGCTCATTTCCAGGTAGTAACGCATCACCACTGCGGCGCGCTGCTCCGGAGACAGCTTTTGCAGCGCCTGGCGCACCACCTGTTTGCGCTCTTCCGCTTCCAGGCGGTCGCCCGGCCCGGGAGCATCATGTTGCAAAAGATCGAGAAAGCTGCCATCCCCATTGATCTGATCGTCCAGTGATAGGGTGCGTTGCCGTTGGCGGGCAGCCTGGATGGCGGCATTGACCACGCTCTTCAAGAACCAGGGGCCAAACGGCCGTTGGTCGTCGAACTGGTCGATGCGTTCATACGCTCGGAGAAATGCGCTTTGCACCACGTCTTCCGCCTGGGCCTGCTCTCTGGTAATCAGCACAGCCGTACGCAGCGCCTGCACCTGGTATTTCTCTACCAGCAGCGCCAGGCCTTCGATGTCGCCGCCTTTGAGACGGGCGATCGCCTTTCCTTCTTCCATGGATTGCGCCTCCATCGGCACAGTTTTACGTGAATTCACTACCCTATATATTAACTCAACGCCAAAAAGGTTGGAATTTGGTGGCTAAGATTTTCCCATAGTATACAATTTGCTTGCCCACTGGGGAGATTTTCCAAGCTGATCTTCATATTCCAGGACGCGCAAACGGATATAATATCGTTATGGATATCCGCCGAATTGGCATGATTGCATTGGTCGTCCTGCTCTTATTGGGTGGCGGGATCGCTTTCCTGATCTTGCGCCCGCAGGTGGCAGGCGTCAGTCCTGCCCCGGACGAAGTTGGTTTACCCGTACATACCGCTTTGGGCCTGACCTTCACCCGCCCCATGCAGCCCGATTCGGTGCTGGAACGCCTGACCATCGAACCCGAGATCGCCGGCGAATTTACCTGGGAAGGCGATACGCTCAGCTTCGTGCCCGCTGAACCCTGGCCGCACGGCATCGTCGTCAATTTACGCCTGGCTGCCGGGGCAAAATCCAGGCTGGGCCTGCCCATGATCGAGGAATTCCGCTGGGCGTTCTCCACCAGCAACATCTTGCTGGCCTACCTGTATGCTTCCGATGAAACCGACACCATCGACATCCACACCCTCGACCTGCTCACCGGAGAATTCCAACAGCTAACCGAGAGCGGCGCAGTGCTGGATTTCGATGCCACTAACGACGGGAAAACATTGTATTACAGCGAAGCCAACACCACCGGCGGAGGGCGCATTTTGCGCTACGAGCGCCTGTCCGGAGAAAGTGACACCGTGTTGGATTGCCGCCTGATCCTGTGCCAGAACGTCAGCGTCTCCCCCGACCAGGGCTGGCTGGCCTACGAGAGCACGCTCTCCGGTGAAATCTCCGAGGTCTGGCTGTTCGCATTACAAAGTGATGATGTGGTGCAGTTGAGCGCCGCGGGCCACAAAGCCTACAACCCACAATGGTCGCCGCGCAACCAACTGGCCTATTACGACGCCGCTGAGCAAGCCTTCATGGTCTACGATCCAAGCACGGAAGAAAGTATGCAAATCCCCAATGAAACCGGCGCGCTGGGGGCCTGGTCGCCGGATGGCGACAGCTTCATCATCCCGGAAATGTACAGCACCAAGCTGGACATTCTGCGCGGCCCGACCGGCGAAGCCTCCCTGGAAGAGGTCGACCCGGCGGAACTCAAACCGGTCGAGGTGCTTTCCAGCCACCTGCTCAAGGTCAATCTAGCGGACGGTGAAACCAGGGACCTGACCGTGCTCGACCAATGGGAAGACGCCGCCCCGGCCTACGCCCCCGACGGCCGCCTGCTGGCCTTTGCCCGCCGCGCCATCGATCCCGAACAGTGGACACCCGGACGGCAGTTGTGGATCATGCGCCCGGACGGGTCGGACGCCCACCAGCTTTCCGGCTCCCCGGATTACAAATACCTCGACTTTGCCTGGCACCCCAACGGCCAGCAGATCGCTTACGTGCGCGCCAGCCAGACCGAACTGACCGAACCGATCGAACTGTGGGTGATGAACGTCGACGGCAGCAATCCCACCCGCCTGGTGGTTGGCGGCTACGAACCGCAGTGGATCCCGTAAATAGCACGGCGAGCGCCGCTATTCATAATCAAGGAGCTTAGATCATGCGCATTGCCGTTTTCTCTGACGTACATGGCAACCCGTTTGTGTGTGAAACCGTTTTGAAGGAGATCGAAAAGGCCGGGCCGTTCGACGCCATGGTCGCTGCCGGGGATTCACTCTTTGGCGGCAGCGACCCGGCGCGCTGTGCCGAGCTGTTAATGGATTCCGGCGCACAGGTGCTGTCCGGCAACACCGAAGAATATATCCGCGCCCCGCAGCTTACCCCGCCCGACGAACGCCACGCCCGCAAGTGGGATCGCTTGCAGCCCATCGCCTACTGGATTCGCGCGCAGCTCTCCCCGGAGCAATTGGCCTGGGTGGACGACATGCCTTTCGAGGCGCGCTTCTCCCCCACCACCAACCCGCAGGATGACCTGCTGGTGGTGCATGCCAACCCCAGGGACAACCTGCTCTTCATCTACCCCGACCTCGTGGATCAAGTCACCGTGTTTGGCGAGATTAGCCAGCCGGACGACGACCCCGACCTGCACGCCTATTTTGAAGGTGTCACCGCCCGCATGGTAGCTTTCGGCCACCTGCACTGGTCGTCCGTGCGCCGGTGGAACGGCTACACGCTGGTGAACGTGGCCGCGTGCTCCGGCTCGATCTACAACGGCCTGGAGCGCGCCCGCTTCACGGTCTTCACCTGGACCGGAAGCAGCTGGGCGCTCGAACGCCACGCCGTCAAATACGATACAAAGTTGGAAGCCGCCGCCCTGCGCGCCAGCACCCACCCCGACAAAGAAACCTGGGCCAAAACGTATGATGCGGGTGATGAGGTACGTTAAACGTAAACCGTGAGACGTGATTCGGGAAGCCGTGAATAGGGAATTGGAGGAATGATGGAAAAAGCTGTCTATAATCTTGTATTTCCAAGCTATTGTGAAGAATTGACTATTTTCTCCTATAGATTTTACCGCCACAAGAATTATGCAAACTCCTTACAAGAGCTAAACCAACCCATAGACTATTCTAGCGAATTCAATATTCAACAAAATACAGGAACCCATGCATTAACCGCATATGTCCAAATAGCAGCATCTGAAGAAAAATCTATGCTTGACTGGTCTGACTCGGGCGCAACCGCTCTATTAGATATAATTTTATTACTCTCATTATTTACAGGAAGAGATGTTGCTGTAGTTAATAAAGATATAAAATTAAACGAAGATGGAATACTTATCGGCGACCCTCGTTCATGGCCTTATGGTGGAATATTAAAATGCTCAATCCCTTATGAAGGAAAGATTATTGATGACAATGCGCCTTATGAATGGAACATCGGATTTGAAAAGGGTCTCAATAAGATATATAACCTAATGCAATCCAATGAATGGAAAAACACTTATAAAGGAGGTTATTTTTTATTCCTGGCAAGAATGGCGTTCCGCGCTGACATGCTGGAAATCGCGTTTGCACAATGTTGGGCAGTTTGGGAACACCTTTTCTCAATCTTAAATTCAAACTGGATGTCCAAAGAACAAATTCTTAGAATGCCTGCGCGTGAAAAAATTTCTTTCATCCTTGTTCATTTTGGATTTTTAGATAAAGTTGAAAAAGAACAAGCCAGAAAAATTGACAACGAGCTAGTTAAAACAAGAAACAGATTAATCCATTTTGGTAAATTTCCTGACGGTAAATTTACTAACCATGCTAAAGTCTTCATCAGGCTAACGGAAAGTATCATTGCCAAAAGTTTGGAGTTGGTTCCATCAAATGTTTTTAATACAAAAGAAAATTTAGATAGGTTCTTCGATGGCACTCTTGAATATGAAGAATTTATTCCTTAGAGAAAAACATAAAATACAGCGCACTACAAATAATTTACTAGCCAACCTATCAATTCTCTAACTTCTTCACAGACTTAATTGAGGTAGAATCAATGAGAATAGGCGCCAAGGCACTTAGAAATCAGGCAACGTGGAAGTGCTTGTGGTTTCAAAACTGAGATCGGTGCACCCCTGATTACTAGGTGCCCAATTACTGAGTGCCTGTTTAGCAGCTATACATTGCCGTTGTCACTACGTTATGAAGAGCACTTATTCTGATGGTTTCTGAAGCAAGCTCCCCTCTCACCGCCACGCACCACGCCCTGCTGTTCGCTTACCTTTCGCGCGCCGTTATGCAGCGTGTTGAGGTACAGCGCGGCGAGCAAATCATCCGCAAGGCTGTACGGCGCTATGGCGTGCAGCGCGGGCGGCGCATGGCGCTGCGGGCGCGCGCCAACGGCGATCCCCAGGACATGGTCAACTATTTTGTCTATGGCGAATGGGAAGCCGCCGATGGCGAAATGGCGCAGGAATACAAGACCGCCAGCCCAGACGCCGAAATGCTCGTCCATAAATGCATCTGGTGTGATGCCTGGAAAGCGGCCGACCTGCTGGAATTTGGGCGCTACTACTGCCTGGAGATCGATGAAGCCTTACTGCAAGGTTATAACCCGGTACTCAGGATGACCGTGCAGGGCACACAGTCCAATGGTGCACCCTACTGCGCCTTTACCTTCCACGCCGATCCCGACGACCTGAATCCGGAAAACCGGGAACGGGCCGCCCACAAGAAAGCCGCCGTGACCAACAGCGCAGTCATGCTGTGGGCTTACCACTGCGGCCACCTGTATAAAACCGTGCGTGAAATCTTCATTGCCGAAATCGGCGACCACGGTAAATACGCCGCCGAGCAAGCCCTGAAAGATTTCGCCGAACGCTTTGGCAAGCAAGCTGCCCGGGTGGTGATAAGTTATCGAGATGTAGACTTCGACAGCCTACCAGAGTGATTCCTCTATGCCATTAAATAGCAAGTGCCCGCCGCAGCGGGCACTTTTTGATTGTGTTGATATGTGACCTAGCGGCTGACCAATTTCAGAATATCGCCGTTGAGGTCAAGCAGGTAAATCTCGCCAGCCTGGTCTACACCGAAGGATGCGATCTGCGCACCGGAAGCAAACAGCAGTTGATCCTGCCATTCGCCATTAGCCTGCTGCAGTAAGCCCCACACACTGCCGGAGCAATAATCACCGTACAGGTAAACGCCGTTGAAGGCGGGCAAGGCGCTGCCCCGGTAAACGTAGCCGCCCGTGATCGAGCAGCCCTGGCTGTGGTCGTATTCGGCCACCGGCATGACCGCGTTCAGGTCCGCGGGTGGGGAACCTTCGTAGGCATGCGTGGCTTCATAATATTTCCAGCCGTAGTTCAGGCCGCCGGGGTTGCCGGGCGCGGCATCGATCTCTTCCCATTGATTCTGGCCGACGTCGCCGATGTACAGGTCGCCGGTGGCGGTATCGAAGCTAAAGCGCCAGGGATTGCGCAGGCCAAATGCCCAAATCTCCGCCAAGCCGCCGCCGTTCACAAAGGGATTATCGGCCGGGACAGCATAGGGATCGCCGTTATCTACGTCTATGCGCATGAGCTTACCGAGGTAGGTATCCAGCGATTGGGCGCGGCCTTCGGGGTCACCGGCCGAGCCGCCATCCCCCAACCCGAAGTACAGGTAGCCATCCGGCCCAAAGGCGATCCCGCCGCCGTTATGGTTGCCGTAAGGCTGCCCAACGAAGAGCAGTTGTTTTTCGCTGCCTGGATCGGCGGTCAACGGGTCAGCCGTCACCTGGAAGCGGGCGATGTGGGTATCGCCGTTCTTATCCGTATAGTTCACGTAAAAATAGCCGTTCTCGGCATAGTTCGGATGGAAGGCCAGGCCCAGCAAACCCTGTTCGTTGCCGGAACTGCCGACCCGGTCGCGGATGTCCAGGTAAGGTTCGGAAAGCACACGCCCATTCTCGATCACGCGGATCAGGCCGGGCTGCTCGACCACAAACAGGTAAGCGCTGCCATCCGGGGCGTAGGTCAGGTCAACCGGCCTCTCCAGACCGGAGACAAACGCCGTCCAGGTGTAACCGCTTGGGTCCGGCAGGGATATCACCGGGTTAGAAGTAGCGCTTGGAACAGGTTCTTCACCATCTTCAGTCGGCGTAGCAGTTGCCACGGGAGGCGCAGTAGGAATGACCGCTGTGGCAGTGGGTGTATCAGGTGTCGGTGTGGTGGGAACATCACAAGCAGCGACGGCCAACATCGTCACCCCCAGAAAAGCAAACAAAGATTTCAGTTTCGACATATTCAATCACCGTTAAATAAATTTACGCGTTCTTCCACAGGTCAGCACCGCTAAGAACTTTCCTGTGGAGTGCATATCCAATTAATGAATTTCGTTTAGCTTGCCCCGTTATTCCTGTCTGAATTCGGCATCGATGATATCTTCCTCATCGATCTCGAGTTCTTCCGGGTCGCGCGCCGTGGCGGAAATCGTGTTTTCCAACTGCTCGCGGTGTTCCGCGACCACGTCCGGCGGGCACATCTCCAGGAACAGGTAACTGCCCAACACGATCACGCCGATGTCATCGATCGGCGTGGGAATATCGAACGGGAAAATGAAATACAAGAATGAGCCAAAAGGCACCAGCTTGGTGAGCCAGGAGACGCGTTCATCGTTGATCAAAGCCCACACCAGCTTGAAATGCCTGGCGATGCCTTGAAAGAAACCAGCGTCCTGATTCGGAACGATCTTGCGCTCGTCGCCCATGACCCGTTCGGCTTACTCCGTAACTTCCTCGTACTCGCCGTCGACGACATCGCCATCAACAATTTCGACCGCTTCGGCATCCGAGCCGACGATCTCTTTACGCAGGGCTTGCTTATGCTCCTCGACCACATCCTGCGGGCACATCTCCAAGAAGAAGAAGGTTCCCAGGCCGATCACAAAAGCATCATCGACCGGCATGATCGGCCACAAGTCTGCGGGCCAGAC
Source organism: Anaerolineales bacterium (assembly GCA_016935415.1). Lineage (GTDB taxonomy): Bacteria > Chloroflexota > Anaerolineae > Anaerolineales > UBA11579 > JAFGRA01. The sequence continues at coordinate 20,222 of JAFGRA010000084.1, forward strand.
CAGGTACACCAACGTACTTACCGGCAACAACTTGAGCAGCCAACTAACCCGGCTGTCACCCATCAAGCGCAGGATCAGCTTGAGCTGGATTGCCAGGTTCTGGAAAAAGCTCGGGTCGCTGCGCGCGGGAATAAGGTCGCGCTTTTTATTCTCTGCCATATCTGCCTCCTAAGTTGGTAACTGACCGTCCGAGGCAAAATGCTCCTCAATAGAATGAGAACATTTTGGCTTAGGATTTTTTCAACAGCTTGTAACGGTCAGTTCCTCTAATAAATGCCTTTGTAAGTAGTTTTCTTTCACAAAATCCTTTGGGCATTTATTCATACACAATAAAAACAAAAAATACCTACAGATGCATTAACGATGGACTGATTATACTACGCCGATGTAATCAGAATGATAGAGGACTCTAAACGAATAATTAACAATCAATGAGTGGCTGCCAGCCAGTCACCCAGCCTGTTGACGATCATCATTCCCTCCCAATTGACCCAAATGTTAAAAAATTCATAACCGGTTCATGACCTAATTCTGGTATAATAGGTTTGATCGTAAGGACCCCTCGTTTCACCCCCACAATCGAATCAATATTGGTAGCAGCTTTTGTGTGAGTTCAACGGCAAACGTCTTACCGTCCGTGCTAACCACCCATGTGTGGGAGTAATCCTGAGGTCTGAGCAGTATTGATTTCCTGATAACTGGCCGATTTCGCAAGCGATTCACAGGAGTACCTATGAAAACCGTTGTTGCCGGAGCACTCGGGGAATGCGTTCACGTTGCCGGTGTCTCGAACTTCCTGCGACTGGCCGAACAGGCAGGCTGGCGGACAGTCTTCATTGGGCCAGCCGTGCCGGTGGAGCGCTTCCTGGAGGTTGCTCAGGAAGAAGGTGCTGATCTGGTGGGCGTTTCCTATCGCCTGACGCCGGAGAACGGCGAACGCCTGCTGGCCGACTTTGCCGAAGCAGCCGACGACCTACATGAGCAAGGCGTCAAGTTCGCTTTCGGGGGCACACCACCCGTGACCGAGCGAGCGCGTAAGCTGGGCTTCTTCGACGCCAGCTTCGACGGCACAGAAAGTAACGACCGCGTCTTGGCCTACTTACAAGGAGAACGGGGGAACGGCACTAAACCAGCAAACTACCCCCAATCCACAATTGCGCGCATCCAGCGCAAAGCGCCCTACCCCATTTTACGGCATCATTTTGGTTTACCGAGTATGCCAGCCACCCTGGATGGCATTCGCCAGATTGCCGCCGCGGAAGTACTGGACGTGATCTCGCTGGGCATCGACCAGGACGCCCAGGAGAACTTCTTCCATCCCGAACGCCAGAACCCGCGCAAACAGGGTGCCGGTGGTGTACCGGTGCGCAGCCCAGAAGACTACGCCGCACTGTACGCCGCCAGCCGCACCGGCAATTACCCACTGATGCGCACCTATTCCGGTACGGATGATTTCATCCAACTGGCGGAGATGTACTTAGAGACGATCAATATCGCCTGGGCCGCGGTACCGCTGTTGTGGTTCAATCGCATGGATGGGCGCGGCCCGTGGGATTTGGAAGGCTCGATCCATGAGCACCAGGAGCTAATGGCCTGGTACGGACAGCGCGGCATTCCGGTGGAACTCAACGAGCCGCACCACTGGGGCATGCGCGACGCCCCCGACGTAGTCTTCGTGACTGCCGCCTACCTGGCAGCCTACAACGCGCGTGCTTGCGGCGTGGGTGACTATATCGCCCAACTGATGTTCAACAGCCCGGCCGGGTTGTCGGACGCCATGGATCTGGCGAAAATGCTGGCGATCCTGGAACTGATTGCCGAACTCGAAGGCCCAGATTTCCGTATTTGGCGGCAAACGCGCACCGGCCTACTCGGCTACCCGGTCGATTTCGACCTAGCGCGCGCTCACCTGGCAACCAGCGTCTACCTGCAAATGGTGCTCAAGCCGCATATCGTGCACGTGGTCGGGTACGTGGAAGCCGACCACGCCGCCACCGCTGCGGATGTGATCGAATCCTGCAAGCTGGCCCGCCGCGCTATCGAGAACGCGTTACGCGGCCAACCCGACCCCACCCACGACCCGACCGTCCAGGCTCGTAAACACGAACTGATCCAGGAAACGCGCGAGATGCTTGCACAAATCGAAGCACTGGCCTCGCCCGGCACCCCCAACCCATTGGCGGATGCGGCCACGCTAACCGCGGCCGTCCACAGCGGCATCCTGGATGCCCCTCAATTGGGCAGCAACCCACACGGCCGCGGTGAGATCGTCACCCGTATAGATGGCCGCGGGGCATGCGTTATCGGCGAGCCACATAGTAGCAGGGGAAAAATCAAATTGAAACAGGGATAGAAAGGAAAGGTCGATTGAAAACGTAATCATTATTTTTGGGAAGGCATGGAACTGACCGTTTGTAGCTGTAAAAAAATTCCAACTCAGCCGGTCAGTTACCAAAAAAGGAGAAAGTTATGAGCACTGCACATTTGCGTTACACAATCATCGGCGCGGGGCACGGCGGTAAGGCCATGGCCGCCCACCTGGCACTCATGGGGGTCGAGGTCAGGTTATACAATCGCACGCACAAACATATCGAAGCCTTGAAAGCCAGAGGTGGGATCACCCTGGAAACGGAGGATTGCGGGGTAGGCGAATTCGGGGAACTGGCATTGGTGACTTCCAACATGCAGGAGGCAGTGGCGAAAACGGACGTAATTATGGTGGTGGTACCGGCTTCAGCGCACCGCGACGTGGCCGAATTGCTCGCCCCACACTTGCAAGACGGACAGATCATCGTACTTAATCCAGGACGCACGCTGGGCGCGGTCGAGTTCCGCAAGGTCTTGCGCGATCACAACTGTGCGGCAAAAGTGGTTGTAGCCGAAGCACAGACCTTTATCTTCGCGGCCCGCTCCGATGGCCCGGCCCAGGCCCGCATCTTACGCGTCAAAGACGCCGTGCCTCTGGCCGCTTTACCCTCCAAAGACACGCAATATGTCTTGGATGCGCTCAGTTCGACCTACCCACAGTTCATCGACGGCGGCAACGTGCTGCAAACCGGCCTGGACAACGTCGGGGCAATCTTTCATCCCACGATCAGCCTGCTGAACGCCGGATGGATCGAGGCGACCGGCGGCAATTTCC
>JAFGRA010000085.1 GCA_016935415.1 Anaerolineales bacterium
CGGAACCGAACCAGGGCAACTTGATGACTTCGTATTGTATAAGCAAGACCAGCGTGCCGCCCAGGAACAGCAGCCCGGCCACGATGCGTGAGTAGCTGATCACTGTACCGGGGATGGTGGGTTGGTCGGGGCGGAACCATTCGAGCACGAAACGCCCGAGCCCGGCCAATACGGCCCATCCGGCGAAGATGCTGCCGGGTTTGAGCTTGTCTTTATAACGGCGACCCAGCCACAACAGCAGCCCGCCGGCGATCACGTTCCAGATCAACTCGTAGAAAAAGGTGGGATGGAAACGCGTTTCCGGTGGATATAGAGTCAGGTTGTTGTAGGGCGGAATGCGGTGCTGGGCGCTGATGGTTACACCCCAGGGCAGGTCGGTGGGCGGGCCGTAAAGTTCCTGGTTGATGAAGTTGGCGATGCGACCAATTGCCTGGCCGATCAACAGGCCGGGGGCGACCGAGTCCAGGAAGAGCAAGATGTCGAGGTTGTTGCGGCGGGCGTAGAAATAGAGCGCAACCGCACCAAGCAAGAATGCGCCGTAGATGTGCAGCCCTCCGGCACGAATGTTGAGGATTGAGATGGGGTCTTGCAGGAATTGGATGCCACCACCGGCAATGTCGTTGATCACATACCAGGCACGCGCCCCAATGATCCCGGCAACCAGCAGCCAGATCAGGGCGTCCCAGACCAGTTCGGGGTCTTCACCGCGGCGTTCGATTTCGCGTTGGGCCAGGTACCCGGCAACGATGATGCCGGTGACGACGATCACGCCGTACCAATAGACGGGTAATGCAAAGCTTCCAAGTCGGATCGTGAAAATGACAGGGTCGATCAAGGAAAACCTCCTGAGCAGATTGAAATAATGACTCCCCAAGTCTACCACGACTTGGACTGGACGAATTAGAAATTGCAAACGGCAGATTGCAAAGGGATGCAGGATGTGAATTACAGGGGGGAATTCGCGGAAAGGGATGCTGGTGAATGGGCACCCAGGCACGGAGTAATCAGGCGCTAAGGCTGCCATGACGGGGCGTATTTTCCCCTGAGTACCTGATTGGCTGGTCACTGGTTACTTCTGACGACTGACCGCTAATCGCTGAAAGCCTTATGCAAGCCTTAAACTGGCGGGCGCTGGGCGGCAGTATAATGGGGTTTTGAGATTTTGAAGAGCAAAGAGGAGGCTGTAAATCGTGAAAGAGTTTCCGTTTTTAGGCGAAGATAAACGCCTGGATGCGGACGAGCGGGCGAAGCTGCCCGGCGCATTCATCGAAACACCTTTAGGGGTCGTGCACTACGAACTGGCCGGGCCGGAGGAAGCCCCGTTGGTGGTGTTGGTGCATGGTTTTTCGGTGCCGTATTTCATCTGGGACCCAACCTATGAAGCGTTGGTGGCGGCTGGTTTGCGGGTGCTGCGCTACGATCTGTTCGGGCGTGGTTTCTCCGACCGGCCCCTGGTGACCTACGATGAGGATTTGTTCGACCGCCAGTTGATCGACTTGCTGGATGCGCTGGGTGTCAGCCAAGCGGTGCATTTGTTGGGACTTTCGATGGGCGGGATGATCGTCGCCAATTTCACCGACCGCCATCCGGAGCGCGTATTGAAGTTGGGCTTCGTCGACCCGGCCGGATTCGAATTGAATTTTCCGCTAACCCTGCGCCTGGTGACCTTGCCTGGTATTGGCGAAGTGCTGTTCAGCCTGTTCGGGGACAGCACCTTGCTGAAAGGCATGGCAAGCGACTTCTTTTCCCCAGAACTGGTGAACGCGTTCTTGGAGAGCTACAAGCCACAGATGAAATATAAAGGCTTCAAGCGTGCCATCCTCTCGACGATGCGCGCCGGGATATTGGGCGATAAGCTGGCCGTTTACCAGCGCGTGGGTGCGCAAGATCGTGACGTGCTTTTGGTATGGGGGCGGGAGGATGAAACCGTGCCCTTCGAACATAGCGCGAAACTGGTCAAGGCGATCCCGCAGGCCCGCTTCTATCCGATTGACGGCGCCGGTCACGTCCCGCACTACGAGAAGGCGGCCGAGGTCAACCCGCTGATCGTAGCGTTTTATCAAGACTAAGCTTTAATTAATCTGATTACGAAACCTTGCGAGCGATTTTTCGTCTTAATGATTGAACCTGTTACTTGTTTTCTGAGTTTATCTATACCTGTCTGAAAGGTTAACATGAGAGTTACAAGGGTACCAAAGCTAGACTTTTTATTTATTGGCGAAAAGGAACGTTTGAATGGCAAAAACCGTGCCCTGCTGTCCGGCCAGTATATTGAACTGCCTGAAGGCGTGGTGCGTTACCAACTGGATGGGCCGGAGGACGGGCCGGTGGTGGTGCTGGTGCATGGCTTCCTGGGGCATTATATGATCTGGGATCGCACTTTCCCGGCACTGGTTGAGGCTGGTTTCCGGGTGCTGCGCTACGATCTGTACGGGCGCGGTTATTCCGACCGCCCATTTGTGCGCTATAACCTGGGCCTGTATATCAAACAGCTCAACGATCTGCTGGCTGCGTTGGAAATTTCCGAGCCTGTCCATCTGGTGGGGCTTTCGATGGGCGGGATCGTTTCGGCCAATTTCGCCGTTCACTTTGCCGGAAAGGTGCGTTCGCTGACGCTGATCGACCCGGCCGGTTTCCGCCTGCCGCGCTTCTGGATGATGAAAGGCCTGGCACTGCCGGTGGTTGGAGAGTTGATATTCGGTATCTTCCCCAGCTATGGGCTGTTGAACCGTATGGCAAACCATTATTTTTCGGAAGGTGCTGTGGAGCAGCTGCGCGAGCAGTTCGAGTTGCAAATGCAGTATAAGGGCTTCCGCCGCAGTTTGCTTTCCACGATCCGCTGCGGGGCACTCGACAACGCCCTGCCCACTTACCGTAAAGTTGGCAAACAGGGCTTGCCGGTGCAGTTATTCTGGGGTTGCGACGATGCGGCTGTGCCTTTTCGGATGAGCCGAAAATTGCTCTCTGTGATTCCCCAGGCCGATCTGATCACGATCGAAGGGGCCGGGCATTTCCCGCATCACGAGCAGCCGGAGATCGTCAACCCGGCCCTGATCGAATTCTTGCGGTCTGGTGGTGAACGCGTTCGCGCCGAACTCGCTCGTGAAGTTGTATAATACTCAGCGATAATGGCATCTGCGATGGAAGGTAAACAATGTCCCCAATCGTGCTGATCCGCGGTGGCGGTGATCTGGCAAGCGGCGTTGCCATGCGTTTGTGGCGCGCCGGGATTCAGGTCGTGATTACCGAATTGCCGCGCCCCTTGATGGTGCGGCGGCTGGTATGTTTTGGTGAGGCGGTCTACGCCGGAGAGCATACCGTCGAAGAAGTCACTGCCGTGTTAGCAAATGACGCGCCTGCGGCAGAAGGCATCCTGGCGCAAGGCCAGCTCCCGGTGCTCGTTGACCCCGAATCGCAGGCGATTGCCCATTTTCAGCCGTTGGTGGTGGTGGACGCGCGCATGCGCAAAAAGCCGCCGGAATTACCGCGGGATATTGCCCCGCTGACCATCGGCCTGGGGCCGGGCTTTACCGCCGGGTTGGATTGCCATGCCGTGATCGAAACCAACCGTGGCCATTTCCTGGGCCGCGTGATCTGGGAGGGGCAGGCTCAGGCCAATACCGGTGTTCCCGGCGCGGTGGCCCAACATGCCGCCGACCGGGTGCTGCGCGCCCCCGCGGATGGGGAACTGCGCGCTTTTGTCGAGATTGGCAGCTATGTTGAAGCTGATCAGCCGATATTAGAAGTAGGCGGCAAGACCCTGCATGCCCCGTTTGCAGGTGTGCTGCGCGGCCTGCTGCATCCCGGGCTGGAAGTCACCGAAGGGATGAAGATCGGTGACGTCGACCCGCGCCGCGATCTGAGCTATGCCCGCCTGATCTCGGAGAAATCCCTGGCGATTGGCGGTGGCGTGATGGAAGCGATCCTTTCAAAACCGGAACTGCGTGCAAAATTATGGACTTGTTGACCGCCCTGCAACTGGGAGCAGTCCCGCGGGTGGCCTTTGTGGGGGCAGGGGGCAAAACCACGGCCATGTTCCAACTGGCGCGTCAGTTGGCCGGGCCGGTATTGGTCACGGCGACCACGCACCTGGCGCTCGACCAGCTTGGATTGGCGGACCGGCATTTTGAAGTCCATACACCGACTGAGGTGCGGACGCACGCTGGGGAACTTTCCGGCGTAACGCTGTTCAGCGGGCCGCCGAGGGATGATGCGCGCGTCTCCGGCCTGGATGTGGATACTGTCAACGAAGTCTTCCGGTTAGCGAAAGAACGCCAACTGCCGCTGCTGCTCGAAGCGGACGGTTCAAGGCGGCTGCCTTTAAAAGCGCCCGCCGCTCACGAGCCGCCCATCCCCGAATTTGTGGATACGGTCGTGGTTGTGGTCGGTTTGTTGGGGTTGGGGAAGCCGCTGAACGCCGGTTACGTGTTTCGCCCGGAGTTGTTCGGGGCGCTGGCCGGCATTAACCCAGATGCGATCATGGATAGCACTGCTTTGGTGAAAGTGCTCGCCAGCCCGGAAGGCGGTCTAAAGAATATCCCGGTCACAGCGCGTAAAGCGGCCTTACTGAACCAGGCCGACACCCCGGAATTAGCAGCGCAGGCCAGTAGGATTGCGCATAGCCTTGAGCGAATCTATCAAAGTGTGTTGGTGGCGGCACTCACGCCGCCGGATGGCAGCCCGGGTGGGGTCAAAGCCGTGCATCAGCCCATCGCCGGAATCGTGCTGGCGGCGGGTGGCTCGGTGCGTCTGGGTGAGGCCAAGCAGTTGTTGGAATGGCGCGGGAAGTCATTTATCCGCTCAGTGACCGAAACAGCCCTTCAAGCCGGGTTATCGCCTGTGGTCGTCGTGGTTGGGGCCTATGTTGAAGAGATTAAACCGGAGATCGCAGACCTGGATGTGGAAATTGTCTACAATCTTGATTGGGAAGTGGGGCAGAGCAGTTCGGTCAAGGCGGGTTTGGCAGCATTGCCAGAAAGGAGCGGGGGGGCAGTGTTCTTGTTGGTCGACCAGCCGCAGATTCCACCTGCGTTGGTGCGTACCCTGGTTGCACGGCACGCCGCCACGCTGGCCCCGATCATTGTCCCGGAGGTGGATGGCCGCCGAGGAAACCCGGTTTTGTTCGACCGGGTCACTTTCCCGAATTTTGCGACCCTGGAAGGCGACGTCGGTGGACGGGCGGTTTTCAAGAAACATCCTCTGGAATACGTGCCCTGGGTCGATCCGGTGGTCGGACTCGACGTAGATACATTGCTGGATTATCAAAAGCTGATACAATATGAGGATTAGGTGACTGAATCGTTCGTGGTTAGGATTTTTAAAGGTTGAAAACGGTCAGTTCCGTGTAGGCGAAATTAATCCACGTGGCTGTGTATGCAGCGCTTGCGTTCTCGACGGCTATATGCTTTCGTTTGTGGTAAATCTAATAGGGATACCCGTTTAGGTTGGGCATGGGCATAGATCGAAAAACCATCTTGATCGTTGAAGATGAGCCTAATGTCGCTGAAATGTTTGTGGAAATGTTCCGAGTCAGCGACTACGAGGTTTATAAGTGTTTAACGAGTAGTGACGCGCTGGAACTTGCCAGGCAGTATCAGCCCGACTTGATCGTGATGGACGTGATGATGCCTGAAATTTCCGGCCTGACCGTCTTGCAGCAAATCCGGGCGGTTGCAGGCCTTGAAACACTGCCGGTGATCGTGGTTTCATCCAATGCGCTGCCAAAAGATATCCAAGCCGGCCTGGACGCTGGGGCAATGGCTTATCTGGCAAAACCGATCAGCTATCCAGAATTGATTTATATTGTGAACGAAGTTATCGACAGAGAGAGTATTGAGATTTAGTGTATGGCCGTCGTACGCGCTTTCATCGCCATCGAATTGCCCGATGATATCCAGCAGCGTCTGCAGCAGGTTTCGGACAATTTGCAAGCAGAGATGCAGGAGCTGCCTATCCGTTGGGTTGGGGTGAACTCCGCACATCTGACCTTGAAGTTCCTGGGCGATGTTTCCGAAAACAGTGTGGAAATGATCTCTAAAATTCTGGAGACTGAGGCGGCGCAGGTCAAGCCTTTCGATCTGAGCGTTGGCAGCCTGGGCGTGTTCCCGAACATGCGCCGACCGCGTGTGATCTGGGTGGGGGTGGAGGCGGCTGATGGGTTGCACACCTTGCAGCGCCATATCGAGGCTGAAGTTGCCCGCATCGGTTATGCCCCTGAAGAGCGAGAGTTTTCGCCCCACATCACTATGGGCCGCGTGTCACGTAATACCTCCCACCGCGAATTGCGGGAGATCGCTGAGGTGCTGCAAAAGCAGAAACTGGGCTTCATTGGCACCGGCCATGTCGAAGATGTGCATCTCTTCCGTTCCGATCTTGAGGCCAGTGGAGCAGTATATACCAAGCTGTCCAGCGCGCCCTTGTTGGGTATGGACGCGTAACCTGCCGCTGCCAGCAGGGTTTTCTATTTACTGATAAAATGGGTTGAAATACCAGTTCATGAACTATTTGAAGAGGTGACAAAACTGGACGCATTAGAATTTGCACGAGCAATTGTAGATGCTTTAGAAGAGAAGAAAGCGGAAGACATTTTACTGTTAGATCTCCAGGGGGTAGCGCCATTTACCGATTATTTCGTAATTTGTTCTGGTACCAGTGAACGTATGCTGCGGGCATTGATGCACGCGGCCCTGGACGAAGTGCGCGAGAAGTTCCAGCGGAAGACTATTATCGAGGGTGAACCGCGCGAGGGCTGGATGCTGGCCGATTTTGGCGATGTGGTTGTGCATGTGTTCTCGGCTGCCCAGCGCGATTATTACCGCCTGGAAGAATTATGGTCGGACGGGAAGGTATTGCTGCATGTACAGTAAGGACGTGAGCCGAGATTCGAAAATCGAAATTCGTAGTTCGTATATTGGAGATATTTGGGCCAGTGAGTGTAGAAGAAGCTCGCTGGCTTTTTGTTTTGGGCATAGTGGGAGAGGGAAGGTTGTTGTTGCTTGGGTTTCTGTGGGACGTAGGGCAAGCAAAGCTTGCTAAGCTGCGTCCCTCCATGAATGAGAAATTTCTAGCTATAGAGGTAGCCATAGGAGACAGTAGCGAAAAGTGTTGCAAGCGGCTTTAACCGCCCAGGTCATTAAACAAAAAACGCCAGGCAGCATTTGTCTGGCGCTTCTCTTGTCAGGAAAACCTTTTGAGATCACTCGAAGATCCAGCGATCGACGTCTCGTCCCCAAGAAACCAGTTCTTCGGGCTTGAACCACAGAGCGACCTCTTTCTCGCCGTTCTCGACCGAGTCCGAGGCGTGGGTCAGGTTGCGGCCGACTTCCAGGCCGAAGTCGTGGCGGATGGAGCCGGGAGCGGCTTCGGTGGGGCGGGTGGCGCCCATCGTCTGGCGCACTGCGGCGACCGCGTTGGGGCCTTCCCAGGCCATTGCCATGACCGGGGATGAGGTAATGTAATTGATAAGCGGTTCGTAGAAGGTTTTGCCTTTGTGGATGGCGTAATGCGTTTCGGCCAGTTCCTGGCTGACGGCCAAGAATTTGGCAGCTACCAGGCGCAGACCGCGGCGTTCCAGGCGGGAAGTGACTTCACCGATCAAGCCGCGCTGGACGGCGTCTGGTTTCACGAGTACGAGAGTTTTTTCCACGTTTTGTATGCCTCCAAAAAAAGAACTCGGGGACAGGCCCCGAGTCCATGTGATGTTTATTGGGTGTCCTGGCAGGTATTATACCCTATCGCAGTAATTCTTCCGCTTTAGTGTAAGCGTCCAGGGCTTCCTGCAAACGATCAGCTTTCATGTAGGCGTCGCCCAGGGTTTGCCAGAGCGTAATCTCAACCGGATGGTTGAAGAGCGCAGCTTGCAAATCGGCGATCACGTCGTCCAGGTTCTTGTTCTTCTTGATGAGCGTATTGTAGGATTCCATCCCGGCTTCCAGAGCGCCTGAACTCAGCGCTTGGCGGGCAGTATCCAGTTCCTGTTCAGGATCGAATTTGGGCTTGGTCGGTTTGGGCGCAGGTGGTGCGGGGGCGGCCGGTGCAGCAGCAGGAGTTTCCATTACTGGGGCTTCAACAACGGGTTCTTCAATTACCGGTTCCTCGATAACCTCAGCAGGCGGGGCTACCGGAGGCATGTCAGTGCCCGTGGGCTGGGCGGCCAGCTGGGGTTGGTCAAGCTGCTCGTCGGCCAGGCTCTTGGTGGATCCAGGCCTGGAACCTAATACCTCGGCTTCGGGCAGCCATTCCGGCGGTTGGGGGGTAGGTTCGGCTGGCGTTTCTGCCGCCGGAGCGTCTTCTTCGATATCGCGCAACCATTCCGGTGGACTGAGCGGCGGGGCAGCTTCTTCCGCTGCCTGCTCTTCTTCCACAGCTTGCAGCCATTCGGGCGTTTCGTCCTGAACGGGCTGCGATGCTTCAACTGTTTCTTCTACAGGGGCTTCCTCGACAGGTACTTCTTCAACGGGGGCCTGGGCCGCGGCTTCAACGGCGGCTTCGGCTTCTTCGAGTTCCCGGATCGCTTCGGCCGGAAGTTCGCCGGTGCGCATGGATTCGGCTACTTCGAGCGCTTCCAGCCAATCGGGGATTTCTTCCTCCCCACCTTCTTCGGCGACTGGTTCTGCTTCAGCGGCTTCTACCGGGGCTTCTTCTTCGGCTTCCTGGAGCCACTGCGGAGGTTGTTCGGTCCGTTTTTCCGGTGCGGTCACCAGTTCTTCCTCGCTGGCGCCTTGCTTGGCGGCCAAACTTTCCAGCCAAGCCAAGGCGGCGTCCTCTTCCTCGGTGGTTGGCGGGGTTGGCATTTCCTGGATTGGGGCTTCGGCAACCGGTTCTTCGGTTGGAGTAGGCTCTGCTGGGGCGCGTTCCGGCGGGATCGGTTCTTCCACTGTAGTGTGCAGGTCTGCTTCGCTGATCTCGCCAGCGCTAAGACTCGCGAGCCAGGCCATTGCATCTTCATCTTCTTCTGGTGCGGCTTCCGGTGGCTGCTCGACGGGAAGTTCTACGACCGGTTCTTTGGGGCTGGGCGTTTCTACTTCGTCGATGCCTTCGGCTGCCAGGTTTTCCAGCCAGGCCATGGATTCTTCCGCGGTTGAGGTTGGCTCTTCCGGTGCCGGTGGTGTGGCTTCGGCTGGGGCAGGCTCTGCTGGTAATTGGTCGGCGGGCAGCTCGTCCGTGATCGCTTCATCGATGGTCATCAGATCTTCTTCGCTGATCTCGCCAGAGGCCAGGTCTTCCAGCCAACTCATGCCGTCGTCGGCTTCTTCGGCGGCAGGCAGAGCAGTTTCTTCCAAAGTCGGCGCGGGTGGTTCTTCGACCGGAGCGGCTTCATCCAATTCTTGCAGCCATTCGGGCATTTCCGTCGATGGGGCTTCGTGGATAGCCTGGAGTTCATCTTCGCCAACACCTTGCTTGACGGCCAGGTCTTCCAACCAGGCCATGGCTTCGTCTTCTTCTTCCGCAGACGGCGGTGCTTCGGCGGTTGTTTCGATGCTTTCCGGAGCGACTGGTTCTTCGGGTACCTGTTCCGCAGAAACTTGTTCCACTGGTGTTTGTTCCGCTTCCGCACTGACCAGACCTTCGAGCCATTCCAGGGATTCGGCTTCGGCAGCCGGGGTTTCGACCTGGGCGGCGCTTTCTGGTTCAGATTCATCGAGCGTCATCAGATCTTCTTCGCTGATCTCACCAGAGGCCAGGTCTTCCAACCAGCTCATGCCATCGTCGGCTTCTTCGGCGGCCATAGACGCAGGTTGTGCTGGCGTTTCCACACTGGGAGCGGCTTCTGGGGCCGTGCCAGTTGTTTCGTCTAATTCGGTTAACCAATCCAGATCGCCTTCGGCGATAGGTTCTGCGGCCGGGCTTTCTGCCGGAGTTTCAGGAGCAGTTTCATCCAGTTCGCTCAACCAGTTCAGCCCGCTTTCGGCAGCGGGTTCTGCCGCGGCCGGTTCTTCACCACCCTCGAACTGTGCCAGCCAATCGTCGGTATCGTCTTCGGTTGCTGGGGTAGGCGTTTCAGGGGCAGGTTCTTGCGGTGTTTCCGCATCCAGTTCGGACAACCAGTCCATCTCCTCGGCTTCTTCGGTCTGGGCCGGGGCGGCAGCTTCTGGCTCGGCAGTTTCGGTCAGCAGATCGGCTTCATCGATCTCGCCACCGGCCAGGCTTTCGAGCCAATCCATGGCTTCGTCGGCTTCGGTTTGGGCACTGACGGGAGCCGGTGTTTCGGAAGCTGGAGGTGCGGCCTGGTCAGTATCTTCATCTAGTGCGGTTAGCCAATCCAAGTCGCCTTCTGCAGCAGGTTCTTGAGGGTCAGAGGCGGTCTCGGTGGTACCTTCATCTAATTCGTTTAGCCAGTCCAACTCGCCTTCAGCCTCAGGTTCGGCTGCGACCGGTGTTGCGCCGGTATCGAGTTGTGCCAACCAATTATCGGTATCATCTTCAACGGCAGGTTCAGGAGCCGCAGGGGTAGGTTCGGCGGTACCTTCATCTAATTCGGACAGCCAATCTAATTCGCCTTCCGCAGCAGGTTCAGCGGTCGGAGGTGTCGGCTGGTCAGCATCTTCGTCTAATTCGGACAGCCAATCGATTTCGTTCTCGGCGGCGGGTTCGGCGGCCGGGGTAGCGGGTTGGCCGGCATCTTCATCTAACTCGGACAGCCAGTCGATTTCGCTCTCGGCAGCGGGTTCGGTGGCCGGCTCGGTTGTAGTTGGTGCTTCTTCATCTAATTCGGTAAGCCAGTCGGGAGTTTTTTCTGCTGCGGCCGGGGCAGGCGTAGATTCTTCCGGCGTGCTGAGCAGGTCGGCCTCGTTGATATCCTCGCCAGAACCCAGGCTTTCAAGCCAGGCCATGGCGTCTTCCCCTTCGGACATCAGGTCGTTCAATTCACTGGACACAGGCTTGGAAGGCTTAGGGGGCGCGGCCTCGGAACTGGTTTCCATATCCGAAAGCCAGTCGGGGAGGTCTTCATCATCCCCGGTGACGACCGGTTGGGTTTCGGTTCCGGCGACTTCGTCGGCAATGTTTTGCAGAAAATCGGGGTCGGCCATTGGCGCTTCGGCCGCGGCAGGTGCGCCAGTTTCCGGACCGGCTTCTTGCAGCCAGTCGGGCAGATCATCGGCCGGGGTGGCTGCCGGTTCATCCTCTGCACCGGCGGCAAATTCAGACATCCAGTCGGGGGCATCATCGTCTGTATCCTGGTTATCATCTGCAAACAGGTCAGCGGCAGCACCGGATGCGGCGGCGGTCGCGGCGGCTTTGTTGGGGGTAGCTGCTGGTTCTGCATCCGCCAACCACTCGGGGAATGCATCATCTTCGCCAGATTCGGCCTCCTCGCCGTCGCCAATATCCCATCCGGCTTCCTTCATGAAGTCGGGGAGTTCATCGTCGCTTTCAGCCATCGTTCCGGCCGGAACTTGGGCCGGAATATCGGCACTAAAGTCGGTTTCTGTTTCCTCGCTGCCCATATCGGCCAGCCAGTCCATTTCTTCACCGGCTTCGTCGCCGCTCAGGTCGGCAAATGGAGATGCGACGTCATCTTCACTGGCAAAGAGATCACCGCCTTCATCTTCGCCATCGGACAGCCAGTCTGGCAATTCTTCTCCTCCGCTGCTGCCTGCGTCGATATCTACGCCCAGGGATGATGCCCAGGCCGGTTGGCCGCTGACGGCTTGATCCATCTGGGTGGGGTCCCATTCCAGGCGGTCGATGGTCACGGCATTGTCGGGCACTTCGTCTACATTAAGGTAGCTCTGGGTTGAGAAGCGGCTGTAGGGATCGAGTTCTTCTACCCGTTGCTGGTAAGGCAAGGCTTCGTCCTCACGGCCGGTTTCTTTCAGGATTTGCGCCATCAGGCGGTTGACTTCTAAACAATGGGGGAGTTTGTTAAGAACCTGGTTGCTGACTTCGGCAGCTTCGACCGGTTTGCCGGCTTTGTAATACATGTCGGCCAGGAGCACTTGCAGGTCGGGGCGCTGCGGGTCTTCAGCCAGGGCGGCGCGCAGTTCGGCAATCGACTGCTCGTACAGGTCACCCTGGGCATACATGCGTGCCAGGGCGCCGCGCGTCAGGCGGATCTTAGGTGGTTCCACATTGTCGCGGCGGCCGTAAAGGCGGCGCAGCTCGTTCTGGATGGCCTGGTTGGAGGGCTGCACCTCGAAGGCGCGTTCCATGTGCCAGAGTGAAGCATCCAGGTTGCCTTCATCTTCCCGAATAATGCTCATACCGACATGGGAAATGAAGTCGTCTGGAATGGCGGACAAAACCCGCTGCAAGATGTCGGCGGCATCACCATAACGCTGGCCTTCCAGGTAAGCTTTTCCCAACAGCCGGTAGGTATCGACATGTTTGGGGAGCGTTTTCAGGATGTGGCGGCTATGGGCAATGCCTTCATCGACGTTGCCTTGATCGATCAGTTCTTCAATCTCGCGGTTATATACGCGCAATGCTATTTTTGCCATATACAATGCTCCTTGTACTTAGTATGCCCTATTCTGCGGCTAGATGCAAGTGTTTTTGATATAGAAAAAATAAAAACAATCGCAACTTGCAAAATGGATAGACAAACGCGGAGAATCGATGGCAACGTGTGGATTGACCTGATTTCCTGCCGGTTGGGGAGTTGAAAAATGGCTGGATCAGGCTGTTTTGTGGCGATGCTGTTTGCGCTGGTATTCGGCCAGGTAGTAACTGCCAAGCACGATCCCGGCGGCCACGACCTGGGCCAGCAGGCTTTGCCAGGTGGGATAAATGCCGAACCACTGGCTCAACCAGTAAGGGATGTCCAGACCCTGAATGGGCGTGATTGGTAGCCAGGCCACGGCCTGCATGACGTGCACGGTCTTTCCGGCCAAGATCAGCAGCACGCCGCCAATCAATACGGCCGTAATCACGAAGAGTTTCATGTAAGGCAGGCGGGTTTGCAGCTTAAAAATCAATACGCCGACGATGGCTACCCCTAACAACCCCAGCGCCACGCCTTGCAGCACGATCAGGTTTCCGGCATCGAGCACCAGAGCTTGCAGGAAGAGCACAGTCTCGAAGCCCTCACGGTAGATGCTGGTAAAGCCTAAAGCAACGAAACCAAGTACCTGGCTGGCGTTGCCTTGGATGATCTTGGCTTTGGTCTTGTGCAGGTTGGCGAGCCAGTCTGTCCAGTAGGATTTGTGGAAGAACCAGTTGGTGATCAGCAGCAGCACGCCGATGGCGATCAGGGAAACGACGGCTTCCAGTTTTTCGCCGTAGGAGATGAAGTTGACCAGCACACGCTGGGCCAGCCACCAGGTAATGGCGGTGGCGAGGAAGGCCAACAAACTGCCCAGCACCAGCGGGCGGCGGTAGGATTTGTTGGTCTTCGACAGCCCGGCGATCAGGGCGGCGATGATGACGACCGCTTCCAACCCTTCGCGGAAGACGATCACGGCGGCGTTGCTGATGATGACGGCCGGAACCGCGGCACCATCACCAAGGATGCGCTGCCCTTCCAGCATGGCTTCGTCGAGTTTGGTGCGGATGGTGCGAATCGTATCTGGTGAGGCTTCCACACTGATCGCTTGAGCCAGCCCAGGTTGGTCGACGTGACCTTGCCAGAACAGGTTCTCGATCTCAGCTACTGTCTCGGGGGAGAAGGCCAGCAGGCGCGGCTCCAGCCCGATATCGTAAATGGCGTAGGCTTCCAAGCGGGCGGATTCGGCCTGCGCAAATTGGCCTTGGGCGACGGCGGTTTCAAGCTGGTCGAGCACGGTGGCGATCACGTCCAGATCGGAGGCGGTGTTGCTGGCTTTCCAGGCTTCGGGGTACACAGCGGTGAGTTGGGCGGTGACTTCGGAAACGGCATCCTCGATCACGGCCGGCTCGACGACCTCCACCCGGCGATTGGTGTTGTCCAGGGTGGTTTCGAGGGCGTCCAACTGGGCGGCGATGGCGGCAGTCTGGGTGGGGTCGAGTGCTTCCAGCGGCAGACGCAAGTCCTTGAAGGCAGCCTGGGCACCATCCAGGAAGGTGACGGCTTCCTGCACCTCGATATCCAGGAAAACTTCGCCGTTCTTGACGCCGCGCTTGTATTCGACGGGCACCAGTGAGAGGAAACGCAGCAACTGCCCGGCACGGCGGGTCTGTTCTTCGGCAGTGAGCGGCGCAGCTCGGAAACCATTGACCAGGTTTTCGGCCGCGTCCACCTGTGCGGCGATGGCGGCCGAGTCCCCGGATTCGACCGCGGCAACGAGTTGGTTGAATTGTTCGCGGGCTTCTGCGCCCGCGGCTTCTCCGAACTGCTCGATGTAGGCCGGTTCCAGGATGCGCCAGTAGCCGCGCACCGCGCCGGCCGATTCGGCGGCACGGAAACCGATCCCCAGTTCCAGCCCTTCGCGGATAGCATCCAACCCGGCATCGAGGCGGGCCTGGTAAGTATCCAATAAGTCGGCGCGCACCTGAGCGGAGGTGCTTTCTGCGCCGCTATCGGCTTCCTTGAAAGCGGTTAGGGCCAGAGTGGCGTCGGCACTGGCGCGCGAGAAGCGCGTCGGGGTGCGATATTCGCGCACTTGCAGCCACTGTCCGGCGGTTTCGGGCTGGTTGTTGTGGATAGCATCCAGGGTGAGGCGATAGCTGCCCAACAGGATGCCGGTCCAAATCTCCCCCCGCAACCGGGCCAGTTGTTCGATATCCCCGGCAGCGACGGCCTCCTGGGCCAGACCCAATTGCTGATCCAGGAAGTCATCGACTTCAGGTTCTTGGGCGGCGATCTGCACCGCGGCTGCACTTTGCTGGTAGGTAATCTTCGCAGCCTGGGTGGATTGCCAGGCTGTTTCCGCGTCTTCCAATAGGAGCGCTTTTTGTGCTTCGAAAAGCAATTTGCGCACTTGCGCTACTTCTTCCCAGGGGGGGGCGTTTTGCTGCGCATGCGCCTCCAACGGGCTGCCGAGAAGCAGCAGGGCGAGTGTTCCGAGCAGGACGAATCGGCTGATCCGTCCACTTTGTCCCAAGATCGATCGTCTGAGTTTTTTCATGATGAGTTTTTGCGGGGTTGTTGATTGTGGTAAATAGGAAGGCTATTCCTGGATCTCGATATCCAGCAGGGAAGCGGCCTGGGAGACTTGACCGGAGATGGCGGTGGCCTGTTCTTGAGCCTCGGTGCCGAACAGGTCGGCCTCTTCAGCAGAGAAGACTTTGCCGGCTTGTTCCTGCTGATATAAATCGGAAACGTACGCCAGCAAGCTGTCCAGGTTGGTATCGATTTGGGCGTGCAATTCGGGATTGGTTGTTTCCACGACCACGCCGACGTTCGCGTAGGTCACGTCCAGACCGTGCAGGATGCCGTTGATGTCGAACAGGCGGCTGACCGCCACGAAGTTGGCTTCCGCGGTGCTGTCACCGGTCACGTAGGAGGACAGTTTCCACTGCTCGAAGTATTCGTTCATTGTGGGAACCATCACGGCCAGGGCAGTAAAGGCGTCGCTGAGGGTCGGTTCCCAGGCGTTGATGGCAGCCAGCATTTCACCTCCGGCAGCGTCCAGGCCCTGCGTGGCACCCAAGAAGATATTGGCTTCGGGCAGGCCCTCGGCGAATTCGACTTCACCATTGCCATCCAGGTCGACCGCCAGGCCGGTGAATCCGGGGTTGGTGGCCCAGATTGTGGGTTCGGTCAGGTGGTGGAAGAAGTTGCCGGGGCTTTCGAGCACGCGGCCGTCGGGCAGCGGCAGTTCCCATGCGAGTGCTTCAGCGGGGTCTTCTGCGGCACTGGGACCGGCGTCGATCCACACGTCATAGTAGGCCAATGAGGGCACACCGGCGACGATGCCTTCATTCAACTCGTAGTGCTGGCTGGTGGTCAGCCATTGTGCTTTGGCAGTAGCAACCAGGTTCGCCAGCGTTTCGCTTTCTGCGTCCCAGGCTCCCTGATAGTCGAAATCGTAGGCGGCGATCAGGTCATAGTAGCTCTGGGCGGTAGCGGCTAGTTCAGCCGCTGCCGCGGTCATCTGTTCGGCTTGATCGATGGCGTAATCCTTGACGGCAGCCAGATCAGCTGCGCTGAGGTCTGCTTCAGATTCCATTTTGGTGGTGTCTTCGGTTGGGGGGGCGGCGCAGGCGTTGAGTGCCAGGATGGATAAAATGAATAGGGTCAGTAAATTGCGTGGGAACTTCATCATTGTCAATCTCCTGATGACTTATTGTTAGGGGGGCTAATTGACTCCGGCCATAGAAGAGATTACAATTAATCTTGACCGGAGTTACCGCTAGGTTACATCTGGTAATTGCAGGTCGGGGAGCTTCCCGGCCTGCAAGCTTTATGATGGCATGGGGGACATATTTATAAGCGACCTCCTTCTCGCAAAAAACTCCTCAATAAGAACGCATTTTGGTACCGAGCGACGGGGATTATACTATATTTTATGATATTTGTCTTAATTATATTAAAATATAGACTAATTCAGAGGAATTGGGTAGGTAGGAATGTGTAGGTTTTTGGGGGAGGGATCAGTGACCGGTCAATCAGGCACCGAGGGTAGAGCGCGTGAATCGAGCTTTGAGAAGCGTGAAATAAACAGAATAGTTATGTTGGGAGTAAAATCGAAAAACGTGACCCGAGAATCGTGCAGCGTAACCAGTAATCAGGGACCAAGGGAGGGTGTGATCCGAGCATCTTGATGCGTAGATGTCTTGTTCCTGGATACCTAAATGCCTGATTGACTGAGAGTGCCTAACTATTGAATGTTTTTATCAATTTCCCCGTCGTGCAATTTCTAATTTGTAATCTGCAACTTGCTATTGCAAAGCGGCTTCCTTGGCGCGTTTAGTCTCGCGGCCACGGATGTTGTGATCCAGCAGGCGCTTGCGAATGCGCAGGCTTCCGGGGGTAACTTCCAGTAGCTCGTCGTCGGCCAGGTATTCGATGCATTCGTCCAGACTCATATCGCGGGGCGTGACCAGGCGGACTTCAATGTCGCGGATGGCGTTGCGCATATTGGTGAGGTGCTTGGTTTTACACACGTTCACGTCCAGGTCGCCAGGGCGCTGATGTTCGCCAACCACCATCCCGGCGTAAACTTCAACGCCTGCCTCCAGGAACAACGTGCCGCGCTCTTC
>JAFGRA010000012.1 GCA_016935415.1 Anaerolineales bacterium
ATAACCTTGTTCCAGGCCGCCACGAAGTCGTGCACGAACTTCTCTTCGGCGTCCCCAGCGCCATAGACTTCCGCCAGGGCGCGCAGTTGGGAGTTCGAACCGAAGACCAGATCGACGCGCGTCCCCGTCCACTTGAGTTCACCCGTGGCCCGGTCGCGTCCCTCGAACAAATCTTCATCTTCCGAGACTGCCGTCCACACTGTGCGCATATCAAGCAGATTGACAAAGAAGTCATTGCTGAGTGTTTCTGGTCGTTTGGTGAAAACACCATGCGAGGAGTGCTCGAAGTTGGTGTTCAAGACCCGCAAGCCACCCACCAGAGCCGTCATCTCAGGCGCGGTCAGTGTGAGCAATTGTGCCCGGTCGACCAGCAGTTCCTCGGCCGATACACTGAATTTGGTCTGGAGATAATTACGGAAACCATCCGCAACCGGTTCGAGCACTTCAAATGCCTCCACATCGGTTTGTTCCTGCGACGCATCCGTGCGTCCCGGGGTGAAGGGCACTATCACATCGTAACCGGCGTTCTTGGCAGCTTGCTCGATACCGGCCGCCCCACCTAAAACGATCAAGTCGGCCAGGGAAACCTGCTTTCCGCCGGACTGCGCCCGGTTGAATTCCTTTTGAATCCGTTCTAAGGTTTGCAATACCTTCTGCAGCTGGGCAGACTGGTTGACTTCCCAGTCCTTCTGCGGCGTAAGCCGGATGCGAGCGCCATTGGCGCCACCGCGCTTATCCGAACCGCGGAATGTGGATGCCGATGCCCAGGCGGTCCAAACTAGTTCTGAGATCGACAAGCCCGAAGCCAGCAGTCTGCTTTTCAGGTTTGCGATATCCTGCGGATCGATCAATTCGTGATCGACGGCGGGCACCGGGTCCTGCCAGATCAATTCCTCTGCGGGTACTTCAGGGCCAAGATAACGTGCGCGTGGCCCCATGTCACGGTGGGTCAACTTGAACCAGGCGCGCGCAAACGCGTCGGCAAATTCATCGGGATTCTCAAGGTAGTGGCGTGCAATCGGCTCGTAAATCGGATCGTAACGCAGCGAGAGATCCGCCGTAGTCATCATCGGGCGGTGCTTCTTCGATGGGTCATGGGCGTCCACCACCATGTCGGCTTCTTCCACATCCTTGGCAAGCCACTGGTGCGCACCAGCCGGGCTTTTGACCAGTTCCCACTCGTATTTGAATAGCACTTCCAGGTAGCCCATATCCCATGTGGTTGGGTTCGGCTTCCAGGCACCCTCGATGCCGCTGCCGATGGTATCCCCACCAAGGCCAGTGCCGTGGCTGCTCTTCCAACCCAAGCCCATCTCCGCAATCCCGGCCGCTTCCGGTTCCGGGCCGACCAGCGCGGCATCGCCGGCACCGTGGCTCTTACCAAAAGTATGCCCGCCGGCAACCAGTGCAACGGTTTCTTCGTCGTTCATTGCCATGCGGGCGAAGGTCTCGCGCACATCACGGCCGGAGGCAACTGGATCGGGTTCACCATTGGGGCCTTCCGGGTTCACGTAAATCAGCCCCATCTGCACGGCCGCCAGCGGGTTCTCTAGTTCGCGCTCACCACTGTAGCGTTTGTCGCCAAGCCACTCACTCTCGGCGCCCCAGTAGATATCTTCTTCCGGCTCCCAAATGTCCTCGCGGCCACCGGCGAAGCCGAAGGTCTTGAGGCCCATCGACTCGATGGCACAGTTCCCGGCCAGGATCATCAGGTCGGCCCACGAGATTTTACGGCCGTATTTTTGCTTGATCGGCCAGAGCAAGCGACGAGCCTTATCCAGATTTACGTTGTCAGGCCAACTGTTGAGCGGCGCAAAGCGTTGGCTGCCAGACCCCGCCCCACCGCGGCCATCGCCGGTGCGGTAGGTACCGGCACTGTGCCAGGCCATGCGGATAAAGAGCGGGCCATAGTGACCGTAGTCGGCCGGCCACCAATCCTGTGAATCGGTCATCAAGTCGTAGAGGTCCTGTTTCACGGCTTCCAGGTCGAGCTGCTTAAATTCTTCAGCATAGTTGAAATCATCACCCATTGGATTGCTCAGACTGGAATTCTGGTGAAGGATGTTGAGGTTCAATTGATTCGGCCACCAGTCGCGATTTGATGTGCCGCCACCGGCGATCGGATTTGATCCGCCATGTACCGGGCATTTGCTTTCTTCACTCATTCGATTTTCTCCTTTTGCTTACGCATCACTGCACAATAAATAACACATTTACTCTATTCTACAAAATATTGATATAGTTGTAAAATATCAACTGCCTATATATTCTATTGTTTATAACTATATACAAAAGTGGGAATTATTGCCGATCACCCCCACAATCCCTTAAACAACAAAGCGGCTAAACCGCTTTGTTGGGGGCACGGAAGCCTGTTGATCTGCTGCCGTGGAACTTCAAATTGAAAAAGATCGCCTAAACCGGGCTATAGTTTCGCGTCCCAACGGCCGCAGAACTGGTCGACTGGGGAAACGCCCTTGAACGCAGAGCGGCCAAGCAATTTATCGACCACAGCCTGTAATTGCACATCACGGGAGTTATAGGCGTTCACCAGGGTCTTGATCTGCGGTGCGTCATACAGATGATAGGGATTGGCTGTTGAAACCATCATCGTGGGTAGGTCTTTCACCAGCCAGGGTGCATCGAAGCCCACAAAGGAATTGTAGGATAAGCGCAAAGTGGTCTTGTTGCTGGCGGTTGGAATGTCCACAAAATAAAGCACCAGATCGAAATCTGCCCTCATTTTCTCAATTGAAAGCCGCGTTGCCGAGAAATTCAAAGCCGGGTCTTTGGCAAAATCCCAGGTTGTGAGCTCGAAGCCTTCCACTTCCAGAAGCTGCGCAAATTTTTCTTGTGGCGAAACCTTTTGGGCAGCGCCAAAGTAGGTCGAATCGCCAAACGGCAGGAAGAGGATCTTTTTGTGCTTTTCCACCGACAAAGGCAGCAAGCCCTGCGTATCTTTTGCCAGGGTCACGGACTTGTCCGCACATTCGGCCGCCCATTGGTGATGGTCTCGATTACCGACAACATCATAATCTTTGGGCACCAGCGTGCCGTTGGCCTTTTGTTCGGGCAGGTTCAGGGCAGCCTTGAAGGCCAGGATGCGTGCCACGGCTTCGTCCAGGCGCTCGAGCGTCAACACGCCATTCTCGATCCCATCCAGCATGAATTGCAAATCTTCTTGCCAATCGCGCGAGAACAGGAAGACGTCACAACCGGCGGCAATCGTGGCGGGCACCAAATCCTTGCGCTCGCCCATGGCGTTGAAACCAGACATCAGCGTGGCATCGGTCAAGATCAGGCCATTGAAGCCCAGTTTTTCGCGCAGCAGGTCGTTCAGCAATTCCGGGGCCAGCGTGGCAGGCATCAGTTCTTCATTTTTAATGCCCGGACGCAGCAAACGGCTGTAGGCCGGCAGCCGGATATGCCCGACCATTAGGCCCAGGGCACCCGCTTTGACCAGCTCGCCATACACCTTACCGAAGCTGGCGTCCCATTCCGCGACGGAAAGCGAATTGTTGCTGGTGACCACATGCTGGTCGCGGTCATCCACACCGTCCCCAGGGAAATGCTTGATGGTCACGCCACAGCCATTCTCCTGCACGCCTTTCATGTAAGCCAGGCCCATCTCCAACACCTTATCGGGTTGGTCGCCAAACGAGCGAATATTGGCAATCGGGTTGTTGCAGTTAAAATTGATATCCACTACCGGGGCAAAAGCCAGGTTGCCACCCACGGCGCGCGCCTCGCGCGCGCTGATCACGCCCATTTTGTAGGCCAGGTCGGCATCATCGGTAGCTGCTACGGTCATGTTGTTGCCCATGCTCGTGCCTTCGCTTACCAGGCCGTTACCACCCGCCTCCAGGTTGGCGGCCAATATCAGCGGGATTTCAGAAAGTTCTTGCCAGGCCTGGTGCGCCTCGGCAACTGTTTCCATGGGGGAAGTGCGGAACATCAAACCACATGGTTGCAAACCAGCGAGCATGGCCGACATTTCTTCAAAATTGTCTGAACCGATGGGAAAGAACAACTGGCCGGCTTTCTGCCGCAGCGACATCTTACTCAGTGTCTCTTCAACCCAGGCAATCTGAGCGTTATTCAAGTAGAAGGGGTTCGCTTTGTAATCCATGATTTCCTCTTTCTATACTATCAAAGTGTTCAAAACCGGGTGTCCATTGCAAGCAAATCATTTACATACGAATATCTTATCAGAATATGGTAGCTTCGGGTACTTTGTCTTAGAGAACCCGGCCACTTTTTCCTAACGATGACCTCCCAAATTATCCAAATAGTCGAAATATACGAATAAGCGCCTGATGAAGATATAATAGACACACACGAATTTCACAAAACAAGCCAACCACAACAAGGATTTTCAATGACCAAAAAAGTATTCGTGAGCGGTTGTTTCGACATGCTCCACAGTGGGCACATCGAATTTTTCTGTCAGGCCGCGCAGTACGGTGATCTGTACGTTGCCCTCGGTTCCGATGGTACAGTTTACGAATTAAAAAACCGCCTCCCCGTGAACGGGGAGCAAGAGCGCCTGTTCATGGTTCAGGCCGTCCGCTGGGTCAAAGAAGCGTTCATTTCCACGGGATCAGGGATGTTGGACTTTGAAAATGAATTACGCACCCTCAAGCCAGACTACTTCGTGGTCAACGCCGACGGAGATACACCCGAAAAGCGCACCTTGTGCGATGCGCTGGGCATCGAATACATCGTGCTGGAACGCAAACCTCGGGAGGGATTGCAAGCACGCTCAACCACGGCGCTGCGCGGCGGCGACTACCTGCCGTACCGTATCGATTTGGCCGGTGGCTGGCTCGACCA
>JAFGRA010000086.1 GCA_016935415.1 Anaerolineales bacterium
ACCGGGTTTGGATTGCTCTCCCGCAAAGCACCAAGCAGCCGCGGCTCGAACACCCGCCCCTGGAAGTGGTCTGGCTTACCGAAAAACCTTACCAAGCTGGCGTTGAAGAGTATCAACTGGATGGTGTGACTGTACGCATTTACGATCGCGAGAAGACAATAGCTGATTGTTTCAAATTCCGCAATAAAGTTGGCCTGGACGTTGCCCTGGAAGCACTCAAGGAATATATGCGCCTGCCCGACCGGGACATCAATAAACTGATGGCGTATGCCAAAGTTGACCGAGTCAAGTCGGTGATGCAGCCATACCTGGAAATATTGGTTCTATAAATTAAGAAATTGGGGGGAGTTTTGATTCAATTAATTCGGCAATTTCATTAAGTTCATCAGGGGTGTTTTCTATTATCCAGGATGTAAGTGCTTTTCCATGTTCAACTTTATCATATTCTGAGCCAGCCCCGAATGATTTGAATAATGCGTCCAATAATTTATCACCTCGAACGTTGCTCAACCAATAATCATGCTTTTTGTCATCCTCAGAGATTGTTTTATCGTCAATGAAGTCTTTGTCCCACTTGTGTTCATCAAGCCAGGATTCAACCTGCTCTACAGTAATTTCGCTTTCGAGGTAAGCAGAAGCAACAGATGCAATGGCTTCTCGAATAAGAAGGTAGTTTTCATACATGCGACGTTTGGTAAAAGTGATTTTTCCCTCACTGATTTTTACAAGTTCTTTTTGTTCTTCACATGTCTTCATTTCACGGTCAAAAATAAAACCTACGGCTGGGGGTAACAAGCCAGCACCTTCAGAAAGCCGTTTGTATATCTTAATAATGGTTTCTTTCAGCCGACGGCTTTGGAAATCACCAGTATTTATTACTCCAAAAACCGCGGTACCCATCAATGGACGATTAAGAATTTGAGAAATAATCAAGGGAAAACATAGTTCTTCAGTCGTTCCTTCAACCCATAAAACGTTATCAATGCCAAAAACATCAGAAAGACGGACGCCTACATCTGCAAGTATTTTCTCGACTTGCGTTGATTCGCGGATATCAATATTTTTTGCATGGCTTTCATATTCTTCTTTTTGAAGATGCACAATATTTTGTGGATTAGCAGACACTATTGCCGTGGGCGAATGCGTGGTAATAATGTATTGATGTTGCGAATAATGATGGCTTAAAATGCTAAATAATTTTCGGATAGCTCCAGGATGTAAGAAGCTTTGTGGTTCATCAATGATGATAGTTTGTGGAATATTAGAAGTAACCACCACAAATAGAATTGCTAGTACCTGTGCAATACCAGTTCCACTATCTTGAAGTGCAATGAGAAGATCATTTCGATTAGAAGAACCTTGAGCTGATAAATGAATCTTTAGCACAGGATTGTCATTAATTGGAAGAATGGGAATATCTTGAATTTCAGGAAATATTTCACTCATGTGTTTAAGAATAATATCGAATTTCTGTCTATTGCTTAAATTTAAGTTTGCCAGAACTTCTGGAAGATTTTGGGCATCGGGTTCAAGAGTCTGTCTATTTCCTGCTTTGTATTGACCTACTTTAAATCTTTCTGCCTTAAAACAATAAACTCGCTTTTGGAATTCTTGAGCCGCAACTTTTGCAAAGTGATCATTGTGTCCACTAATAGTTACTTTTTGTTTATATCGTAATTTTTGGGAAGATTTTGAAACTTGAAATTCTAAGGCATTAGGTAACCAAGGTGATCTAAAAGGCGCGATTAGATCCCAATTCCTTCTATTACCCGAGGATTGATATTGACATCTAATCACAAATGTTCGACTTGATAATATGGTATCAACTAGGTTCTTATGTGGTACCGGGTTATTGAGCTTTGGAATTGAAATTAGTAGGTTTTCTTGATTGTATTTGGCTAGCAAATCAGGAATTTCCGACAAAGAGACTTCAAATGTGAGATTGATACTGGAAGTAGAATTTTGAAGCTGTGCACCTTCTATAGGTTGGGTAACAATGCTTCTATGGGGAGTCTTATCAAATTGTAAAGACAATGCTTCCACTAAAGCCGTTTTGCCACTATTGTTTTTTCCAACGATTACATTAAAACCAGGAGTGAATTCTATCTTCTCGGATTCCAAGAAGCTTTTGTAGTTTTCAACTTGAGCGGTCAAAATATGCATGATTATCCACCTAAACTCCTTTTATAGAGTCTATCATAATTACTGAGGGAAAACTATCTCTAAATACAGCTTTTATTTCTCCCTACTACATACTACATACTTTCCACTACTTCCCGCATCGGTGCGAAGGTCATCCTATGCAACGGGCAGGGGCCGTGCTCGGTGATGACGGCGCGGTGAAAGGCGGTGCCGTAGCCCTTGTGAGCGGCAAGGCCGTAGGCTGGATATTTTCTGTCCAGGTCACACATCAACCCGTCACGGCCCACCTTGGCGATCACCGAGGCGGCGGCGATGCTCAACGAACGCGCGTCGCCTTTGAGTAGGGAGGTTTGCGGGAGGGGATGGTCAGGGAGTAATAAGGCGTCAATCAGCAGGAAGGTGGGCGGAATGGCGAGCTGCTCCAGGGCACGCCAGGCTGCCAGCCGGGTGGCGGGGATAATGCCGATCTCGTCGATTTCCTGGTTGCTGGCAAAGCCCAACCCCCAGGCCAGGGCTGTTTCTTTAATGGTGGCTGCCCATATTTCACGTTGTTTGGGGGTCATCTTTTTTGAGTCATTGACCCCATGCAGTTCTTCAGCGATTTCTGGTTCAGCGGGTAAGATCACTGCTCCGGCGGCCACCGGACCGGCCAGTGCACCGCGCCCGGCTTCATCGATCCCGGCGATGGCGCTCACCCCGTGCTCCCACAAGGCGCTTTCCAGGCTGAGATCGGGAGCGGGCGGCAGCAGGGCAGGGTCAAACCTGCGGGTCATAGACCCCCTTACGGTTGTTGCGGCGGATTGCCAGCAGGTCGAGGAATAATTTCAGTGTATCCTTGAGCGGCTTGACGTGGCTCTGGTCGCGGTAATGCCAGGGAATCGGTAGTTCGACGATCTCGTAACCGCGCTGCTGGGCGATGAAAAGAATTTCGACGTCGAAGGACCAACCGGTCAGGGTTTGTTTGGCGAACAGATCTTCGGCAATGTCGGCGCGGAACAATTTGAAACCGCACTGCGTATCGCATAATCCCGGCAGCACCAGGTAGCGGATCATGTCATTGACGAAACGGCCGCCGATGTGGCGGTATTCCGGTTCGTCGTAGCGCACTGCGCCGTCGGCTTCGCGGGAGGCGATCACGACTTGGGGTGCTTCGATCTCCGGGGGCAAGAAGTGCCCCAACTCGGTGATCGGCATGGAGAGGTCGGCGTCGCACATGAAGCGATATTGGCCGCAGGCCGCTAGCATCCCGGCGCGCACGGCGCGGCCTTTGCCGCTCTGTGTCTCGCGGATTACGCGGAAACCTTCGTGCTCGGCGGCAAAGGCTTCAGCAACTGCAAAGGTGCGGTCCGAACTGCCATTTTCGACTACTAAAACTTCGTACAGATAGGTCTGTGCTTCGAGATAGGCGGCAACCTGTGCCAGGGTACCCGGCAGGCGGTGTTCTTCATTATAGGCCGGAATAATAATGGACAAAAAAATGTCGTTCTGCAAAATTGTAAAACCTCGTTTTCCTACACCTAGAGGGATAGGAAGATCAGCGCCAGTAATCCTACCATAACAAAGAACCCGAACGCCACCATTCCGGCCAGAATCAGCCATTGCGTTTTTGTCAGGCGTATCCCGGCGATGGCGATGCGTTTCTCGGAGCGTGTCTGAGCGGGCTGGTCGGCCTGCAATTCCAGGCGCATCAGCAGGCGCACAATGTGGAAGGCGGTGTCCTGATCGAGGAGCTTGGGCAGGTTCTTTACATTTAAAATAAAACGCTCGATGCCTTCGAAAGGCACGATGCGCACCATCGGCCGCGACAGGTCGATATGGGCGCTTGCCTCCGTGAAAATTAACACCGGTTCGATCTCCGGGAGGTCGATGCCATTTTCGTGCAGATATTTATCTACAGCCTGGGAGAGCTGGCGGGTCAACGCCACCAGGTTCGGGTTGGCGTTATCGAAATGACGGGTGCGGTTGTTCATCTCCAACCAGTCGTTGCCGCGGGCGCGGAAGATGCCGCGCGCCGCACTGGCGTAGATTACTTGCACGCCGGATGGCCCTACCAGGATCAGGGGGATTTCCACACCCACATCAGGGAGTGGGTAATTGCGAAGCAAGGTAAAGTCATCGCCCAATGCTTCTGTCAGGTAGGGGATGACGATATTCTGGGCATTTTTATCTTTGCGACCGGTTACGTCTGCAACCTGCACAGGCAGATTAGTTCCCCTTTTTGCAGTAAATTCATGCATCTTCATTTTGGGTTCCTCATAGGTCGGCCAGATAGGTTTGTAATAATGTGATGTTCGCCAATACTAAATCGCTGTGATAGTCGGCCAGTTGAGGGCGTGGCAGGTGTTGGAAAACCTCTGCATCCATGCGCTCCTCAGAATCCAGCAACTGGTAAAAAGCATTCACATCGACGCCCTGCCGTCCGGCAAAGACTTCGACGGTTTGTATCTTTGCTCCTGGTTGCAATTGTCCTGCCACCAGGTCGCGCCACTGCACCAGGTATGTATCCTCTACGAAGGGTAGCCAGGTGTGCGGTTGGGCAGCCTGCATATGCGTCCCCGCGCCTTTTGGTAAATTTGCCACCACGATGCGGTCCAGGTAAGCGCGCATCACGTTGTGCAGGTACAAGCGCTGCCGGAAGGTTTCCCAAGCAGCATCCGGTCCAAAGACCGGCAGGAAGATGTCCCATAGCCAGGCTTCGTCGGCTTCCAGGTGGCAGGCGTAACCGGCGATGAAGGCGGCCTGGTGCGGAGATAGTTTTCCCGGATGGGATAAGGCGGGATAAATAGAAAGCATGCGTTCCCAGGCCGGAGTCGTACCTACAGGCGGCACGGTATAGAAATGGGTATCCTGCCGGGACTGGTGGGATACCACCTGCACGTCCGGCGCGGTTTTGCCAAACAGAAAAGCGTTCCAGTTTTCTGCCAGAAACTCTTTGATCTTTACCGGTAAGGCCGGGTGTTCCCGGATCTCATAGGCAACGCTGATGTGATAGAACGGTGTTGGCACATTTCGATTATACGCCAAAATGAGCGCGCTTGCCGGAGAGCGGGAAGTTTATAAGATTTGCAGTCGGGGAGTTGGTGAAAGCACTTCGTTTCTCTACGACAAAGCGGGTTTCCATAGAGAAACGAAGTCGATTAAGACTTAGAAGTCGTTTATCGAATTGAAATCGTCAGCGTTTGGCTGGCATCTGCCGGGGTAACCAACGTGCCCTTGGTGGTGCTTTCCGCCGAACCGCCGTCAACCTCACTAACTGCTTCAACGCCGACCAGCAGGAACCGCCACGGTTTGCTGATGCCTTGCGACGTGACGGTGAGCGTATTGCCCGTTCGGTGGGTAGTGAAGGTGCCTGCGACCTCACCGCTCAAGGTGGGGATAGCGGTGACGATCTCAGCGCCATCTTCAATCTGGTAGGCTTGCAGGGTAACGCTGTCGCCGAAATCGTAATCCGGCACATCATCCTGGCTGCCCACCGCGAGCACGGAATTGGGGCGTACCAGCAAGGGCAGGCTGAGGAAACCGTGTCTTTCTTGTTTCCAACCCGGTCCTGCAATGACATCACCGCCGATGAAATTGGTCCAGCGCCCGGCGGGGACGTAGTAGATAACTTCGTCCGCTTCCGAGAAGACCGGCGCAACCAGCAGTGAGTCGCCCAGCATATACTGGCGGTCGAGGTAATCGCAGGTTGGATCATCCGGAAATTCCAGCAGCATGGCGCGCATCATGGGAGTGCCGTGTTGTTGGGCATTCAGCGCCTGGGCGTATAGGTAGGGCATCAGGCGGCATTTGAGGCGGGTGAAAAAACGCAGTACGTCGACGGCCTCCTCATCATACAACCAGGGTACGCGGTAGGAACTGCTGCCGTGCAGGCGGCTGTGCGAGGAGAGCAGCCCGAAAGCGATCCAGCGTTTGTAGACCGCCGCGGGTGGCGTGCCCTCGAAGCCGCCAATGTCATGGCTCCAGAAGCCGAAACCGGAAAGCCCCAATGACAACCCGCCGCGCAGGCTCTCGGCCATCGACTCGAAGCTGGATTCATTGTCACCGCCCCAATGCACCGGGAATTGTTGCCCTCCGGCGGTCGCCGAGCGGGCGAAAACAACGGCATCGCCTTTGCCGCGCTTTTCTTCCAATACTTCAAACACGGTGCGGTTGTACAAGTAGGGGTAGTAATTGTGCATTTTAAACGGGTCGGAACCGTCATGATAGACTACATCAGTGGGGATGCGCTCGCCAAAATCGGTCTTGAAGCTATCCACGCCCATGTCCAGCAATTCCCGCAGCTTGGCGGCGTACCATCGGCAGGCGGCCGGGTTGGTGAAATCGACGATGCCCATGCCGGATTGCCATTTGTCCCATTGCCACACGTCCCCGTTGGGGTGTTTGAGCAGGTAGCCGTTCTGCATGCCCTCATCGAAGAGCGCCGAACGTTGGGCGATGTAGGGATTGATCCACACGCAGATGCGCAGGCCGCGCGCTTTGAGGCGTTGTAACATGCTTTTGGGATCGGGGAAGACATCTGAGTCCCACTCGAAATCCGTCCAGTGGAATTCCTTCATCCAGAAGCAGTCGAAGTGGAAGACGTGCAGCGGGATCTCACGGTCGGCCATGCCCTGGATGAAGCCGGTAACCGTCTCTTCATCATAATCGGTGGTAAAGGAGGTGGTCAACCACAGGCCAAAAGACCAGGCCGGGGGCAGCGCCGGACGGCCGGTGAGGGCGGTGTAGCGCTCCAGAATATCCTTGGGCGTTGGCCCGTAGAGCACAAAGTATTCCAGGTACTCGCCCGGCACGCTGAACTGCACGCGCTTGACTTTTTCCGAGGCGAACTCGAAGGATACTTTTTCGGGATGGTTGACGAACACGCCGTAGCCGCGGTTGGTCAGGTAAAAGGGGATGTTCTTGTAAGCTTGCTCACTGGCGGTGCCGCCGTCGGCGTTCCACATATCGATCACCTGGCCGTTTTTGACGAAAGCCGTGAAACGTTCACCCAGGCCGTACACATATTCACCAACACCCAGGTCGAGTTGCTCGTGTACGAAGCGACCTTCCGGTGTGTCGACAAGCCCCAGGCCGCGAAAGCCGCTGCCGGTAAGCGTTTTGCCGCTCACCTGGAATTCGACGTCCCAATCTGTGCCTTTAGCAATTTGGACGCTAAGGTCGCCGCTGGTCAGGGTGGCAATCGCTTCAGTATCTTCGACGCGTACGTCTGGGTTTTCTTCAATTAATTCAAAGGAGGGACCGCTCCTCCGTGCACCTTTGTGGTGTACGATTTGCACATGGATCACATTTTCCAACGGTGAGGAAAAATGCACGGTCAACATCGGCTGGTTGAGCGTATCGCCGCGCCCTGCAATGTATTTTGTCGGGGCATACACTGTCAGGGCGTCGGCTTTGATATCAATGCTATGCACGTGAGCGGCATAGTGGGGGGCGACATTGGGGCGCATCTGCCAGTATCCGTCGGTGAACTTCATCGCATTTTCCTTTCGAAAGGGATGTGATTGTTTTGCAATTTGTTCTTGGCGAGAGTATATCACGCGCACTGACCCTGCGTATCGATCGAGGTTTGATTACAAAAAATCGGATTTGCGCTATACTAGAACCCCCAAAGAGTAAGTTCAACCTACCTTTTTAGGAGACATGCATGCGTAAAAAAGTCATCTTGATCACTGGGGCGGCAGGGGAGATTGGTGACGCATTGATCCACCGATTGGCAGCTGAGCAGCACAACATGGTGTTGACCCTGGATGTGCGCCCGCTCTCCGGGGAGCAGCGTAGGCTGGCAACGCATATTGAAGGCAGCATCCTGGATAAACCCCTTCTGGACCGCCTGGTGAGTGAGTATGAAATCGATACGATCTATCACCTGGCGGCTTTGCTTTCTACCAGGGCCGAGTTCACCCCACAGGCCGCCCACCAGGTCAATGTGGAAGGTACACTGGGCTTGTTGGAACTGGCGCGTGAGCAATCACAGTGGCGCAGCCGTCCGGTCAAGTTCATCTTCCCCAGTTCAGTAGCGGCTTACGGTATGCCGGATATGGAAACCAAGGCAGAATGTCCGCGCGTCAAGGAATGGGAATGGAATTACCCGACTACGATGTACGGCGGTAACAAGCTGTATTGTGAGTTCCTGGGAACGTATTACAGCCGCAACTTCATGCAGTTGGCGGAAGAGTCCCCAGTGAAGCTCGATTTCCGGGCGGTGCGTTTCCCCGGCCTGATCAGCGCCTTTACACTGCCTAGTGGCGGCACGACCGATTACGGCCCGGAGATGCTGCACGCTGCTGCTCAGGGCAAGCCTTACGATTGCTTTGTAGAACCCGACCGCGTGCTGCCGTTCATGGCGATGCCCGATGCCGTCGATGCGCTGCTCGACTTGGCTGCTGCCCCGCTCGAGGACCTCAACCACGTAGTCTATAACGTGACCAGTTTCAGCCTCTCCGCGGCCCAGATCCGCGAACAGGTATTGCAGGCATTCCCGGATGCCCAGATCGGTTTCAAGCCCGACCATAAACGCCAGTGCATTGTGGATACCTGGCCGATGGATATGGACGACTCCGCCGCGCGTGAAGAATGGGGCTGGGTGCCCAAGTACGACCTGAAACGCTGCTTCGAGGAATATCTGGTGCCGAATATCAAGGAACGCTATCAGTAGGAAGCAGAGGAGCGTGGGTGAGGGGGAGCATGGGTGCAAGATACAAGATGCAGGTTGCATATTACAGATGCGTGTGTCGTCCTGAATAGTGTTTACACTTAGATGGCTAAATGCTGATCAGCCAGAAGCTGAGCAGCATGGAATTGGGCGGGCACCTGATAGGCCAGGGCAAGATGAGGGCGCTCGAAGCTGTACAGCCAAACCGCTTCGCGAACAGCTTGCCTGGCTTGATCTAGATCGACAAAGCAACCATCCAGGCCATACTCCAGCTTGAGGATACCATTCATACGTTCCGCCAGAGCATTCTCATAACAATTGCCAACTGCGCCCATGCTGGAATATATCCCATTGTTGGCCAGACAATCCCGATAGGCATGGCTGGTATACTGCACCCCATGATCAGAATGGTGGATCAATCCGGCCAGTGGAGATACGGCTTGCTCAATTGTCATTTTCAAACTGCGCAGGGCTCCTTCAACGCTCAAAGATAGGGACAGGTCATAGCCCACAATGCGGCGAGAACAAGCATCGGTGATCAAGCTTAGATAGCAAAACCCTTGTTCGGTCTCCAGGTAGGTGATGTCAGCCACCCAGACCTGGTTGACATGCGTGATCTCCAGGTACTTGATCCGGTTGGGATAGTGCAGCAGGGTATGTCGGCTGTCCGTGGTC
>JAFGRA010000087.1 GCA_016935415.1 Anaerolineales bacterium
ATTGAAAGGCGAGTTACCAATGCCTTACCTGTTACCGTTCCCACCTGTGTGTATCGATGATTTTTCAAACTGTCCGGTGGCTAGTAATATAATTCAATACATACTTTTGGTGTATTCTTTCTGTGTGCAGGTACGGGAATAGCAAATGAAAATACATTATTTCCCCAATCTTTATATCCCTTTTTCTCATTATGAAATTTATTTACATTCTTAGTGTCTCGATCAAATATGGCAATAATAGGCCTGGGTTGTTTGTGTCTGCATAAAGCTTCACAATCCTGTAGCAGAAGAGGTTCTCCCAAGGTTTCTTCAAATTCATCAAACTCTATTTGTAAATCAGAAATTTCTCCTCTGTCTATCAACCATCGTAATGCAGCCTTTAAGTGCTTCCAATCCGTTTTTCCCTCCGTTCTAATAATAGGTACCATGCTTTGAGGTGATTCGGATTCGGGAGGTGGGGGAGGCTCAGAGATAATGTCGGGGGCAAGTTCCCTTAGTTTTTCGCGATATTTAATATATACCTTGTCGTCTTTTCCTCTAACCATTCCTAAAAAATCAATTTTCCCTTTTACAACTTTCTTGAATGATGGGTTACTTTTCCAATGTGGACGATACTTGTTATCGTACTCTCTGCGAAATTCTTCTTCCGCTTTCTCATAACCATATTTATCCCAGGCGTGAAGCATTGCCCTAATTTGCCTGACATATTTTCTGTTTACATTAACAAATTCATTGACGGTGAGCCCAGTAACTTCTTGTCGCATGTTTTTGGATTGTAAACGGAATTTGTCATAATTAATACGAAAGCCATTATTTTTAATAACATTTTTGATTTCGTTACCTAATTCAAGTTGCCCCAATTCATTTGTAGTTGCGATGTTTTTGGGAATTTCCCCATATGAAAAAGATATGGTTATGTCATCAGCATATCTAGTATAAGTAGCGTTATATTTCTTTGCCAATTTTTGAAGTTCACTATCTAATTTTCTGCATAACATATTGGAGACAATCGGAGATGTAGGTGCTCCTTGAGGTAATTCATTTTTAAATGTGCAAATATTTGCGAGAATACTAGCAACTTTTTCATTGCAATTGAATGGTACCGTTTGAAACATTCCCCAAACTCGACCAGCATTTATTGAAGGGAAAAAATCTTTTAAATCTAAATTAAGCACAAATTTTTGTTTGACATGGGCTTCTGCATTTGTAACGATACTTCGCTCTCTTTCAAAGCCGTGCGATGGTAATTTAGATTTGTGAATGACTTGGAGCGCTTCATGCAATCTACGTTGTATATTTTTTAATTGAACTGCAGGAACATTAATTTGTCTAAATTCCCCATTCTTTTTAGGAATTAAGCATTCTCTATATAAAGTTGCTCTAGCTGTCTTAAACAAAATACTATCGAAATGCTGGTAATCTACTTCAAGTAGATCAGCAATATCTTTTGGCGTTTCTAGAGCATCGAATCTTTCGATTATTTGTGAATTACTTCTTGAAAGTAATTTACCCATCTAATTAAAAGAGAACATCCAGTTAAATTCGCTTTTCCGATAGTGAATAAGCGGAAAGCTGCATGGACATCATAAGTGACCATCCGTGTAATACCGGGGCGGCCACCGGCGACGTCGCGCAGCGACATTGGCAAACATTCTACATGATTGCTGCAGGATCGACAGCAAAAATTATTTTTTGGATGTTCTCTTGCGTCTATCATACCAAACCTTATTTGAGTGTGCAATGATTGATGAAGGAAAAAACAATGGGGAGTGGTAGAATTTTTGTAATATTATTTCATAGCAGTTGGTAAACTCAAGTTAATAAAGAAAGTTTCATATGTCCCTAAGAAAATACCTCGCACGCTTACAAGCCGAAAATAAACTGGTCACGGTGGCGAAGCCGATCTCGAAGACCTACCAGATCGCCGGGCTGCTCAAGCAGTTGGAGCCGCAGCCGGTGCTGTGTGAACAGGTCGCCGAATCGGATTTCCGCGTGGCCGGAAACCTGTTCTGCACCAAGGCCGACTTCGCCGCCTATTTCGATATTCCCGTGGCCGAGATCATCCCCACGTTGACCAGGGCGATTGAGAACCGCAAGCCCTGCGAAGTAGTCACCGCTGCGCCCTGTCAGGAAGTCGTTATCGAAGACCCTGATCTGGACGCGCTGCCAGTCCTCAAACACTGCGAGCTGGACGGCGGTAATTACATCAGTTCGGGCGTGTTCGTCGCCGCTCACCCGGAGCACGGCCAGAACGTTGATTTCCACCGTGCCATGCAGTTCTCCAAGACCGAGATGGCAGTGCGTATCGTGCGCGGCCGCAACTTCGACGCTTTCTTGCAAGACCTTGTCCAGGTGGACGTGGCGATTTGTATTGGCAACCTGCCCAACGTGCTGGCCGCGGCGGCCACTTCGGTGGAGCTTGGCGTAAACGAATTGGAGATCGCCAACGCCCTGGAAGCACTGCCGGTGGTCAAGGCGCGCACCGTGGATGTGTTCGTGCCGGCCGAGACCGAATTCGTGATCGAGGGTACGGTCTATCGTGACCGCCGCCACACCGAAGGCCCCTTCGTCGACCTGACCGAGACCTATGACGTGATCCGCGAGGAACCGGTGCTGGTGGTCAAGTGTATCACCCACCGCCGCGATGCGATCTGGCACGCCCTGCTGCCGGGTGCATTGGAACACAAGCTGCTGATGGGCATGCCGCGCGAACCCACCATCTTCCGTGAGGTCAATAAGGTTGTAAAGTGCCTGGATGTGAATGTCAACCCGGGCGGCTGCTCGTGGCTGCACGCCATCGTGCAGATCGACAAGCAGCACGATGATGACGGCAAAAAGGCTATCGAAGCCGCATTCCGCGGCCACACCTCGTGCAAGCACATTTATGTGGTCGATGCTGATGTGGATATCTACAACCCGCTGGCAGTGGAATGGGCACTGGCGACGCGCTTCCAGGGTGATGTCGATCTGGTCGTCAAGGACAAAGCGCCCGGCTCCAGCCTGGACCCCAGTGCTGAACCGGGCACCAAAATGACCACACGGGTCGGTTTCGACTTAACCAAGCCGCTGGTTGCCAAAGGTAAGAATTTTGAGAAGGCACCATTTCCACAGGTGGACGTAGAGGAGTGGATAGATTAGTAGCAGTTAGGTAGTTTTGGTAGTTGGGTAGTGCGGTCGTCGCGTAGTCTTTTAGTCCTTAGTCAAATAGTCGCTACGTTAAGGAAGCTTCTTTTTACCAAGAAGCGCACCGATAAAAGAGACTATCCGACTATTGGACTAATTGATTATCTGACTGATGAACTACCAAACTATGTAACTACCCAACTATATAACAGGAGTTCGATTTGAAATTATCATCCGAAGAAAGGGCAATGCTGGATGGCACCCACAGCAAGGCCGTGCAAAAGGCGATGGAAATTTTGAATACGCTGGGCACGATCTACGGCGCGGAGAAGATGATTCCGGTCGTTTCCGTGCAGATCGCCGGGGTGAGTTACGCTAACCTGGGCGAGGCCGGTTTGCAATTCCTGTCCGAGATGGCGGACGGTGGCGGAAAAGCGCGCGTGCTGACCACGCTCAACCCGGCCGGAATGGACATCGAGAATTGGCAGGCGCTGGGCATCGACCCGGAATTCGCCGCCAACCAGGAACGCGTCATCGACGCCTTCGCGCGCATGGGCGTGGTCACAACCTGCTCATGTACGCCTTACCTGTTCGGCAACGTGCCCCATTTCGGCGAGCACATCGCCTGGGCGGAGAGCAGCGCGGTATGTTACGCCAACTCGGTATTAGGGGCGCGCACCAACCGCGAGGGCGGCCCCAGCGCTCTGGCTGCCGCCCTGACCGGACGCACCCCGGCTTACGGTTTCCACCTGCATGAAAGCCGCGCCCCGAAAGTTACGGTGGTGGTGGAGGCGGACGTGAACGAGAACCACGAGTTCGGCGCGCTGGGCAAGGCTATCGGCCAGAAGCTGGAGGCCGGTGGCAAAAAGGCGGTGCCCTACATCCAGGGTGTGAGTAACGCCAGCGTTGAAAACCTGAAATCCTTCTGCGCCAGCATTGCCACCTACGGCGGCACGGCGCTGTTCCATATGCCCGGCATCACGCCCGAAGCCGAACGCTATGCTCCACCCCCAGAGAGCTTTTCGATTTCGCAGGCCGAGGTGGAGGCTGCCCTGGATGAGATGAACGACGCCGAGGAAAGTGAAGTCGATTTCGTCAGTCTGGGCTGCCCGCACC
Organism: Anaerolineales bacterium; assembly: GCA_016935415.1. Classification (GTDB taxonomy): domain Bacteria; phylum Chloroflexota; class Anaerolineae; order Anaerolineales; family UBA11579; genus JAFGRA01. Next base: position 4,240 of record JAFGRA010000087.1, read on the forward strand.
TCTCGATCAAAGAGATTGCGCGCATTGCCGAACTGCTGGAGGGCAAGCAGGTCAAAAAGGAATTCTGGATTACCACTGCCCGGCCGACCAAGCACATCTCCGACCGCATGGGTTACACCGCCGTGATCGAAGCCAGCGGGGCCAAGTTCGCTACGGATACGTGCTGTGTGGTGGCTCCGATCAGCGGGCGCTTCAACGCCCTGGCAACCGACAGCGCCAAGGCCTGTTATTATGCCTACGCCAAGAATAAATTCAAGACCCGCCTGCTGCCGTTCGATGAAGTGGTGGGGGAGGCATTGCGATGAAATTCCAGGGACGCAAGATCTACCAGGGACAGGCCGAGGCCGAGGCACTAGTCACCACGATGGGCATTTCTTTCTATGGCGGCGTCGACCCAGATACGGGCATGGTTGTCGAGCGCGGCCACGAGCTGGAAGGACAATCGGTGAGCGGCAAGGTACTGGTGTTCCCTTCCGGCAAAGGCTCGACGGTAGGATCGTACACGCTCTACCGCCTCAAGCACAACGGCCTCGCTCCCTCCGCGATTGTCAACGCCGAGTGCGAGACGATCACCGCGGTGGGCTGCATCATCTCTGAAATTCCTTGCGTGGATCAGGTGCCGATTGGAGAGATCGCCAACGGGGTGTGTTTGCGCGTCGATGGGGAATTGGGTACGGTTGAAATAGCGGAGTAACGTAATTTCATTCTCCCCCAAAGATTTATGTTATTCGCCGTTGGCCTGTGTGCCGACGGCTTTTTGTAAATCCGCGTAGGAGTCCATCCAGGACATACGGTTGATGAAATCGGCCAGCCCGGCGCTCCCGGCGCGCAGTTCTCGTACCGCTGCCCCGACCGGGTCATCTCCGGCCGCGCCGCCGGGTTGGTCGGCGTAGGCCCCGTGGAAAGCGAAATAAGCCTGGTTGAGTTTGCGGATACGGTAGCCGTTCTCCCACAGGTAGACGCGCCGCGCTTCCATATAGGCTTCGGCCTCTTCGATCTTGCCTTCGGCCAGCAAGGCGTCGGCAGTGACGCGTGTCTCGCGCATCTCGGTCCGGAAGTCGAAGACCGGCACTTTCGGTTCGGGCGGC
>JAFGRA010000088.1 GCA_016935415.1 Anaerolineales bacterium
GGCAGGCCGCCAACGTTGTGGTGCGACTTGATGCGCGCCGCCTGCGAACGGTCGGGGGCGCTGGATTCGACCACGTCGGGGTAGATCGTGCCCTGCACCAGGAAGGGCGGCATACCCACCTGGCGCGCCTGGGTCTCGAAGATGCGGATGAACTTCTCGCCGATGATCAGGCGCTTCTTTTCCGGTTCGGTCACGCCCTTGAGCGCGTTCAGGAATTCGGCTTCGGCATCCACTACGATCAACTCCACACCCAGATTCTCCTGGAAAGTGGCAATGACCTGCCCAGCTTCATCCTGGCGCAGCATACCGGTATCGACGAACACGGCCACCAGTTGGTCGCCGACTGCTTTTTGCACCAGGGCGGTCGCCACACTCGAGTCCACCCCGCCGCTCACCCCGGAGAGTACCATCTTGTCACCGACCTGTTCGGCGATGCGCGTCACACTCTGGCTGATGATCGATTCCGGCGTCCAGTCGGGCGTGATTCCGCAAACCTCGACCACGAAACGGCGCAGGATTTCACTGCCGTTGGGCGTATGGCGTACTTCGGGGTGGAACTGCACACCGTACAGGCCGCGCCCCACGTCGCCCATCGCCGCCACCGGCGCATTTGAAGTCACCGCCAGCGACACGAAGCCTTCCGGCGGAGTCTCGATGCGGTCACCATGCGACATCCACACGCGCCGCTCGCCGGTCGGCAGCAGCGGGTTGTCGACGATGGTTTGCAATTGGGCAGCGCCGTATTCACGCTCGGTCGAGGAGGCTACCACGCCGCCTAATGCGTGGGTCAGGGCCTGCATGCCATAGCAAATCCCCAGCACAGGCAGACCACTTTCCAGCACGTAGGCGGGCAACTGCGGCGCGCCGGGGGCATACACCGAAGCCGGGCCGCCGGAAAGGATAAAGCCTTTCGGTTCCAGCGCCAGCACTTCTGCGGCGGGCGTATTCCAGGGGAAAAGTTCACAATACACCTGGCTTTCGCGCACCCGCCGGGCGATCAGTTGCGAATACTGTGAACCAAAGTCAAGGATGGCAATGTTGTTGGACATACAAAGCTCCAGAGAGTAAGAATGTAGCGTTCAAGTCTCGTGATGCGTGAACCGAGATTCGAGAATCGTAAAACTTGACTAGCAAGAGATTTCTTCAATAGGAATTATCCCTTACGAATCACGCTTTACATTTCTCGTTTTACGCCTATGCAAACGTAATCTGACCGTCATCCATGCTGGTGATCGCTACCAGTGAATGTACCGGCACACCATACGCTTGCAAGGCTTCCCGCCCACCTTCGAAGGTCTTCTCCACCAATGCGCCGATACCGACCAATTGCGCCCCGGCGGTCTGCGCAAGGCGCACAAGTCCCTGAATAGTCGCCCCGCTGGCCAGGAAGTCGTCAATGATGAGCACCTTTTCGCCGTTCGCCAGGTATTCGGGGGAAACGATCAACTCGACCATGCGCCCCTTGGTGTGCGAAGGCGCCAGGGTCAGGAATACCTGGTCGGGCATAGTAATCGGCTTGGATTTGCGGGCATAAACCACCGGTAGATTCATGTGATAACCGGTCATTACAGCCGGGGCGATGCCGGAAATCTCAGCGGTAAGGATCTTGGTGGCGCCGACATCCTTGAAGAATTCGGCAAAATCCTCCCCAGCGTGATACATCAGCTTGGGGTCGACCTGGTGGTTGATGAAACCATCCACTTTAAGAATTCCGTTACCCAGGTTTTGCCCCTCGACCCGGATGCGCTCCTTCAATAATTCCATTTTCGCTCCTTGTATGCGTATTTCTCAGGTTGTATGAACATTTTCCAAATATGCGGGCAAGTATACCAGGGTGGCATAAAATGTGTGATTCTTGGGGCCAGATATAGGGGTGGCTTTCTAATTGACTTCTCATTTGTGCAAACCCGCTCACAGTCTACAATCATTAGAGATTATGTTAGAATCTGCCAGCGCGCAATACCAGCGTAGAATTGGAGCAATCTTGGGAAAAGATACGGAGTTGATCCTGGCATCGGCGTCCCCGCGGCGCAGGGAATTGATCGCCCTGGGTGGGTGGAAGTTCACCGTTCAGACCGCAGAAATCGATGAAACCCCTTTACCAGGGGAAAATCCAAGTGATTACGTGCTGCGTCTGGCAGTTGGCAAGGCCCAGGCTGTAGCCGCTGCGGCACCCAATCCCGCCGTAATCGTCGCCGCCGATACTACCGTGGTCGATCAGGACGAAATCCTGGGCAAACCGGCCGATGAAGCCGAAGCGCGCGCCATGCTCGAACGCCTGCGGGGCAGAACGCACCAAGTGTACACCGCGCTCACCGCGGTACACACTGGCAACAACCTGATCTTTGCCGACCAGGCCTGCACCGACGTCCCCATGCGCGCCTATACCGATGAAGAAATCCAGACTTATATCGACAGCGGCGATCCCTTTGATAAAGCCGGGGGGTACGCCATCCAACATGCCGGGTTCCATCCGGCCGAAAACTTGTCCGGCTGCTTCGCAAATGTAGTTGGGCTGCCTTTATGCCACCTGACCCGCACACTCAGCAAACTCGGCATCCAGCCGGAGGCCGACATCCCGGAAAATTGCCAGCGGACCTTAGCATACGACTGCCCGATCTTTGCGCAAGTCTTACAAGGAGAACGATGAACAAATCTATTTTGAACAAAAGCACCCTTACCAGCCTGGTGCTGTGCTTGTTGATTCTCATCGTCGGCTGCAACCCCGCCAGCGGCGAACAAACGCCCACCGAACCAGAAGGCACAGCCACGCTGCCGCTCGTGGAAGCCGAAGTCACCCCTGCGCCTGACGTGGAATTGGCCGTGCGCGCCTACCTGGACGCCTGGGCGCGCCAGGACTACACCGCCATGTACAACATGCTCACCCCACTGAGCCAGGACGCCATCAGCCTGGAGGCCTTCACCACTCGCTACCAGGATATCTTCCAGGAAGCCAACCTAGCCGACATCACCTA
>JAFGRA010000089.1 GCA_016935415.1 Anaerolineales bacterium
AACAAATCGTCTGCAATATCGTCATAATATTGGTCGCTTAACCCGGCTGTGTTATGCCCTAATTCATGGCTGAATGCATCTGAGTTGGGGTAAAGGCGTACCCAGACATTCTTACCCGGACAATTAGCCTGGCCTGGACCGATGTCGCCATAACGGGAGTCGGTTGCCACAAAGGTGTACGGATAAAGGAGCACCGCATTGGTATAATCGTTCGATGTGCCAGGGATCGTGGCATTAAAGGTGTTCAACGCCAGCTCCTGCGGTTTCCATAGGATCGAAGGATGGTTTTTCTTAACGATCGGCGCCTGGTACTCGCTGGATGGGTCGTTGCAGCGGTTGCCATTTTCATCATAGAAAAAACGGAATTCCTCGCCGGTATTGTAGTATCCGGATGGATACAGCAGCCATTTTTCTTGCAGCGCATCGTAGTGCGAGCCCAGATAATAACTCAGATCGTACAGATCAATGTCCCCATCATGGTCTTCATCGATTGGCGTCTGGTGTTTGGCTTTCTGATCCTTAGCATAACCCCAGCCGGGATGCGCCCCTGGACGGAATATTCCAAGTTGTGGGTTGAAAGTGTAAGGAATCAAACCAACTCCCAAAATGCGTCCGCCGACAGTGTGGTCCTTATCAGAGCAATAGCTCTGACTTGTATCCAATACGTATTCATCATAGGCACGATTAAGGATGCCAGATGAGTCTTTATCAATATGTTTCCACTCCCAGCCGGTGCCAAGGCATACATTAGGATAGAGATTCGTGGAACTTGTAGTACCATCGCACATTTTAAATGGAGCGGTTTGTTGGTAGAGCACCCCAAAGTAGGGGTACACCTGGTCAGCAACCGGAAAAGTTCGCGATGTGGCTGCGATCTGCTTGAAGAAATCTGCGTCATGCGTGGTTCCAGTTAATTTATACGAGTTTAATCCGGCTTCGACCGGCACGATCAGCAAGCGCAGCGGTTTTGTGGCAGTGAGGGAGTGGTAGGAGCCGTCGCAATTGAGCTCGATCGGCGGCCCAAAAGTACCGGTGCCTACCCACGGCTCGATTTCAAAACGGTACGACCCCGGCTGCTGTAGACTTTCAGACGGCACCCAGAACAGAATTTCATCCATTTGTTGCGATTTAATGAAGTAGGTTTCCAAGGATGGATACGAACTTCCGGCAATTGTATCCACCAATGTGTCGCCACCCAAACCCCAACGGTACACATTCAGATCGACGTTCGTAACATGAGTCAGCGCACCGGTTGCAGTCTTAACCTCCAGCTTGACTCGCACCAGCAACGATTTTGAAGCTACAAACGGGTCGTCGATGTCGCAGATGACACCCTTAACTACCCCCCGCTGGGTCAGGTGGGTCTCTTTGAGGGTGACGCTGACCGGTGCACCATAGTTATACGTAACCATATCAGATTGGCCGCTGTATTCATAGCCAATGACAGAAACGACATATTGATTACTTCCCGGTTGCAGGGTGACCGGTATGCGGAACTTGTATGTGTCCGGGATGGCGCTCATATAGATCGGCAGCCGGCTGCCGTTGATGTACGTGTTGCGTATGATGCCGGGCGAATCGATGGTGCCAATGATGGTAATGTCTGGATCAGTTTGTTCACCGGCAGGCGGTTGATCGACCTGAATGGATGGATTGGTTAATCCGGAACAATACCCGCTGCCCTGCATGAAAGCCAGGTCGTCCAGCGCCTCCGGGCAGGTGCTGCTGCCGTAGTCAACCACAATTTGCTGAATGCGCCCGGCTGCATCGTTTATCTCAACCCCTTTGACATAATTCTGAAAATCAGTTTCGTCGAGAGTTTGGGTATTGATTAATGTTCCTTTGCAATCGTAAGCATAAATGGTTACGTCTAGCGCTCCATTACAGGCTGCATAGGTGTCTCCTGGAGCGACCAGCTTCATCCCAACCCCCGATTGCGGCTGATCAAACCAGAAAACCAGCGGAACATATCCACTGTTAAATATCTCGGTATCAAAATAACCATTTACCAAAATATTGGTCGATGAATAATCCCAATACTCTATGACCGGAGCAGCCCGGTAGTTAGAACCGGCCAGCCAGTCGCTGATGAAATGGACCCCCTGGCTGGCGTACTGTTCAATGATGCGCGTGTTGCTGCTGTATTCCTCGAAATGGATCCAGGTGATAGGTGCAGGAGTCGTTGCAGTCGCGGTAGGAGTGCCAGTCATGGTATTGGTCGGCGTTGGAGTTCGCGTCACCGTGGGCGTGTTGGTACGGGTGGGCGTTGACGTGGCTGTGCTGGTCGGGGTGGATGTGCGAGTTACCGTTGATGTCGGTGTATTTGAAGGTGTTGACGTGGGCGTGTTTGTACGGGTGGGCGTTGACGTGGCTGTACTGGTCGGCGTAGATGTGCGTGTCACCGTGGGCGTGTTGGTGTGGGCGGGCGTAGATGTGTCTGTGCTGGTCGGCGTAGATGTGCGTGTCACGGTCGATGTTGGCGTGTTGGACGGTGTTGGTGTTGGCGTCGACGTCGATGCCAACATATCAAAAAAGTGGTTTGCGTGCAGCACATTGCCCGCCAGAGGCGCAGCGTATCGAATTCGATTTGCGTTTACAACCACTCCTCCAACGGATTGGGCCCCAGATGATGTGTGGCCGTACGGATCGATCTCGAGCAGATTGTAATAAGCATATCCCACCGGCGCAATGAAACGATACTCGCCGTAGGAATTGGTCAACATGCTGGCGAGCACCGAGCCAGGATCCTCCAGTACGTTTGATCCAGTCAGCTGCACCATCACATTACTGATCGGCGTCGAAGTATCCCCGATCGGTCCTCGGTAAACTCTGCCGCTCAATTCGTCCAGGGTGATCAGGCTGCCGTAGACATTGAAAAGCTGGCTTGCTGCGTCGCGATCGTCTTCCCACACCAACAGGTAATCCAGGTCGGAAGCCGCAACCAGCGCTGGCCTGCCCGCCCACGTGCCCTCATAAGACACCGTTACAATCCCTTCAGGCAATGAGCCATCCTCGCTTACCCTGCGGCGGTATATATCATGGTCGATGGGGGAAAACTCCTGGTCCCAGCTAAGCATGTACTCTTCAGCATTTTCTTGGAACGCCACAGCGGGAAAGATCCGCAGAGCATCCCCCTCCACCGCCACCTCGATCCATCCTTCCAACAGTGAACCGTCGTAAAAGATGCGTTGAGCCAGGATGTCGTAATTTGTATTTGAGGGATAAACCTGATGAGACCATGTCAACAAGTAATGATTCTCAACCGGATTAGCTGCCAGCGCAGGATGCTGCTGCTGTCCAACAGCATCTACAAGCACAATCGGATCGCTCAATAATTCGCCATTTTGATCGACGCGCCGGCCGAAGATGTCCAGATTTTCACTGGCGTATGCCCTCTCTTCCCAGACCACGAAATATTCACCTGGCTCTGGCAAAAATGCCACGTCCGGCGCAGTCTGGTCGGCATCACCTTCCGCGATGACGATCGGTTCCCCGAATAGATTTCCTTCCGCACCGATCCGTTGGCCAAAAATATCGTGGTCAGCCCCATTGTAGTATTCATACACCACCAGCCACTCTATCCAGTTACCGTTGCTTGCGACCGCCGGTTGGTTCTCGCTGTAATCCGTGACTGCCACTGCGATCTCCGTCCCTGAGAGCATGCCGTCCTGTTGAACCCGACGCGCGCGAATATCATTGCCGTTCGGGCCGGTATCCTGCTCCCACACAGCCAGAAATTCCTGCGGACCGGATGGATTGAAAGCAATTTGCGGCGAGCGCCGCGCCATCTCGGTGTCCAGACTGATGGCAAAAGAGATTCCTGCCAACGCCCCTTCAGGATTGACAAACTGGGCCAGGATACCAAACTGGCTTGGTGTGCCAGATAACGCATACTGCCAGATCACCAGATAATTCGCGCCGCAGAAATCCACCGCAGGCCTGGTATCATCCCCATCAGTATTGCCTATTGCACCAATAAATACGTCAGTAATGTGATTCCCAGGATCAGCACCTTCCTGCGCTAGAAAGAGAGGGGGAAGGTCCAAACGAGGTTGCGTGATTACTGTTCCACCCTGAAAATAAGCAAATCCAGCCGCCAGAACGCAAACAGTGAGCGCAATAATCAGCGCTATCGGCGCCCCTGCAGACTGCTTGAGCTTCAACCACATTCGGCTCATACCAGTCCTCTCCCTCCCCCCTCATAGAATGAATACAGCACTCCCGCAAGCTGTCAGGGATGGCGGATCATTTATTATTGATTTGTAACGATATGTTTGGCTTGGGGCACCGATCGATTATTAAGAATAACAAATTTAGCTGCCATTTACAAGAATGGGCGCAAATTCTGAAGCGCATCTCTTCGCAAACCGAAAATTCACGGATACTGCAAAGGAAGCTCTTAGGCTATCAATACATTAAGTGCAACGCTTTCTGAATGGATTGGATTTCTGGCTATTACAGCATGCATCCTTTACTCTACCGGTACCAAAAAAAAGCAACTACAGTATTCAGGGTAGACTGAGAGGTACCGTAAATCGGTAGAACCGATCTGGTATAATCATTTCTGTTGTATTTGGGCTTATCTTATGCCCACACCCAGGCAGCAAACCCGCAGCTGCGATCAGCCGTCAGGTTTGTATGAGCAGGTGCGAGAGCGTTTGCCAGCATTTCAAACCAGAAAAGTTAATATAGGTCTCTCGTGCTGAAGAAATGAATTCTTTTGGGATTCATCTTTTAACTGGCCCGGGTTCAATCATATGACTATGCGAAACGAAAGGAGCTTAACATCATGGCAGCTATTGCAGGGATTGCCAACCCTGAAAAAATTGACATCGTCGATGAGATACTTGACCGAATCAGCTATCGGGGGAATCAAATAAAAATTGTGCCTGTCCAACAGGCTGTCTTTGGAATGATCTATTCCAACCTTCAACCCATCCAGGCGGACCACATCCAACACGAGAATTTGGTGTGCGACGAAATCGCTGACGGCCATTACGCCTGCGCCAAATCGGTCGCCAACAGCCTATCCCTCAGCCGCGACACACTCGGCGTTGCCCCACTCTATTACGGGCGCGATACCCAGGGCGACATCTGTTTCGCTTCCGAGGTCAAAGGGCTGCTCGGCATCGCCAGCGATATCCACGAACTCCCGCCGGGTTCGCGCCTGAACGGGGGAAAACTCGAAAGGGTATCCTCCATAAAACCCAAAACAACCCTGGAGCAGCCCTCCACTGTCCTGGCTGTTGAGCTTCGCCGGCGCCTCACCGATGCGATTCAAAGCCGCGCTCAAGGGGTCAGCCATTTCGGCAGCCTGCTCTCCGGCGGGCTGGATTCCTCGGCCATCGCTGCCATTGCCCGCCCCTATGCCAGGCACATGGACACATTTGCCGCCGGCCTGGAGGGCGCGCCGGATTTGATCCACGCCCGCGAAGCCGCCTGGCACCTGAAAACCCGCCACCACGAGCGCGTGGTCCAGTTTGAGGAGATGCTGCGCGTCCTTCCAGAAGTAATCTATCACCTTGAATCTTTCGATGCCCTCCTGGTCCGCTCGAGCATCATGCACTTCCTCGCCGCCCAGGTAGCAGCCGATTATGTACCCGCGGTTTTTTCCGGCGAAGGCGGCGACGAGTTGTTTGCCGGTTACGCCTACCTCAAAAATATCCCCTTGAGCTTGCTCCAGGAGGAATTGATCGACATCACCAACCGCTTGCACAACACCGCCCTGCAGCGCGTGGACCGCTGCACCATGGCCCACGGCGTGATTCCCTGGGTTCCTCTTCTAGATCCGCAGGTTGTCTCATTTGCCCTGCAAATTCCTTCCTCCTATAAAGTACGCGACGGCGTAGAAAAATGGATCCTCCGGCAGGCGGTGAAGGATCTGCTCCCGCCTGAGCTGGCACAGCGCCCCAAGGCAAAGTTCTGGGAAGGCGCCGGCGTGGCCAACCGTCTGGCTGAGCATGCCGCAAAAGCGATATCCGATGAAGAATTTATGCGTGAAAGCGTGCTTCCTAACGGCTGGGAGCTCCGCGCGAAGGAGGAGCTTTTCTACTACAGGATCTTCAGGGAGCGGTTTGGTGAGTTAGACAATCTGGATTGGATGGGACGCACAAAGCAAATTCCTGTACAATAATAACAGGATTGCTGCCCACTTATGGATCAAACCGTCCTCTCGGTGATCGTCCAATACGTCGGTCTGCCGGGGCTGGTTTTCCTTGCCCGCGTCCTCGACGTATCTCTGGGCACGCTGCGCATCATCTTCATCTCGCGCGGCAAGAAATTCCTCGCCCCGCTCTTCGGCTTCATTGAGACTTTCATCTGGATCATCGCCGTCAGCCAGATTATCCGCAACGTGCAGGGAGTCTGGTCTTATGTTGCCTACGCCGCCGGCTTTGCCACCGGCACGATCGTCGGCATGTTGATCGAGGACAGACTCGCCATCGGAACCCTGATCCTGCGCACTATCCTGCCCGGCGATGTGATTGCCCTGCGCGACCGCCTGCACTCCGCCGGCTACGGCGTGACCTGCGTGCAGGGGCAGGGCTACCAGACCGGCGTGACGCTGGTTTATACGATCATCAAGCGCAAGAACCTGCAGGAAGTGACCGCTATCATCCACCAGCTGCACCCGGCAGCGTTCCTATCGATCAACGAGCTTCGTTCCGCCGAAAAAGGGGTCTTTCCAGCCGAAGGATCCCGCCGCCATTTCTCTTTTTACCAGT
>JAFGRA010000090.1 GCA_016935415.1 Anaerolineales bacterium
CATCGGCATTACCCGGAAGCCATCCATTACCGCTTCCAAAGCAACCAGTGGGTCAACTTCAGTGACGATCACATTGGACCCCATGCCGCGCGCCTTTTGCGCAAGGCCGCGCCCGCACCAGCCATAACCGGCAACCACGAAGGTCTTTCCGGCCAGCAAGATGTTCGTCGCCCGGATGATCCCGTCCAGTGTAGACTGGCCGGTGCCATAGCGGTTATCGAAGAAGTGCTTGGTCATGGCGTCGTTGACAGCTACAACCGGGAATTCCAAGGCACCGTCGGCGGCCATTGCCCGCAGGCGGATTACACCGGTAGTGGTTTCTTCCGTGCCACCGATCACGTTCGCCAGCTCTTCGCGGCGGGACTTATGCAGCGTACTCACTACATCGGCACCATCGTCCATGGTGATGTGCGGTTTGTGATCGATAGCCGCGTTGATGTGCTTATAATATGTAGCGTTGTCTTCGCCCTTGATCGCAAAAACAGGAATTTCGTCGTGGTTGACCAACGAAGCGGCCACATCATCCTGCGTGGAAAGCGGATTAGAAGCGGTCAGCACCACATCGGCACCACCAGCTTGCAAGGTCTTCATCAAATTGGCGGTTTCGGTAGTCACGTGCAGACAGGCCGAAATGCGCATACCTTTCAGCGGGCGCTCTTTTTCAAACCGTTCTTTGATCGAGCGCAGCACCGGCATTTCGCGGTCGGCCCATTCGATCCTGCGGCGGCCGCCTTCGGCCAGCTTGGGGTCTTTGATATCGTAATTATCCATTATCATCTCCAAATATTAGATTTTTGGCAACTGACCGTTTACAGTAACCTATTTTCAACATCCATGAACGGTCAGTTTCTCTGGTAAATGCCCATGTAAACAATTTCTATTCATAAAATCCCTTGGACATTTACTTAGGAAGTTATTATTTCTTGAGTAATATGTCTAGCTTACCATCGTCGTCAAAATTTTGGCGGAAACGGGTGATAAATTCACCGGTCGAATAACGCTGACCCTGCGGGCCTTCTGCTTCCAGACAATAGGTCGCGGCCAGCGCGCCAACCTGCCCGCACAGTTGCCAATCCCAGCCGTGACTGTAGGCGGTCAGGAAACCACCCCGGAAAGCATCGCCGCCACCGGTCGGATCTTGCACATCAACAGCAGGTACGGCGGTTACCTGATGCTCTTCTCCATCCACATAAATTGACAAGCCATCTTCACCGCGCGTGACCACTGCCAGCTCGACCATATCCAGCAATTGTTCCGCAGCCACACCGGCTTTCTTCTGCACCAGGTTGAACTCGTAATCGTTCACGAACAGCGCCCAGGCACCTTCAATATTTTTCCATACCGTTTGCCCATCCACACGCGCCACCTGCTGGCCCGGATCATACAAGTAGGGAATATCCAGTTCCTTGCACTCAGCCACGTACTGGTCCATTGCGCCCGGATCATTGGCCGAGATCACCACCAGGTCGGGGCGATTATCCAGGTTCCGCAGCGACAACTCACCGGCATGTGCCATCGCGCCGGGATAAAAGCTCGCCATCTGGGCATTGGTCTGGTCAGTCGTGGCAAAGAAAGAAGCCGTATGCTTTCCAGGTACGACTTTCATTTCCGATGTATCCACGCCCAGCTCATCCAACATGGCACGGTAGTCTCCAAAATCCTCCCCCACGGTCGCCATCACGCGCGGTTTCCCACCCAACAACGTCAGGGTATAGGCAATGTTCGGAGCAATCCCCCCGCGACGAACAACCAGCGAATCCACCAAAAAGGAAAGGCTGATATGTTTGAGTTGGTCTGGCAGAATATTTTCTTCGAATTTTCCCGGGAAGGTCATCAAATAATCAAAAGCTACTGACCCAGTAATAAGTATATCCATGTATTTCTCTTCCTCTTCGTTTACGCTTGCGCGCTTATTCTCTCGGAACTACCTGCAACAGATTGCTGGTAAAAGGCGGCTCAACCACCCCATATTCAGTCACGATCGCCGTCACCAGGCGGTGCGGGGTAATGTCGAAAGCCGGATTACGGGCCGTCGCGCCCGCCGGACTCAGCGGTTTGCCATCACGTTGGATGTTCAAAACCTCATCCTCATTACGCTCTTCAATCTCGATCAATTTCCCGCTCGCCAGGGAAAGGTCGACCGTCGAAGTTGGTACAACCGGATAAAAAGGCACTTCATTATCATGTGCTGCCAACGCCAGCATGTAGGTGCCGATCTTATTAGCGACATCACCGTTAGCAGCCACCCGGTCGGCGCCCACAAACACGCGCTGCACCTGTCCGGTACTCAAAAAATATCCAGCCGCATTATCGCTGATAATGTCGTAGGACACGCCATACTGCTCCAACTCCCAGGCGGTCAGACGGGCACCCTGCAAACGTGGGCGAGTTTCATCTACCAACACGTGAATATTTTTCCCCTGCTCGTGCGCCATGCGGATCACGCCCAGCGCCGTGCCCCAATCAACCGTTGCCAGTGCGCCGGTGTTGCAGTGGTGGATCACGGTTTCGCCGGGCCGGATCAAAGCCGCGCCGTACTCTGCCATGCGCTTGTTAATTTCGACATCCTCGTCCGCGATCTTTTGCGCCTCAACCAGCAGCGCGGCGCGCAAATCATCCGGGCTGCCTTCTAGATCAGCCGTGCGGCGCAGCATGCGTGCCAGCGCCCAACCCAGATTCACGGCGGTCGGGCGGGCGGCGTTCAGCTTTTCTGCCGCTCGCTTCAAATCAGCCCGCAAGCCAGGCAAATCACTGGCGGCCGATTGCTGCGCAGCCAACACCAACGCAAATGCCGCGCTGGCCCCAATCGCCGGGGCACCGCGTACCACCATATCCGTAATCGCTTTTGCAACCTGGTTGTAATCCGAATAAGATACGATTGCATATTCCCCCGGAAGCAGCCGTTGGTCGATCATTTCCAATTGAGCTGTCTGTTCATTCCACGCAATCGTCCGCATAACACACCAAAAGACGCCCTCTGTTGAGAGCGTCATAGAAGTTCAGCTTGCAACGGTGAAAGTCTAACATGGGTGCGTACCTTTGTCAAAGTATTTTATTACGCCATAAACTCCCGGCGCAGCAATGACAACAAATGCAAATCCTGATATTGTTCGTTATCGAACCAGGCGTCCCGGCAAATACCCTCATGCTGGAAGCCCAGCTTTTCCAAGACGCGTAAAGAAGCTTCATTGCCTAACACCACCATAGCTTGCACACGGTTCACCTGCATTTGTTCAAAACCGAAACGCAGTGCGGCTGCCAATGCCTCCGTCATCATACCCTGGTTCCAGTAGACATAAGCCAGGTCGTAGCCCACCTCAACTGAATTCACCCGCCGGTCCCAATCCCGCAGTCCAACCGAACCGATCACCTTATCCACTTCTTTGAGCGTAATTCCCCAACGCAACGCATTTTGCTCGACATACTTCTTTCCGATCCAGCGGATCCAACTCTCAGCCACTTCCAACTCTGGCACCACGCTCATCGACTTGTACTGCATGACCTCAGGATGACTGAACATCTCCAGCACCTGCGGTGCATCTGCAATCTCGATCTGGCGTAACCGCAGGCGTTCGGTCTCCAAAACAGGAAAGCTGGCAAAATCAAATTGGTTAGACATCGTCTCCACCTCCCTAAATAACTTATGGGAGCTTTGCGCTGGCCGTTTCGATCCGCTCCAGGATTTCGGCTGCCTCATCTTCGTCGGCTATATACACCGCACCGTCACGGTCAACGTGCGTAGGAATCAATTCATAACCCACAAATTCTGTGCCGCGAAAGGTTACTTCCAGGATCACACCCTGTTGGTGATCACGTAAAGATTGGTCGAATACAAAGTTACCCAGGCCGTAGAATACCGGCACACCGTCGATCTCCTGGATGGCCTGCACCACATGGGTATGGTTACCCATCACTAGATCAGCGCCTGCATCCACGGCGGTCTGCGCCAATATACGCTGTGACCAATTCGGGTCAGGGACATCTTCCGGCCCCCAATGCGGCATGGCAATCACTACATCCGAAATCGCTTTCACCTCGGCAATCGCGGCCCGGAGGTTTTCTTCGTTCAAGATGGCAATCCCCGGTGTATCTTCCCCGGCGAACGCCAACTGCTCGATCTGCCCCAGGGAAACAATCCCAAAGCGCACCCCATTGACCTCGATCACCAGCGGCTGCATGGCGGCGGCATGGTTCTCTCCTGCACCCACGTATTGGATCCCCACTCGCTCCAGGTTCGCCAGCGTATCAAAAAATGCCCGGTCACCACAATTCGTCGGGCCGCAGTTCTTGATGTGGTTGGTGGCAACGCTCATTGCATCGAAACCAGCACGCTGCATGGCGTCGGCGCTCTCCGAGCCGGTCACCAAGACGTACGTACTCTTACAGCCGGTACGCGGCGGATAATCGCTGATCGCGGCATTCAGCGTGCCAATCGCCAGGTCGGCTTCCTGGATGATTTCGCGCACCTCATCATAGATGTAATCGTAATTCCCGCGTTCGTCAATCTCGGCCTGCACGCAGCGCGCCGGGACGATCACGCCGGTAAACAACAATGTCGTCAACGGTTCCTCAGTCGGCGTTTGCGGAATTGGCGTGGCTTCCGGCAAATCGGTCGATCGTGGTGTTTCGGTTGCCGGATCGTCTGCAATTAATGACGTAGGCGTTTGCACTTCCGCCGTTGGTACCGAAGTCAGATCTGCCACATCCACGGCTTGCCCGCCAACATCAATAGGTTGGCAGGCAGCTGATCCAACTAACAGAGACAGCAACACGAACAATCCCAATCGTTTCAATTTCATCCACCTATAAATGAATTAGCTTTCGCCAACCAGGCGATATTCCATATATGCGGCTGTCTTCTGCCTGTGCGCTTCACCAAGTAGCCTGCCGATTACATACAGGCTCATATCGATCCCGGCCGAAATCCCCCCGGAGGTGATCACGCGCCCATTATCAATAAAGCGTTCGTCTTCCATTACCTGAGACTCCGGTGAAACTTCACGCAACAGATCGAAAACCTGATGATGCGTGGTCACTCGCAAGCCATCCAGCAAACCGGCTGCGCCCAAAATCAATGAACCGGTACAAACAGACAATACCAACTCGGCATCCTTTGCCGTGCGTTTCACCCAATCCAGGATAACCGGATTTTTCATCGCCTGGCGCGTTCCCTGCCCTCCGGGCACAATCAAAATATTCGGCGGAGGGCAATTCGTAAGCCGATAATCCGGGTTCACACTTAACCCGTTGCGGGTCAGAATTGGGGCTTCTGCTTCCGCTACCGTATAAACCTGGAATAGTTCGCCCGGATTGATCTCAGCCGTAACCGAAAAGACCTCGAACGGCCCGGCAAAATCCAGAACCTCAACGTCATCGAATAGCAAGACGGCGACCTTGCGTGTCGGATTAGGTTTCTCTAACATAATTTTCTCTCAAGAAAAAGCGGAATAATGCTGAATCACAGTGGCAACTTTAGCACCTTTAGGAGGCATTGTCAACTTTTGGCATATGCGCATCCGTGCTATAATCTGCACATTGGAGTGAGGCTATGAACTTTGATCCGTCCAACCTAAGCAGTTTCTTCTTGATCCTGACCGCCTGGGGCGCGGCTTTCATCGTTGCGCTCTGGCTCAGCCTGATTTTCTGGACTTACCGCGATATCAAAGCACGCGGCAAAGACCGCCTGATGCGCTTCCTGGCTGTACTGGTGGTCGCTGTGCTCTTCCTGCCCGGGGTGGTCATCTACCTGATCCTGCGGCCGCGCAACACACTTGGAGATGAATACCAGCAGGCCCTGGAAGAAGAAGCCTTACTGACCGCCATCGAGGAAACCCATAAATGCCCGGGTTGCGGCCTGCACACCCAGGCGGATTGGGTAGTCTGCCCAAACTGCCACACCAAGCTCAAGAAGGTCTGTCACCAATGCGGCAAACGTATGGAACTCAGTTGGAACATCTGCGCCTACTGCGGCACACCTGCTCCCGGTATGCGCAAAGACAACCTGACCTTCGATGAAGCGTTGCGGCCCCTCCCCGCTGAACCCGAGCAGGAATCCGAATAGCTGCCATCCACTCAAAAAAACACAGAGGAGGAAACCATGAAGCATTTCAATTTCTGGCAGAAATGGCTGCTGGCGGTTGGTATTCTGATCAGCGTTTTCGGCGTCTTCATGGCCTTCTTCAACCAAACCCCCATCTTCGATATTTTCAATAATCAGATCAATCCAGTTTTTTGGGATTCGGACGCGCTATCAACGGCATCGCAAAACTACCAAGGCTGGATGTATGCCGTCTGGGGCTCGACCATCGCCGGTTGGGGTGTGATGGTGATCTTCATCGTCCAAGCTGGGTATAAAAATAAAATGCGTTGGGCCTGGAATGCGCTGGCATGGGGCCTGACACTATGGTATCTGCTGGATACCGGCTTTTCCCTTTATTACGGCGTAATCTTCAACGTTTTCTTCAATTCCGGTTTATTACTCCTCTTTGCACTCCCACTCGCCTTCACTCGCGAAGCCTTTAAATAACCCTTTTTACACTTCCAAACGCACAAAAAAACGCCCTCAATCAATGAGGACGTTAACTTTCACTACAAACCGCATAAAAATCCATAATCCATCTGCGGCCTGCACAGATATCACTTATAGCGACTATCCAGTCGCCCGACAACAACTCGCAGCTTACTCGATCGTCTCTAAGAACTCACGTGCGATCGCGCCAATATCTTCCTGGGTCGAGATACCTTTCCAGCCATCTCCCGGCCGGACGATATTGACCACCACAATATTGGCACCATTGAAAATCGCACTGCGCGCTTCTTTCAATCCGACTCCACCAGCCGCAGAAATACTCACGTCGTATTTACTGCGGATGCGAGTCACATGCCGGTACTCGATCACCTTGCCGCGCGTATTTTCCTCGTCGCGGCCGCGGTGCAGTACCATCACATCCGGGGGAGCTTTCAAACGCCGTACGACCGAAAGCGGGTCCTGAACACCCAACAGGTCGATCATCGAGATCAAGTTCAGCCGCTTGCAGGCTCCGATAAAAAAATCGAGCGTTTCAGTTGGCGAATTACCCAGCACGGTAACGGCGTCCGCTCCGGCCTGCTTCGCCATCTGCACCTCCCCTAAAGCACCATCGACTACCTTCATATCGGCAACCAGGTGTCCGCGCCACATGCTCCGTAGGGCTGAGATACCACGCATGCCTTCGCGCTTGATGAACGGCGTCCCCGCCTCGATCAGAATGCGCTCATTGTATTGAATATGCGGCAATACTTGCATCGCAAGTGATAGATCGTAGTTGAAGGCAAGCTGCAGATAGCGGGTTTTACTATCAAGGATTTGGTCTCTTGACATGGTTGCAGCTGCTACTTGTCGCTCTTGACCACCGAATTAACCACCTTGCCAAAATCTGAAGGCACGAAAAGGATGATCTTTTCTGATGGATCAGCTGCGATATCGCGAATGGTTTGCAGCGTGCGCAAATGCAATGCACCATCGCTAAGCGCAAGTTCTTCTGCAGCCTGGCGCAGGTTCTTCGAGGCGGAAAGCTCACCTTCGGAAGCGATGATCACCGCGCGGCGTTCACGTTCAGCTTCAGCTTGCTTCGCCATAGCGCGTTTCATATCAGCGGGTAGTTCCACTTCTTGGATCTTGATCGCCTCGACATCGACGCCCCAGCCGGTGGTTTCGGAGTCGACGATCTCTTTGATATCATCAGCGATCTGTTCGCGTTCGGTTAGAGCGAAATCCATCTCGGCATTACCGATCACGTCCCGCAACGCGGCCTGTGTGTACTGCCGGACTGCGAATACGTGGTCCTCAATATCGATGATAACCTTTCTAGGATCAAGTACTTTGAAATAAACCACCGCGTTGACCAGCAAAGGGATATTGTCCCTGGTCATCACTTCCTGACGGGGAATGTCGGCCGTCTTGATGCGCATATCAACTTTGCGCATGGTCTGGACAATCGGGATAACGAATGTCATGCCCGGTTCGCGAATACCACTGAACTTACCCAGCGTAAAGATCACCGCCCGCTCATATTGGTAAATCACACGCACGGAGCGCAGTGCCAAAACAGCCAGCACAACTAAGACGCCACCCCCAATACAAACACCCGATCCAATTAATGCTTCCATCATCTACTCCTTTTGAATAGTTTCATCCATGAAATGCGATGCGCGATGCAATTCCTAGCAAAATGAAGGCATTGCACCAACGCTACTATACATTATAGATTTTAAATTCAGTTTTCCGCAACGTTAAATCGCGGTTAATTCCCCCAAAAGCTTATTTTTAGGCTATCAGTTGGTGTCTTTCACCCGGCGCAACGCTTGCCAATAGGTTGGCGAAGTTCGCAGTCTGCGCGGCAAAAACCGAACGGCAAAACGACTCAGCATAGAAAGCGTTCGATATAATCGCTCGCTCAAATGGCTATGCGCAAAACCAAATTCGGCACGCAGTTTTGGTGGCAAAGCCGCCCCAGCCAACAGTGAATTGAACGGTTTGAAGATAGGCACCGGCAGCCGCAGCAAACTATCTCCGATTTCCTTCGCCAGCGGTGTCACCCTGATCGCCTCAGTCTGAAGTTTTTGCGCCATCCAAACCTCAAAATCTGACCAGTTTAGCGGCACGTATTCCACTTCGATGCCCATCAGTTTGGCGAAAAATTTACTCTCTTCGTAAAATACTTGCAGTTCTTTGGCGCTGAACGGGCGCACAAACTCTTGATACGTTTTCACTACCGAGTCGATCAAAGTGGCAAACACCCACATCAGCAAATCCTGGTCAATAGCTCGATAAGCTGCATCTTCCCCTGCTAACGGTTCTGGCAATTTTCCTCGTACTGCCAGGTGGCGGGCATAGATACGTTTTAAAGCTTCGATAGCTTCATCACAAGTACCAAACACGATCACTTGCTGGGCGGTCAACGTGTTGTAGGCGCGCGTAAATGGCTTACGGCGAAAATCACTGTGCTCGCCTACACCCTGCGCCACCTTAGGATGGGCGACCTGCATGAACAACGCCCGCAAGACACCAAAACCCAATGTCAACTCACCGTTCACCTGCCAGGCCATGCTGCCCGGTCCGAAAAATCCGCAGGCCGGGTCTTTTACTTTTTTTGCCAGCGTTCTCAAAAACGCCTCATATTCTTTGACAACTTCGCTTTGTTTCACAATAGCCGCTTTCGCAACAAGATTTGGCTCATTTCCCGTATAATGGGAAACATACCCTAATTCTATCCGGATTATATGAAGGATAGATTAATCATTCAAGCGCTTGTGGAATCCGCATTAAGCACCTGCGTGCTTGACCCTAGCCACAACCGAAATTACAGTAAGCGAAAAGAATCCTATCTTATGAAAAAGCCAACCATCTACATCGTTGAAGACAACCAACGCCTGCGTGAGGCACTCAAATCCGGATTAGAAGAAACCGGCAAACTCATCGTGATCTTTGACTGCGAAAGCGGAGAAAGTGCCATTGCACACTGCCAGGAAAACAAGCCTGATGCCATCTTGATGGATGTGCAATTGGCCGGGGAATTGAACGGCATCCAGACCGCGGTCGAAATCCGCCGCCAATACCCGCGCCTACCCGTAGTTTTCTACTCCATCCAGGACGACGACACCTATTACCGCGACTTCCGCCGTTCGGGCATCCTCAGCCACTATGCCTACGTGCGCAAATCCAATTATCTGCTGCCCGAAATGATCCTCCCCCTGCTGCACGATTCCATCTCTGGACGTAGTTTCATCGATCCGGAGATCGAAACGCGCGTCCAGGAAGTGCGCATCAAGGATGAAAATAACCCCATGGCATTGCTCGAACCCAATGAGCAGCAAGTCGCTCGCATGTTGGCTGAAGGCATGACCAATGAGCAAATGGCTGCCAAACTGGGCTTCAAGGATAAACGCACCATCAGCCGCACCAACGGGCAGATCTACGCCGCCTGGGGGCTAAACGCGACCACCACGGATGAGAAGATCGCCCGTACGCGCGCCGCCATTATCGCCCGCATCGGCAAAATGCTGCAATGGGACGAAGACGGTATCGCCTGGGAATTCAACGAACGCAGCGAATGGGAGCGCTGGGAAGATCAATGACCGGTAATTTCTGGCTGGATTGGGCGATCACTTCCATCTCGCTTGCCAACACCATCCTGCTCTTGTGGCTGGGCTTCACGCTGTTGCTGAATGCCGAACGCCGTACCTGGGGATCGTGGATGGCGGGGCTTGGCCTGTTGGTGGGCGGCGTATTTTTTGTCAGTCACACCGCCATTGTGGGGCTCGCCCCAACCTTCCCTACACAAGGCCTGCCTTTCTGGTGGTATCTCAGCTGGGGACCACTGGTCATCTTGCCTTTTGCCTGGTATGTAATGGTGTTGTGGTACGTAGGCCTTTGGAACGACCACCACACCAAGTTATTCCGCCGGCATATTTTCTGGTTTGGACTGACTGTTCTCTGGTCGTTGCTGTTGTTCAGCATGTTGTTCATTTTCAGCCCGATTCCCTCCCTGCTTGATGTCGCCAGCTTGAATCTATCCGCACTCCCCTCAATTGCTGGCGTCCCGGTGATCTTCCCGGTCTATACCATATACATCATCCTATGTATTTTCCTGGCGTTGGACGCGCTCAGTAACCCCGGCCCAACCAACCGCGCCATGGGCGATCTAGCCCGGCTGCGCGCTCGTCCCTGGCTGATTGGCGTGTCGGTTTCCCTGATCCTGGTCAGTCTGATCGTAATTGGCGCCATGTCCTGGGTTGTCCAGAATTCCGGGCGGTTATTCTATTACCAACGCCAACTCAATGTGCTGGGCGGCTTCGACCTGGCAATTGCCAGCCTGATCTGCCTGGCGATCATCCTGATCGGGCAGGCCATCGTTGCTTACGAAATCTTCACCGGCAAGACGCTTCCCCGGCGCGGCTTGCTGCGCTATTGGCGCAATGCCATCATTCTGGCAGTTGGCTATGGTGCGATTGCCGGGTTGAGCCTGGTGCTAAATCTGCGGACCATCTTCCTGTTGTTGCTCACCGCTATCTTGATGACCGTCTTCTATGCTTTGCTCAGTTGGCGTTCCTACACCGAACGCGAACGCTACATTGACCATCTGCGCCCCTTCATGGTCAGCCAGCGTCTGTTCGAGCAAATTCTTACCCAGACCAAATCCACTCCGGCCGAAGTCGACATCCAGACACCCTTCAATGCACTCTGTGAAGAAGTGATCGGCGCTAAGGTCGCCTACCTAAACGCCCTGGGGCCGCTCTCGACTTTCACCGGCCCACCTCTGACTTATCCGCAGCACATCAAATCTGACCCGTCATCGCTGCATGAGATTACTACCCAGTTCTCCACTTCCGGGCCGCGCGCCGTGCCTGTCGACGCCGCCACTTACGGCGGGGCAGTCTGGGCCGTGCCATTGTGGAGCGAGCGCGGCCTGATTGGTGTATTGCTATTGGGCGAGAAACGTGACGGCGGCCTGTATACCCAGGAGGAGATCGAGATTGCTCAGAATACCGCCGAACGCCTGATTGACAATAAGGCCAGCGCCGAGGTTGCCCAACGCCTGATGGTCTTGCAGCGCGAGCGCCTGGCCGAAACTCAGATCATCGACCAGCGTTCCCGCCGCATCCTGCACGACGATGTCTTACAGCAGGTGCACACCGCCATGCTCAAACTGGTCAGCGCCAAAGGTGGGACGCCGGAAAACATCACCGAAGCCGTAGATCTACTCGGAGACATCCACCGCAAGATTTCCGACTTGCTGCACGAAATGCCCGCCACAGCCCTGCCAGAACTGGCAAATCTAGGGCTGGGCCGCGCTTTGCAGCAGCTTGTCTCCAAAGAATTCAGCACTGATTTTGAAGATGTTGTCTGGCAAATTGACTCCGACATCGAAGGTAAGGTTAATTCGATCTCTCCGTTGGCGACTGAGGTATTGTATTATGCTGCCCGCGAAGCGATCCGCAACGCCGCCCGGCATGGACGCAAAACCGATCAGACCACAGCCCTCACCTTGGCCGTAGGGATGCAGTGGAATCAAGGACTGGAGATCAGCATCCAGGATAACGGCGTCGGCCTGATTGAGAATCAACAAAATGATAATGGGAGCGGCCAAGGATTGGCGCTGCACAGCACGATGATGGCTGTGCTAGGTGGTGAACTCTCCATTGAAAGTCTCCCCGGTGAATACACCCGCGTCACCCTGGCTCTACCAAGCGAAGACTAAACCCATATCCCTCATTCCCAAACCACCTTTACCAGCGCAGGCAAAACCTCACCCGCCGGGCCGCGCAACACAAACTGCACCTGGGCACTCAACGGCGTTTCAGCCGGGTTAACCTCGACCACTGTAGCCCCACCCTGAATCGCATACAACGGCAAGGATGCTGCCGGTTGCACCAAAGCAGAGGTGCCAATCGAGAAGAAGACCTCCGCCTGCCTAGCGGCCTGCATCGCCCCCTCGATCGCCGCGGCTGGCAGATTCTCCCCAAACCAGACTACATCCGGCCGCAGCAACCCGCCACAATCTCGGCAGCGCGGTAGTTCACCAGGGTTCCCTGCTTCAATTTCTACACCACGCCCACAGTCAAAACACTTGGTCAACATGATGTTGCCATGCAGCTCGAGCACATTTTTGCTGCCCGCCCTACGGTGCAGGCCATCCACGTTTTGAGTAACCAGCGTAAATTCCGGGATGTGGGCTTCCATCTCAACCAAGGCCAAATGTCCGGGATTCGGTTTAGCTGCGCTGATAAGTTCACGCCGCCAGCGGTACCAATCCCAAACCAGGCGCGGGTTGCAGTTAAACGCTTGCGGTGTAGCCAGTTCAGTCGGATCATACTTTTCCCAAAGTCCGGTTTGCGCTTCGCGGAAAGTAGGGATATTGCTCTCCGCCGAAACGCCTGCTCCGGTGAGCACCACCACCCGCCGGACATTTCGCAAAGCATCGCTCAATTGCTCAGGAATTTCAACTTTTATCATTCCTAAAATCATAACGCATTTTCTTCTCCCCAAAATCAATTGACAAATCGTACATTTGTTCTATAATTAAAGCATGGAACACTTAGACCGATTAAAGCTTTTATCTTCCGAAATGCACCTGGAAGCAGATGGGCACGAACCTTTGGTTTGTGAACCGGTCATCAGCCCTGAAAAGCTGAAAAACATCCCCATCTCCGAAGCCCAAATGCCGAACGGCAAGCGCATCAAGCTGCTCAAGACGATGGTGACGTCGGCCTGCGAGCGCAACTGCTACTATTGCCCCTTCCGGGCCGGGCGCGATCTACGCCGCGCCACCTTCAAACCGGAAGAACTTGCCCACACTTTCCTAAAACTGCACAAAGCCCAACAGGTCGAAGGTATGTTCCTCAGTTCCGGCATCATCGGCGGTGGCATGCGCACCCAGGATAAACTCCTGGATACGGCAGACATCCTACGCAACAAATTAGGATACCGCGGCTACCTGCACCTCAAGATCATGCCCGGAGCCGAACGCGCCCAAGTAGAACGTGCCATGCAGCTTGCCAGCCGCATCTCCATTAACCTGGAAGCGCCCAACACCAAACGTCTGCAAGCTCTGGCTCCGCTCAAAATGTTTACTGAAGAGTTGTTACAGCCTTTGAAGTGGGCCGAAGAAATCCGCCAGAACCAGGCCCCCTACCGCACCTGGAACGGGCGCTGGCCTTCCTCCACCACCCAATTCGTTGTCGGCGCGGTCGGCGAATCCGACCTGGAGTTGTTGGCGACATCCGAGTACCTGATCCGGCAGGCCAGCCTGAAACGCGTCTATTTCTCAGCTTTCAGTCCCATCCAGGACACCCCGCTTGAAAACCACACCCCCACCGATCCTCTACGCCAACACCGCCTCTACCAGTCCTCCTACCTGCTGCGCGATTACGGCTTCAGCCTGGAAGACATGCCCTTCGATCCATCCGGCAACTTGCCGTTGGGCGAAGACCCCAAATTGGCCTGGGCCAAATCCAGCCTCCAACACGCTCCAGTAGAAGTCAACCGCGCCAACCGGCAGCAATTGCTCCAAATCCCCGGCATCGGTCCCAAAGGCGCCACCGCGATTTTGAATGCCCGGCGCACTGGCAACCTGCGCGAATTGGGCGATCTCAATAAACTCGGTATCATCGCCAAACGCGCCGCACCCTTCATCCTACTGGACGGCAAACGCCCGGCCTACCAGTTGCAAATGCTGTAATTGGCTCCAATTACAGTTTATAATATCTGCTAATACAAATGTAAGGGCAGACTGCGCTCTTATACAATCTACTATTCCGTTATAACAAACAATCTCACTGCCCCACCAACAACGCGCTGAAAACCAACTTACTCGTGGAGAATTTTTTATGTGTGGAAGATTTACCTTGACCGCTGACCCCGTCGACATCAAAGAGGCATTCCCCTGGCTGGAAGTTCCAGCCGAAATGGCACCCTCTTACAACGTCTCTCCATCTCAACCCATTGCCGTGGTTCCCAATACCGGTGAGAACAAACTCGATTTCTTCGTGTGGGGATTGATACCCTCCTGGGCCAAAGACCCCAAGATCGGCAACCGCATGATTAACGCCCGCGGCGAAACCGTGGCCGAAAAGCCATCCTTTCGCGCTGCTTACAAACGCCGGCGCTGCCTGATCCTGGCAGACGGCTTCTATGAATGGCACAAACAACCCGGCGATTCTGCCAAAACACCCTTCTATATCACCCTCGAATCCCAGGAACCTTTCACCTTTGCCGGCCTGTGGGAAACCTGGTATTCGCCCGATGGCTCAGAAGTCAAGTCGGCAACCATTATCACCACCGAACCCAACGAGAAGATCGCCCAACTGCACAACCGCATGCCCGTGATCCTATCACCGAATAGCTACGATCTCTGGCTCACCCCGAATGAAGTCTCCGCCGACAAGCTCGATCCGCTGCTCAAGCCCTATCCAGCCATGGAGATGGTCTTCCATCCCGTTTCACGCTTCGTCAACAGTCCGGCCAACAACACCCAACAATGCATCGCTCCGGTCGCCTGAGACCTTTGCTCTGAAAGCCGTACCCACGGCTGTAATTACACCCGTTTTGCAATCTGTAATTTTCAATCTATATCCTGCAACTTGCATCTTGTCTCCCTGCTTGCACGCCATCTCCAACTACGCTACAATACAACCACGCTCTGAAGGAGGCGCACAATGACAGAACTACTTTATCAAACCGATAGTTATTTGCAATCATTCGATGCTGAAATAGTCGCCGTAGCCGAAGATAATCACGGCGTTGTACTGGACAAAACCGCTTTTTACCCCGGTGGAGGTGGCCAGCCTGCTGATGCCGGAACGCTGACAATCGGCGATAAAACCTATCCGGTCAGCCGGCTCAAGCGCATTGATGGGGAATACGTCCATATCCTCGCAGGTGACGATGCCTTACCCGCAGTTGGCACCCCTGTGCACGGCCAGATCGATTGGGAACACCGCTACCAACTGATGCGCACCCACACTGCCATGCACATCCTCTGCGGTGTGGTTTTCCGGGACTATGGCGCGCAGGTTACCGGCGGCAATATGGACCCGCTCAAAGGCCGCATGGATTTCGAGTTCGAGTCCATGCAAAAAGAACTGGTGGAAGAGATCACCAATGCCATCAACGTCGAAGTCGAAAAGGGCCGCGATGTAAAAGTCGCCATTCTGCCGCGTGCGGAAGCCTTCCAGATCCCCGACCTGATCCGCACCAAGATCAACCTGCTGCCTGAAGGCATTAAAGAAGTGCGCACGATCGAGATCGTCGGACTAGACCTGCAAGCCGATGGCGGCACGCATGTCAAGAACACTGCCGAAGTCGGCCGCATCCAGGTCACCGATTACAAAAGCAAAGGCAAGATTAATAAACGCATTTATGTCGAACTTCAAGAAGATTAGGAAAATGAAACCCAATAAAAAATTACACCTCAATCTAATCGCTTCACTAATAATTACTGCATTTACATTCAGCGCCTGCGCAGGCGGCAGCGAGACCGTCAGCCAAACCAACAACGACTTGGGTAAACAGGTCTTTATGCAAAAGTGCGCTACCTGCCACTCGCTCGAAGAAGACCAAACCATCGTCGGCCCGGCGCTGCCGCACATTGCCACTATCGCCGAAACCCGCCTGCCTGACAAATCTGCCCAGGAATACATCGAAGCTATGCTTGTCGACCCAACCACGTTCGACCTGGAAGACTATCCCAACGTAATGCCGCAGAACATGAAGGGGCAGATCACCACAGAGGAATACACCGCCCTGGTCGATTATCTAATGACCCTGAAATAAGATTTACATATGCAGAGATTAGAGGTTGTTCGCTTGTGACCAGCACTCGGAACTGGAAACTCTCCTTTATCGGTCTCCTTCTCACCCTCTGCATGCTTGCCTGCAACCTCCCCGGCGCAACCCCGGAACCAACGCCAACTCCAACTGGGACGATTACCTTTGGCAGTACCCCAGGCTCTTCAACGCAAACTGCGGCCACTCAAGCCGCGGCCATCACTCCAGCGCGTTCACCCACGGTCAATCCCGATCTGATCCCCTATGTGATCGCCTCCGATCATTCGGTTGTGATCTATGAGGTCGGCGAAACCCTGCTCGACGAAGGTAACCGCTATCACACTGCCACCGGCCGCACAAGTTCGGTTTCCGGCACGGTTTACGTTGACCTCGATAATCCCCAAAACTCCAACATCGGCCCGCTGAGCATCAATATCAGCACCTTCCAGTCCGATTCAGAGCAAAGGGACGCCAGCCTCCGCAAATATTGGCTCGAATCCGAGCAATATCCACTGGCGACCTTCATCCCCACCGCGCTGACCGGGCTGCCCAGCAGCTACCAGGAAGGCCGAGAGGTGAGTTTCACCGTTACCGGTGACCTTACCGTTCACGGCGTCACCCGGCAAATCACCTTTGATGTTACTGTCAACGTCAACGATGAACAGCTTTCAGGACAGGCCATCGGTTATCTGTTGATGCCGGATTTCGACATCGTCCCGCCCTCCATCGCCGGAGTTCTCCAGGCCGAAGAGCTTGTCACGATCAAATTCGAATTCGTTGCCATCTCCGAAAAAGGCTAAGCCTGCACTTGGCAAAAGTGCGTCTTTGTGCTAAACTTCCTGCATCAAGCCACGCGATGCGTGGCTTGCTTTCCGCCTCTGACCATGTTCAGGGGCAATCCCGAGGAAAGGAGGACCAGACATGCGCCAATATGAGGTGACTTATATCGTCCATCCCGATTTGGACGAAACAGCTTTTGGCGAGATCAACGAACGCATCCAAGGTTGGATCGCCGAAGCCGGGGGCAACGTGGTCAAGGTTGACTTGTGGGGAAAGCGGAAGCTCGCTTACGAAATTCGCAAGCAAACCGAAGGTCAGTACGTACTGCTCGAAACTGAAATGTCCCCTGAATTCTGCGTTGAATTGGAACGTAACCTGCGTCTATTAGAACCGGTTATGCGTTTCTTGATCATCGCCAAAGAAGAATAGTACCGCTGGTTAATTCGTTTGTATGGATTTTGAAAGGGAACAAAAATGAGCAGAGGACTTAACAAAGTCATGATAATCGGTCACCTGGGCCGCGATCCGGAAATGCGCTACACCCCTTCTGGACGCCCAGTTACCACATTTAGCGTTGCTACCAGCCGCTCCTGGAAGTCCGCTGATGGAGAACAACACTCGGAAACCGAGTGGTTTAATGTGGTTACCTGGGGCAGCCTGGCAGAGATTTGCAAGCAGTACCTCAGCAAAGGCCGTCAGGTGTATATCGAAGGTCGTTTGCAAACCCGCCGCTGGGAAGATGATGACGGCAATAAGCGTACGACCACCGAGATCATCGCCAAAGAGATGGTTATGCTGGGCGAGCGCCGGCGAGACCAAGAAAAAGAAACCGAAGAGGATCTGCCGGACAGCTTCAGCGACGAAGAAAACATCGAAGACGAGTTCCCCTTCTAGCCTGCGAGTACGATAAACCAGGTATCAATTTTTTTACTGCCTAAATGATAATAAGGAGTTAACAATGGCAGAACGAAACAACAGGAGATCATCAGGCGGCGGTCGTAGACGTTTCTATTCTCGACCGCGTGTATGCCAATTTTGTACAGATAAAAATATTGTTATCGATTATAAAAACACCGATCTGATGAAGAATTACGTCACCGAAGACGGCAAGATCCGCTCCCGCCGCCAGACCGGCGCTTGCGCAAAACACCAACGCAAAGTTGCCGTAGCTGTGAAACGCGCTCGGCATATCGCCCTGCTTCCATTCACTGGCGATCAGCTTCGATAACAAACTCAACGAACAGTTCTAGGGCATAGGTAAACACACCCTATGCCCTAGATTTTTGAAGGTCGAAAAGACATGGCAAAAGAAACCCGAAAGAAACAAGCACCAAACCGTAAAAAAATGGCGCGGGTCGAGCGCGAGCGGTTACAAAATCGCCTCATCGTGATTATTGCAATCGTGATGATTTCGTCCGTATTTCTGGTCGTGATTGGCGGAGTGCTCTTCGAGAATGTAATTAAACCCAGTCAGCCGGTAGCGATCGCCAATGGCCAAGAAATCAGTACCACCGATTATCAGAATCGGGTGCGTTACGAACGGGTAAATCTCATCAATAACTACTATCAAAGTTACCAGATGCTGGAAATGTTCGCTTCGAGCGCAGATCTTTTCACCCAAGTTCAGTCCGGGTTGCTTCAAATCGATACACAGCTTGAGAACAGCGGTGCTCTGGGACAGGATGTAGTTGACAAAATGATTGACAGCATCTTGATCCGCGAAGAAGCACAGCGCCGCGGCATAACGGTCAGCGATGAAGAAATCGAAACCAGGGTACAAGAGTTGTTTGGCTACTTTCCAAATGGCACCCCCACGCCCACAAACACCGCGGTCGTGCCGCCTACTGCAACGTTATCAACCACGCAGTTAGCGCTGATTACGCTCACCCCGACATGGACCCCCTTCCCTACGGCTACCGATGCTCCTACCGCCACACCAGACCCAGACCTGGAACCCACTCCAGCACCAACAGAAGGCCCGGAACCTACCGCCACCTACACCGCGACGCCGTATACCTTTGAAGCCTACCAGGAACAGGTCAACGACTATCTCACTTTCCTTGACGAAGATATGCAGACCACGCTGACCTTAGATGATTTCCGCTCCATTGCGGAGGAAGACATCTACACACAGAAACTGTTAGCAGATATCAAGCAAAATGATGTCGACAAGGCAGAGGAACGTGTCTGGGCGCGCCACATCCTCGTTGAAACCGAAGCGGAAGCCCAGGATGTACTTGACCGGCTCGCCAGTGGTGAAGACTGGGCAACCATCGCAGCAGAAGTATCCCTGGATACCAGCAATAAAGACCTGGGTGGCGATCTGGGCTGGTTCAATCGCCAGATCATGGTAGATGCCTTCTCCGAAGCTTCCTTCGCGGCTGAAGTCGGTGAAACGGTTGGCCCGGTGCAAACCGATTTTGGTTACCACATCATTCAGGTATTGGGACACGAAGATCAGCCCCTTTCCGAATCCGAGATCAGCCGGTTGGCCACCGTCACGCTGCAAACGCTTTTAGAAGAACTCCGCAACGATGGCGAGGTTGAAGTCAAGGATTACTTGCTCGACCGCACCCCAAGCGAACCCTCACTACCGGCCGACCTTGTTCAATCTGTCAGGGAAGCACAGCCTGCGGTGATCCCTACGCCAGAAAGCACCACCCCGTAAAAAGCAATCACAGCACTTTAAACACCGAACCGGAGGTCATGGCCTCCGGTTTTTCATTTCTTTATTTACGCGCTTACGCTCTAGGGATCACGATCCACAAAACGATGTAGGGCACCAATCCTGGCAAACCACCGGGCAGAAACAGGATCAAGAAAGCCAGGCGAAACCAGAATGCGCTGATTCCAAAGAATTCACCCAGGCCGCCACAAACACCGGCCAGCACACGATTTCTGCGTGAGCGGCGTAAAACTTTTCGTTCAGATACGGTCATTGCAAAAATCTCCTTCTTCAATAATCCAGTATTTACTTTCTACCTTACTATACGAGAAAAGAAAAATTGGGTCGCGTCCCAAAATACGCACGCAATGAATCTAACAAAAAGTTAATAAAAATAGGAGCGGCCAGTCGATCGCTCCTAAAACCATCCAATTGATTAGATTAGAGAAAACACGCTGCAATTATCGCGATGAGTAGCGATCATCAACCTCGTCGAACTTCAAGCTGATCATGCGGCTGGCGGTATCGCGCCCCATTGTGATGCCATAGATAATATCCGCAGCCTGCACGGTATTGCGGTTGTGGGTGATGATCACAAACTGCGTCTGGTGGCTCAGTTCAACCAGGATATCGCGGAAGCGCCCAACGTTGGCCTCATCGAGCATGGCATCGACCTCATCCATCACACAAAACGGCGTCGGAGAGGCTTTGAGCAGCGAGAATACCAAAGCTGCTGCGGTCAGGCTGCGCTCACCACCGGAAAGCAGCGCCAGCCGCTGAGAGCGCTTGCCGGGCAAGCGAGCTTCGATGTCGATCCCTGAATTGGACAAATCTTCCTCATCGGTCAGGATCAAGCGCGCCGCCCCACCGTCAAACAAGCGGGTAAAGATATCCTTGAATTCTCCGGCAACGACATCGAAAGTCTTACGAAATTCGCGCTCCATCAAAGCATCCAGTTCGGCGAGCACTTGCATGATACCTTCCTCTGCCTTACGCAGGTCCTCAGATTGCGAGGTCAGGAAATCAACGCGCTCCCGCACTTCCTGATATTCGCCTTGCGCCTCCGGGTTGATCGAACCCATGCGGCGTAATTGAGCGCGCTGGCGTTTGAGCGTTTGCTCAACATCATCAGATAACTCATCGACCACCGGCAGGTGTTCCACCAGCCCCGCAAATGGCAGCGGCGTTGGTCCAGAGATTTTTTCATCATACTCGAAAGCAACCAGACCAAAGTCATCTTCGATGCGCTGGCGCAGCCCTTCCAAGCCTTCCTGGTGGCGGGCCAAGGCAATTTGGGCCTGCGTATGCCGACGCTCGACCATACTCAATTCCTGGCGCGCCTTGGCTTCATCCTGCTCAACACCTTCCTGTTCCGCTTCAGCCTGGGTCAATTCTTTTTCGGCTGGTTCGATCAATTTATGGATCTCACCAATATTGCCGCCGACCTGTCCCTCCGATTGGCGTAGCCCGGCGATCTCTTCTCGCAATTCTGTCTGGCGCGCATCTGCCTGAGAGATACCGGTTTCAATCCCGGCCAACCGGGTTCTTAGCGCATTCGTATCACGCTGGATTTCATCTTTGCGTTCCTGCATAGCATTGAGTGCATTTCTACTAATCGCAACCTGCGCTTCCCAATGCGACACTTGTGAAAACTGCTCATTTAAAGAAAACCCTGCCAAAGCATTATTCTTTTCCTTCAAATTTTCTTCAGCAGCCACGGTCTCGGATTCAGCCCGGGAAATCGCCTGGTTGATCTGGTCGATCTCCTCGATAGCCTGGGCAGTTTCATTGGCCTGTTCTTCCAGCCGGTTCTGCTGCCACGCCAGTTGGCGGCGGGCCTGCTCCACCTGCAAGGAAAACTCGCGGGTATGTCCCCGCGCGAACTTGTCGGCCTCCCTGGCGCTACGCACGTCAGCTTCTAATTGCGACCTTTCCGCCGACAGTTTTTCATTCTCCTGTATTAGTGCTGCCAATTTTTCCTGAAAACCAGCCAATTCAGTCTGCACCTTCGCTAAATTTTCACTCAGGTCTTTACGTTGACGCGGGCGGCTCAACATACCACCGCCACCTTCGGCATTGACAATGATCGCCCCCGAGCTGTAGAAAACTTCGCCTTGCAGCGTGACCGCAACCGGATTTTCATCCATCTGGGTCACGATTCGGCGTGCCACCGCACGGCTCTCCACAATCAAAACATGCCCCAATAATAAATCGACGACCGGGCGGAACTCGGCCGGTGCTTTCACCAGGTCGGCAGCCAATCCCAAACAGCCGTCGAAGTTTGGTACCGCCATTGCTTCCGGTGGCTTTACCCCACTCAGCGGCAGCAAGGCCGCACGCGAGTTCTCCTTTGTAACCAGGCCAAGCGCCTGATCCAGACTCCCGCCCGTATCCAGCAAAATCGCATCGACATACTGCCCCAACGCGGCTGCAATCGCTTTCTCGTAAGCAGCCGGAACCTCCAGGAAATTAGAAATCGCGCCCTTGACACCCTGCAATTGATTTTGCTTGGCAGCCTCCAGTAAGACGCGTGCTCCAGAGGCATATCCGGCTAAAGCGCGCTCGGCTTGTTCCAGCACTTCCAACTGCGCTTCGATTCTGGCGATCTTACTTTCCTGATTCGAGATATCCGCTTGTGTAGTTTTTCGCGCTTCCTCATTGACCTGAAGTTTGGTTTGCATACGCTGCAAATCGATCTCAGCCTGCTGTAAAGCGATCTCAGCCTGCTCCTGGGCGGCTTCAGCCTGCCGTAATTCAGCATGCAGGGATCGCACCGCGCCTTCGGCGGCACTGGTCTCTTTTTCAATGGATGCTTTATTCTCTTGATAACGTTCGACGCGCCCCTCAAGCTCGGATTTACGTGCCAGTGCAGAAACCCGGCTGCTATTGCGTTCATCAATTTGCCTGCGGATAGACTGGATTTCGGCTTCTAATGTCGCGCGTGCCGCCTGCCGCTCTTGCAACACCTGACGCGCCGCCGAAACCTGCTCCTCAGCTTGTTTATGGTCATCGACCAGACGCTGTACATCGACTTCAGCTTCTCGTAATTGAGCCTGAATGCGACCCAATTCCTGTGCAACGCGCTCGCGTTCTGCTTCCAGGTTGTTGCGCTGGTTCACCAGCGAGCGCTGTCGTTCATCATTCACAGCCAGATCACGGCTGGTCTCTTCCCGATTAGTGTGCAGTTGCGATAATTGGCGATGCCACGAATTCAACTGCATCCGCAAGCTGTTGATATGGTCACGCGTGGTGGTCAAGCGGCCAGATAGTTCTTCCTGAGTTTTCTGTGCCTCCGCCAAATGCTCTTCCTGGACCTGGGCATGCGTGCGTGCTTCGAGCAGTTCACGCTGTGACCGATGCCAGTGGAAACCATACCACTCCCGCAAGATTTCACGCAGGTCAGTTCTGATCTGCTCATATTCCTCTGCCCGGCGCGCCTGGCGCTGCAAGCTGCGTAAGCGGGGGCGTAATTCTGCCAGGATATCCTCGACACGCTCCAAGTTACGCTTGGTCGTATCCAATCGACGCAGGGCCTGTTCCTTACGACTGCGATACAAACCAATCCCAGCCGCTTCTTCGAACAAGCGGCGGCGTTCTTCTGCCTTCAAAGAAAGCGCTGTATCGACCAAACCTTGGCCAATCACGGTATAGGTGCGTTCAGACAAACCGGACTGCGCCAGGATTTCGTTCACATCGCGCAAGCGCACCTTCTGGTTGTTGATCAGATATTCATTCTGCCCATCGCGATAAGCCCGCCGGGCAATCGAAACCTCGGAAAAATCAATCGGCAGCCAGCCGTCGCTGTTATCGAACACAATCGTTGCCGAAGCCATGCCGGCGCGCGGGCGCAGCTCTGATCCCGAAAAGATCATATCGTCGGTTTTGCGGCCACGCAGCAGGTTATAGGATTGCTCTCCCAACACCCAACGCAGCGAGTCAGCCACGTTCGATTTTCCGGAACCATTCGGACCAACAATGGCCGTGATCGTATCCGCGAACTCAAAGTCCGTACGGCTGGCAAATGTTTTGTATCCGTTCAATTCTAGCGATTTAAGACGACTCGGCATAAAAGGTAATAACCTCTACTAACAAAAAATGATTTGTGCAGTGAACTACGGGGATGAGTAAATGCCCAAAAGATTCTGTAAAAGAAAAATACCTACAAAGACATTTACCAAAGGAACTGACCGTCCATGATTTTTGTAAAACACGTCAAAAAAACGATCAGTTACCTAAAAAAGCTCTTTCAAGACCAGCCGTGCGGCAACTTTGCTGGCAGCCTGCTTGCTACGGCCGATCCCGCGCCCGTATGCTTCTCCATTGATGAGCACTTCCACCTCGAAAATTTTCTCGTGGTCTGGGCCGTTTTCAGAAATGATCTTGTAATGTGGGGCGCTGTAGCCCTGTGACTGCGCCCACTCCTGCAACAAGCTCTTGGGGTCGCGGTCGTGATGCCCGGCTAAAATCCGGTCGGCAGCTTCCTCTAGCATTAATGCTGTAAACTTTTCCACTGTCACGATTCCAGAATCCAGGTACATGGCACCAATCAACGCTTCGAAACAAGCGCACAACATCGCTGGCCGGGTACGACCGCCGCTATCTTGCTCGCCGCGCCCAAGTCGCAGCGCCAGTCCCATCTCGATATCATCGGCAAATTCGGCCAACTGTTCGGTTTTCACCAGCGCGGCGCGCAGACGCGTCATATCCCCTTCGGACATTTCGGGGAAAGAATTATACAACCACGCCCCGACCACAAAATCCAGGACTGCATCCCCAAGAAATTCCATGCGTTCGTTGTCTTCCAGCGCCTCTGGGTGCTCGTTCAAATACGAACGATGCGTGAGCGCTCTGCTAAGCAGCAACGGATTGGAAAAATTCAATCCCAAACGCTTTGCAAATTGTTGCGGGGATTCAACAGGAATATTCTCCTGAGCCTTCACCATGACAACCTCCCGGAACTCAGGGAACGCCAGCCACCCCACATCTGTCGAGTGGCTAGCGATCCATCAGTTCAATTACTGTTTTCGACTCTGATATTTTACCTTATCTCCAGGGAAGTCACCAAGGGTTTAGTGATAAGTTTCCTGGATGGTTACTCGCCTACTCGCTATTACTCCCCCGGTTCTGGAACGTAATCCCCTTCCACCCATTCTTGGCCATCAGGGCCAACCTCTTTTTTCCAGATCGGCACGATCTGCTTGAGGCGGTCGATACCATAACGCGCCGCTTCGAACACGCCGGTATCACGATGTCCGGCCGTGCAGGCGATCAATACGGTAGGCGTTTCCGGGTACAGCTTGCCGATACGCTGCACGATAGCGATTCCCTCTACAGAATCCCATTTCACCCGAATTTCCTCGGCCACCTGCTTCATTTTGGCTTCCGCCATCGGCACATACGCTTCGTATTCCAGGAATTCGGTTTCGTGGGCATCGCCACGCGCGGTCACCCCGCGCACCATGCCGGTAAAGAAACAAGCCGCTCCCGTGCTCGGTAATGTAATCTGTGACAGGATTTGATTGAGGTCCAATTCATCATTGGTGATCATAAAGATCGTTGGCGACTCGGCATCCGTCCCCCCACTCACCGGCGGGAACAGGGCGATCTCCGCCCCTTCCGGGATCATATCTTCATCAAAGGCATATTCTTTATTCACCGAGACCAGCACCGTCGGCATGCTCTCGCGTAAAGCAGGATAGGTCTCCGCCATCGCTTTCTTGAATTCGGCTACACGCAAGTCGCCCGAAAGTTCTAGTTCAATTTCTTTCACTCCCGCCTTTTCACGCAAATTCGCAAAGAAAAGCACCTTTACTGTATTCATCATCACCTACCATTAATCGTTTTGCACGTCGCCACTCTGCCCGCCGGTTTTGCGCACCAGACGCACATTCTGGATACGCATCGTCTTTTCGGCTGCTTTCGCCATGTCGTACACCGTCAGCGCCGCAATCGAAACCGCCGTCAACGCTTCCATCTCTACACCAGTCTTGCCGGTCGTTTTGGCCGTCGCTGTGATGCGCACCCCCGGCAATTCATCGTCCAGGACGAAATCAACCGAGACATGGTTGAGCGGCAGCGGATGACAGAATGGGATCAAATCGGATGTGCGCTTGGCACCGCTGATCCCGGCCACCTGCGCCACGGTCAGCACGTCCCCCTTCTTGAGTGCTCCCGCCCGGATCAAGGCCAGTGTCTCCGGCTTCATCACTACTTCGCCTTCAGCGATGGCCAAACGCTCAGTTTCCGGCTTGGCACCGACATCAACCATACGAGCCTTGCCGCTTTCGTCCACATGTGTCAGTTTGCCAGATTTCATGCGGTGATTATAACAGTTATAGTAGGCAGTAGGCAGTTGACAGTGGATAGCATTCAGCGATTCCGCCGTGATTCGAGAATCGATATGCGTAAAATCGAAATCCCGGATTGGCAATTAACGACTTGTTCTGCAATATGCAATCTGCAATTTGTAATTCGCGGCTCGCAGAGACGCCCGCCTCCAAGCACCCATGCTCCCTGGCTCCTCATACTCCCACGCTCTTACATGCTTCCTACAAACGAATCTCCAGGGTAATGTATAATCTTCCCCATGGACAAACGCTTCGACAAATGGAAACAGGGCCTCGCCCGCACTCGCAAAACCACCTTTGGCCGCATCGCCAACTTACTCGGCACCAGCGAGATCGACGCCGAAACTTGGGACGATCTGGAAGCTATGCTCGTTCAGGCTGACCTGGGCATCGAAACCGCCGAAATCATCATCGCTAACTTGAAAGAAAAGGTACACGCAGAAGGCTGGACGCAGGCCGTCGAACTCAAGGAAGGCTTGCGCCAGGAACTGCGTTCACGCCTGGCAAGCCCGCCACACCTCGACCTGGACATCCACAAACCTGCCGTGGTACTGGTTGTCGGCGTGAACGGTTCCGGCAAGACCACCAGCATCGCCAAACTTGGCAAACGCTTCCAGGATAGTGGCAAGCAGGTGCTCTTAGCCGCCGCCGATACCTATCGCGCCGCCGCCATCGAACAGTTGCAGCATTGGGGTGAACGCCTCGGTCTACGCGTGATCGCCGGACAGCCAGAAGGCGACCCCGGAGCAGTGACCTACGATGCCGTGCAATCGGCCATCTCTCGCAAGGATGATCTACTGTTGATCGACACTGCCGGACGTCTGCACACGCGCTTCAACCTGATGGAAGAACTCAAGAAGGTCTATCGCGTCTCCGGCAAAGCGTTACCCGGCGCGCCCCATGCCGTCTGGTTGGTAATGGATGCCACCACCGGGCAAAATGCCTTGCAGCAAGCCCAGGCTTTCAAAGCTGCCGTAGAGGTCAGTGGCGTGATCCTCGCCAAGCTCGACTCTTCCGCCCGTGGAGGCATGGCTTTCGCCATCCAGGAAACGCTTGGCCTGCCGATCTTGTTCGCCGGATTAGGCGAAGGCCCCGAAGATTTACAACCCTTCGACCCAGACGCCTTCATCGAGAGCATCCTGGCTGATTTTAGCTAGGAATCCCTCAGCCTAAAATCGAATCCCAATTTGGCAAATAGCACGAATGGTTATTCAAATTCATGGTATTCGTTTTATTCGTGCTATTCGTGTTGCCTTTCCCCCAATAAATATTGTCACCGACTTGTCACATTCCTGCTTTACCTTTGGACATAGGATTGTGTACAATGGAAGCGGTGATAACTATGACTGCAAATACCCGTATCCTCGTCGTTGATGACGAACCGCCCATCGTCGACCTGCTAAGCTACAATCTGGAGCAAGCCCACTATGATGTGGTTGTGGCGCGCGACGGCGAAGAGGCCATCCAGAAAGCCCGCCAGGAAAACCCCGACCTGATCATTCTTGACTTGATGCTGCCAGTGATCGATGGCCTGGAAGTGTGCCGCACGCTGCGCAAGGAACGCGATGTACCCATCATTATGCTCACCGCCCGCGGGGACGAAATCGACCGCGTGGTTGGCTTGGAATTGGGCGCTGATGATTACGTGGTAAAACCGTTCAGTGTGCGCGAATTGCTGGCGCGCGTCAGGAACGTACTGCGTCGCACTACATCCCCAGTCGAACATGAAAGCGACGGGGTAATTCGGATTGGAACACTCCAAATCGACGAAAGTCGCCGTTCCGTGCTGTTTGACGAACAAATCATCGGC
Source organism: Anaerolineales bacterium (assembly GCA_016935415.1). Taxonomy (GTDB): domain Bacteria; phylum Chloroflexota; class Anaerolineae; order Anaerolineales; family UBA11579; genus JAFGRA01. The sequence continues at coordinate 27,909 of JAFGRA010000090.1, forward strand.
TTGACCACACTCGAGTTCGATGTGCTCTACTATCTTGCCCTGCATCCTGGCCGGGTACTTACCCGTGAACGCCTATTGGAAGAAGTCTGGGGCTACAATTATCACGGCGATGCGCGTGTGGTCGATGCGCTCATCAAACGCGTCCGCAAGAAATTGAACCAATCTGACCCCGCCGAAGGCATCATCGCCACCGTGCGCGGTGTGGGCTACAAACTGGACGATATGCCCGGATGAAATCCTTGTTTTTCAGTATTCGTGTGCGCTTCATCTTCATTATCCTGGCCGTTATCTTGCTGGTAATGAGTATCTCCGGGCTGCTGCTGTTTTCTTTCCTGCGCCAATATTTTCTCTCTGCCACAGAAACCAGCTTGATTGCCCAGGCACAGCTCACCGCCCAGGTGCTGCTGCCTGGGTCTATCCTCGCCGGGCCTTCCATCGAAAACCAGACGCCTTTTTCTAACGCTGTGCAACAGAACGCCCTCAGCAACCTCGCCTTGCAAGCCGAAAACATCGAGCTGCCAGCGGAAGGTTTAAGCCAGGACACTCTCGATCTGGACTACCTGCAAAACGCCACCCTTCAACTCGGTTCGCAACTGAACACCCACATCCGCATTCTCAACCCACAAGGGGACGTGCTGATCGACGCCAGTGGAATCGCACTGGATGACGAAGTCAACATCGCGCTCATTGCCACCGCACAATCTGGGGAGCAAGCCAGTGACACCATCGAGATTGACGAACAAATGTATATGCGCCTGGCCGCTCCGGCCTACATCGGCGATGAACTGGCAGGCATCATCTATCTCAGCCAACCGCTCCAGGACATCTTCACTGTGCTCGACGACCTGCGCGCCCGCTGGGTGATGGCAACCTCAATTGCGGCCGTCCTGGCGGCCATTGCCGGATTTTTCTTCTCGAACGCCATTACCAAGCCCATTCAAAAATTAACCAAGGCAACCAGCGCAGTCGCCGGAGGCCAGCTCGATTACCGCGTGGATTTACAATCAAAGGATGAACTCGGTCACCTGGGGAAAATGTTCAACCAGATGACGGGACAACTCCAGGCCGCCCGTCAAACACAGACCGATTTCGTCGCCAATGTTTCCCATGAGCTACGCACCCCGCTGACTTCGATCAAAGGCATGGTCGAAACGCTGCGTGAGGGCGCGGTCGACGATCTGCGCGTGCGCGACCGTTTTCTGGAAACCATCGAAACCGAAACGGACCGTCTGACTCGCATGGTCAACGAGCTGCTTACCCTTTCCCTGGCCGACTCGGAAAGCCTGAATTTGCGCCTGGCCCAAGTGAACCTGGACGATCTCATCCCGCGCGTGATCGAAAAACTAGAGCCACTGGCTGACGAAAAAGATATCCACATCCATTTTGAGAATCGCTCCCCAGATGTACGCGTACAAATCGACCCGGATAGGATCGAGCAAGTCGTCATCAATATCCTGGACAATGCCATTAAATATTCCCAACCAGAGAATGAAATTCAGGTGCTTGTTTCAAACAGCACAGGCGCCTTCATCCAGGTAGCGATCCGAGATCACGGAGTCGGCATCTCCCAAAATGACCTGGCCCGCCTGGGAGAACGTTTCTACCGCACCGATAAAGCCCGCTCACGCGCTCAGGGCGGCAGTGGCTTAGGGCTGGCAATTGCCAATGCATTGGTGCAAGCCCACGGCGGTCGCACCCACATCGAGAGCCAGGAAGGCCAGGGCACAACTGTGACCTTCACAATACCCAAAGCCTAACAGATTGACATATTAGGGTCTTATGCTAGTTCTATCTAGATGAAACAATATCCTCCGAGGTAAACTTGGGAATGTGTGCCCAAATAGTTTGCCAAGGAGG